>JANOBY010000475.1:0-6338 GCA_031411935.1 Planctomycetales bacterium | reverse complement strand
GTCGATCAACGCCTCGCGCTTGTAGGGGGACGGGTCGTCGAGGAAGCCCCGCGCCTCGATCGCCGGGGGGATGCGCCCCGAGAGGTCCAGGTACACGCGACGCACATACTCGGCGTCGGTCGCCGGGGCGGCCACGGGGCCGGAGATCCCGCGCTCGATCTCGCGGTCCACGCGATCCCGCAGGGCGGCCGAATCCTCGGCGGGCGCCGCGGACGAGAGCAGGAAAATCAAGGCCAGCGAGGCAAGGGCAGGGCGGGTGGGCATGGCAGGGCTTCCGATCGCGAGGACCCGCCGTGCACGATCAGGAGGGATTGGCGGGCGATCAAGGTTTGTTAAACATAGTGTGCTCGCGCAGCCAATGCAACCGGAAAACCGATCCGACACGACCGGAGGGCCCTCGGGACGATCGGAGGGCCCGTCCCTGGCGGTCACCTTCGGGGGCCATCGACGGCTTGCGTACCTGGGCCCCCCGGCCACGAATGGAGCGTGGAGAGGACGGGATCCGGGCTAGCTAGCTCCGGGGCAGGACCTGCTCGCCGGTGGAGCTGGATTTCGGGGCCGGCCGGGGCGTTGAGGGGCGAACGGCCGCCGAGGTGGGGGCGGTGGCCGAGGTCGCCATCACGTTGCGGTCGCGGAGGGTCGAGCCCGGGCTGGGGGAAGGGGAGGGGGAGGTGGAGGCGACCCGGGTTGAGGCGTGGTCCAGCTCCGTGAGGCGGGCCTGGGCCGTGGCCGCGGCCCTGGGGTCGAGGGCGGCGACCTTCTTGTACTGGTCGCGGGCCTCGTCCCATCGGCCGTCGAGCGACATGGCCAGGGCCAGGTTGCTGCGGGCCTGGGCCTCGTCGTTGCCGGCCTTGCGGTACTCGGCCAGCGCCTCCTCGGGGCGTCGATCCTGCGCGAGGACCAGCCCCAGGTTGTTGTGGGCGCGGGCGTGGTCGGGGCGCAGGGCGATGGCCTGCTTGAGGTTCTGCTCCGACTCGGCCCAGCGGTGCTGGAGGTAGAGGCTGTAGCCCATGTCGCAGAAGATGTCGGCGTTGCCGGGCGAGGCGGCCAGGGCCATGCGGTAGAGCTCGGCCGACTCGCGGAACTCGCCGCGGCGGTCGTGGATGATGGCGAGCCTCTGATAGGCGTCGGCGCGGGACTTGTCGCGTTTCAGGGCGTCCTTGTAGATGGCGATCGCCTGGTCGAAGTCGCCCTTGCGCTCGGCGTTGCGGCCCATGGTGATCTGCATGTCGGCCTCCTGGGCGCGGGTCACGGCCGGCGAGGGCTCTGAGCCGAGCCCGGCGGGGCCGGACTGCGGCGAGGGGCGGCCCCCCAGGTTGTGGCACCCGGCCAGGCAGAGCAGCCCCAGGGCGGCCCATCCCCCGGCGGGCCCCGTGCGGCGATCGCGGTTTGACTTCATCGTCCCGGCTCTCCGTACGTCCATGAATCCGTGCTCCTTGACCGGCGCCCGCGAGAGCGATTCCCGGTTGCCCTTGGCGCCCGGAACACTCGTGGGCAAGCCACCGGTGCCACCGGACCGCTGTGGCTGGCCCCCCGGCAACCTCTAGTTCTGGACCCGGCCGCCGACCGGGTTGGAGACTCCCGAGCCGTCGAGCCCGCTCGCGGAGCCACCTCCGTTGTCGCTGGTGAACTCCTTCTGGCGCATTCCGCCCACCTTGTAGGCTTCCTTGCCGATCAGCCCGTTGGAGATCGCCGGGCCCACGACCACGCGTTCCTCGGGCACGGGGAAGGGCCCCCGGGCGAGCCGGTTGAGGATCGCCACGCGGCGGGCCTCGGCCACGCTCGGGTCCCACGCGGTCTGCTCGACGATCAGGGGGGCGAAGTTCACCGGGAGCTGGGCCTCGATGGCCGCGAGCTTCTGCTGCCCCCGGTCGTTCAGCTCGGTCTCCCCGCCGACGAAGTCATACTCGTTGAGGATCATCCGGGCTGCGCGTCCGTTGGCCGCCATGGTCCGCCCGTGCGTGTAGACGGTCTGGCCCAGGGGCCACTCGTTGAACTCCTCGGGATAGCCCAGGAAGTGCTCCTGGTAATGGCGCTTCTTGTCCGCGTGCCGGCGTCTCCAGCCGAAGAGGCCGGGGCGCTCGACGGAGGGGGGCGGGACCTCGATCGCGGGGCCCTCGAACACCGTGCCCGCGGGCAGAGGGACGGTCCCCCCGGGCGGGACGATCACCGCCGGGGCCTCCTGGGCCGATGCGGGCAGGGCGAGCAGGGCCCCGGCCGCCAGGGCCCTCCTCCAGTGCGTCAAATCCATCGTCCTGACTCCCCTTCATGCCTGGTTCGCGATCGGTCGGGTCCGGGTCCGCGGGTCAATCCGAGAAGCCGCTCGGCCCGTTGATGTACTTCTGCTCCAGCTTCAGGACCGTGTTCAGGTGGAACGGGTCGTCCCAGCGGGTGGTGGCCCGGAAGTCCTTGCCGGTGCGCCCCTCGATCCGGTTCAGGAAGAAGAGCTCCAGGTCGTTGGGGCCCTTCACCTCGTCGCCGGGGGTGGAGCCCACCTGGTCCTGGTTCATGGGCTCGATCAGGTAGGGCGTGACGAGCACGACCAGCTCCTTCTCGACCCGGCTGCTGCTGGTGTTGCTGAAGAACGGGCCGATGATGGGCAGGTCGCCCACGCCCGGGATGCGGTCGGTCTTGCCGTCCAGGGCCAGCTGCAGGAGCCCGGCGATGGCCAGGGTCTGCCCCTCGCGGAGCTCGACGGTGGTCTCGGCCTTGCGGGTGTTCAGGCCCGGAACCGGGGTCCCTCCGGCGACCAGCGTGGTGGCGATCGTGAAGTCCACCTGGCTGACCTCGGGGGCCACCCTCAGGCGGACCACGTCGCCGTCGAGGATGAAGGGCAGGAAGTTCAGCCTCACGCCGAACTCCTTGAACTGCACGGTGATCGTGGCGGCCACGCCCCCGGCCGAGACCTGGGGCACCGGCACGGGGAACTCGCCTCCGGCCAGGAAGCTCGCCTCGTGCCCGTGCAGGGCCACGAGGTTCGGCTCGGCCAAAATCTTGAGCATGGCGTTCTGCCGAAGGGCGTTCAGCGTGAACTCGAAGCCCGCGTCCTGGAAGATCCCGAACGCCGTGGTATTGGCCGACGTGGGGGCCAGCGCCGCGCCCCCGAAGGCCCGCCCCGCGGTGAACTGCCCGCTCTGGACCTTGCCCACCAGCCCCGCCGCCGTGACCGGGTTGGCGACCTGCGACCCGAAGATCGCCCCGGTGCTGGGGTCCACGCCCAAAAAGTTCGCCCCGATCCGCCGCAGGGCCGTCCGGTTCAGCTCGGCCACACGCACCTTCAAGAGCACCTGCTGCGACCCCGGGAGGCGAAGCAGGTTGATCACCTGCCCCGCGGTGAACTTGCCCGAGATATCCAGCGGGACCGCCTCGCCCGAGGACACGAAGGGGTTGGCCCCGCCTCCGAGCCCTGCCGCCGCCCCGGCCGCGGCGTTGGCGGCGTCGGGCGCGGTCGGCTGGGCCATCTCGCCCAGGGGCTGACCGCCGTTGGGGATCACGTTGCTGGGCGTCTTCAGGGCGCCCCCGCGGACCTGGCGCTCGCGGGACGCGGCCGTCGCAACTTGATAACCGTAGATCATTTCGATGATGTTCGTGACCTGCGCGGCGTCGCGGGCCTGGCCCTCCACGACGATATCCTGCTTGAGCTGCGAGAGGCGGATGCTGGCCTCGGGGAAGGACGCCTGGAGCCGGGCCGTGAGCGGCGAGAGGTCGGCCTCGACCACGACCTCGAAGCTCAGGGTCTCGCCGTTGGCCGTCGTGATCGACAGGTCGGTCGTCCCCAGGCGCAGGCCGGTGATGCGGAGCTGTCGGGTGGAGACCACGGTGAACTCGATCACCGAGGGGTCGCCCACCGCGATCAGGGGCTGCTTCTGGCCATCGACGATGTCCACCTTCGTGCTGAGGATCCGCCCCTGGCCCTCGATGACCTTGAAGGCCGCGTCGTTGGCCCGGAGATTGTTCACGAAGTCGCCCGCGGGCTGGGGCGGCTCGGGAAAAATCTCCGGCAGACGCCCTCGGGGCAGCATCCCCGTCTGCGTGGGCAAGAGTGACGACATGGGCGCCGCCGCCGGCATGGGCATGGCCGCGGGCAGGGGGATCGCGCCATCCGGCGCCGGGGCGGGCGGGGGCGGAGGAAGCTGCCCCTGTGCCAGGACCCGTCCCTGCGTCCCGATCAAGCCCAGCCACAGGACCAGGGCCCCTCGTCGCGAGCCCCGGAGGCCCGTCCATCCGCAAGGTCGTCGAGGAGGTGGTGTCATCACGGTCACGCTTCTTCGGGAGAATAGGGAGAATCGTTACAACCCTCTCCTCATGCTTTCGACCAGCGCCCGCCGGGACTTGAGCAAAGCCTCGGGACCCCAGGCCCGGGCCGATCCGCAACCCCTGCCGAGCACCCCAAACAGGCCCGTCCCACCCAAAACCAACAAGGGGGCAAACACCCTCCGAGGTGCGTCCGATAATGGGCCTTATGTTCGAAATAGCGGAAATCGTTGTGCAAGTTGTTGATTACGAGGGTTTTACGGATTGTGTCGAGGCGAGTTGGGTTGCGGCCCAGGGGGTGATTTCGCAGGGTAACTGACCTCGTGTCGGGGGGCTTGGAGCCCGCTGGGTACCCGCCGTTCGTGCCTGAGCTTTGCTCTGGAGCTTCCTGTGAGGTAGGCGTACCTGCCTTCCCCACGGGGGGAATGGCCGGGTTCTGTCGGGCGTTGCTCCGGTTTCATGCGGTGGGTGCTCGGGCCGAGGCGAGGGCGGCCTGGCCGAGCGAGATCCCTCCGTCGTTCGGCGGGACCTCGCGGTTGAAGAGGAGCTGGAGGCCGGGCTGGCGTTGCGATCGGTCGGCCAGCAGGGTCCTCAGGAGGCGGCTCTGGAACACCCCGCCCGAGAGCGCCACGTCGCGGGTCCCGCTTTGCGAGGCGAGCCTGGAGGCGGTGGCCAGCAGGGCGTGGGCCACGGCGGAGTGGAACCTGTGGGCGATCTCGCCGATGTCGCGGCCGGCGATCCGGTCGGCCATGACCGCGTGAAGCAAGGGCCGAGGGTCCAGGTCGGGGAACGGGTACGGAGGCCCCCCCTTGCGGGCCTGGTGGGCCTGGTGTTCGAGCCAGAGGGCGGCCTGCCCCTCGAACGAGACCTCTCGCGTGAACCCGCAGAGCGCGGCCACGGTGTCGAAGAGCCGACCGGCCGAGGTCGTGGGGAAGCACCGGACGTCCCGGCCCGCCATCTGCCGGGCGAGGAGGTACCGCGGAGGGAACCCGAACGGCGGGGCGAGCAGGTCCGGGGTGTCGAGCTCGTGGAGGAACCCGGCGGCCGCCTGGACCGGCCAGCGCGCGGCGGCGTCCCCGCCGGGGAGCCTCGCGGGGCGGAGGTGCCCCTGGCGGACGAACCCCTCGCGGACGCTCCCCGAGAAGAACTCGAACCCCCAAATCGCCGCATCCGTCCCGTAGCCCGTGCCGTCGAGCGCGATGCCGATGACCCGCCGATCCGGCTCCCCCCGCTCGGCGAGGACCGAGGCCACGTGCGCCTCGTGGTGCTGGATCGCCATGCGACGCATGCAGGGAAGTCGCGCGGCGAGGCGCGTGGACACGAAGTCCGGGTGGAGGTCGTGCGCGATCACGAGTTCGCGGGGGTCGATCTCGTACATGGAGAGCAGGTCGCGGACCGTCTCCTCGAACGCGCGATCGGTCTCGAGGTCGCCCAGGTCGCCGATGTGCGGGCTCGCGATGGCCCGCCCGGAGACCACCAGGGTGATCGCGTTCTTGAGGTCGGCGCCCAGGGCCAGGATCGGCCGATCCGTCCCGAGCCTGGCGACGGAGGCCGGGGCGAGCCCTCGCGAGCGACGGAGCACGGCCCTCTCGCCTCCTCGAACGGCCATGACCGAGTCGTCCACGCGACGGGCGATCGGCCGTTCGCCCACGAGCAGCGCGTCGGCGATCCCGTGAAGGCGTTCGCCCGCGTCGTCGTCGCGAAACGCGATCGGCTCGCTCGACCGGTTCGCGCTGGTCATCACGAGCGGATCGGGGGCCCCCATCGCGAAGAGCAAAGCATGGAGAGGCGCGTAGGGGAGCATCACGCCGATCTCGTCGGTGCAGGGCGAGACCCCCGCGAGGATCGCACGCGCCGGGGCCAGCACGATCGGCCGCGACGGGTCGAGCAGGAGCGAACGGTGCTCGTCGTCGATCATCGCCAGACGGCTTGCTGACGCGAGGTCGCGGGCCATGACCGCGAACGGCTTCTCTTTCCGATATTTCCGCTCGCGGAGGCGTTCCACCGCGTGGGCATCCAGGGCCGAGAAGGCCAGGTGATAGCCGCCGATCCCCTTCACGGCCACGATCCGTCCGGCGTTGAGC
>JANOBY010000474.1:0-3932 GCA_031411935.1 Planctomycetales bacterium | reverse complement strand
GTAGGCCCCGGCCGGCTGGAGGCGCGTCCGGTCCCGGCCCGCCAGGGCCTGGGCGATGGCGTCGGCGGAGGGCGAGAGGATCCCCAGGACCGGGTGCTCCTTCGGGTAATCGTAGAGGCCGCGGGCGAGCCGCCGGATGGTGCCCTTCTTCGCCAGGCGGTGGAGCGTGACGTCGACCGCCTGCCGGCTCCCGAGATCGAGGAAGTCGCCCGGGACGAGCACGGAGCCGCGGCCCCGCCCGCGGATGCGGGCAAGAAGCCGGGAATCGATGCTTTGGGCGTGGTCGTGGACCTTCTCCATGTAAGAAATAGTAGCTAGTTTTTCTTACAAGCTCAAGGACTTTGTGAGGCCGGTGCGAAGCGGAAGACCGCCGGATGTCCCGGGGCAAATTGCCGGCCCGGACGCGAGGGTTCCATGTAACGCGATGTAACTCGGGGCCGACCGACAGCCACGAAAAATCCTAAGCTATTGACCTTCCGAGCCTTTGACTGGTTACGTCATGTAACCACCCGGGTCTTTAGCCCCGAATCGGGCACTCAATCCGAGGGTGGTCGCACTTCCCGCGGTGGGCCGCACGTCTCACCCGCCCCGTGAGAGATCGCTCTTCGCCCGAGCGGCCGGAGATGATCGACTCCCGGCAGCGAAGGCCGAGATCGGCCTTGCCTCTACGGCCCGTGCTGGTGCAAAATCCTTCAACTTTCTTGAAGGATTCTGCATGCCGCACTCGACCCGGGAATCGGCCCGAACGCTCGCCTCGCTGGCCCAGGCCCAGGGGGGCTACTTCACCGCGAAGCAGGCCCGCGACTCGGGCTACGAGTACCCGCAGCTGGTCTACCATGTGACGGCCGGTAACTTCGAACGCGTCGGGCACGGCCTCTACCGCCTCCCCACGGTGCCGATCCCCGAGCACGACGAGCTCATCCGCCTCTCGCTCTGGAGCAGGAGCCGGAAGGACGAGCCCCAGGCCGTGGTCTCCCACGAGTCGGCCCTGGTCCTCCATGAATTGAGCGAGCTCCTGCCCGGCCAAACCCACCTGACGGTCCCTCCCAAGTTCAGGAAGGCAGCCCCGCCCGGCTGCGTCCTCCACAAGGCCGTCCTCGCGGACGGAGACGTCGAGGAGCGTGCCGGGTTTCGGGTCACCTCCCCGCTTCGTACCCTGCTCGACGCGGCCGAGGGCCACGTGAGCCAGGAGCAGCTTGCGAAAGCCGTCGCCGACGCGCAGGCGCGGGGCCTCGTCCGGCAGAAGGCCCTCGAATCGGCGGCGACTTGCTCCGAGCGGCTCTCGCTGGCCCTGGGCGGCATGAAGGCGAAGCGGTAACGGGGAAGGACCCTCATGGCGAAGAAGTTCACGTCGGCCCCGGCATTCAAGACCTCCCTCGAGGCACGCCTGAGGACGCGTGCCCAGGAGATGTCGGTACCGTTCCAGACCCTCCAGCTCAAGTTCGTGATGGAAAGGCTGCTCGCGAGGCTCTTCCACGAGGCCGAAGTCCCGTGGCTCCTCAAAGGCGGCTTCGCGATGGACCTCCGCTTTCGCCCGCGGGCCCGGACGACGAAGGACGTCGACCTTTCGGTCAAGCTCCTGGCCGGCAGCATTGCGGGCGACCTCAGGGAGCTACTTCAGGCGGCAGCCTCCATCGACCTGGGTGATTTTCTGACCTACCGCCTCGGCGAGATGAAGTCCGAGCAGACCCAGGCCCCGGGGGGCGGAGGGCGGTTCCCGTGCGAGGCGGTTCTGCTGGGCAAGTCGTACGCGAAGTTCCATCTCGACGTCGGCGTCGGCGACTTGCGTTTCGGTGAGCCTGAGCGAATCGAAGGAGAGGATCTCCTCGAGTTCGCCCAGCTGCCCAGGGCCGTCGTGCTCGCGATCCCGAAGGCCCAGCAGTTCGCCGAGAAGGTCCACGCCTACACCTTTCCGTGGGAGGGGCGGCTCAACACGCGGACGAAGGACCTGGTCGACCTCCTGCTCCTCATCGAACGCGGGAGGCTCGACGGGGCGTTGATTCGCGAGGCTCTGCGGGCGACCTTCCTGACCCGCGGCACGCACCCGCTGCCCAGGACCCTTCCGCCGCCGCCGACTTTTTGGTCGAAAGACTTCCCGGGCATGGCCGAAGAGGCGGGCCTCTCGACCCGAAACTACCTGGAAGCCTTCACCATGCTCGAGCGATACTGGGCCGAGAATTCTCTGGGCGGGGCCTGACGCATCGCCCCGCCTTCGGGGCGTCCGGTGCACGAAACCCTCGGTAGATTTCGCTAAGTACAACGCCGCGGAGAAAGGGTATCGAAATCACGCCGCCATGGGTTGACCTCCTTTTTGAGCAGCCCCGGCGGACTTGCACTTGGCCATCACCTTGGCCACTGACTTGGTCGTCCACTTGAACGGATGGGCCACTTGATTCCACTCGGCGATGAACGCCTGCAACCGCTCCGCCAAGGCCGCCTTGTCGGCGAAATCGGCGATCCGCAGGCGCTTGCGCTGCAGGATGCTGAACCACTGCTCGACCTGGTTCATCCACGAGCAATGCACCGGCGGGTGATGGAACACGAACCGCGGGTGCTTCGCCAACCACGCCTGCACCTGCTTGCCCTTGTGCATCCGCAGGTTGTCCAGGACCACATGGACCATCTTGACCGTTGCGGGGATCTCCCTGTCCAGTTGCTCCAGGAACGCGATGAACTCGGCCTGCCGCTTCCGTTCGGCGGTCATCCCGTAGACCTTGCCGGTCCGCGTGTCGAACGCGGCGAACAGGTTCAAGGCCCCGCACCGCCCGTACTCGTGCTCGACGCGGACAGGTCGCTCGGGCTGCGCCGGCAGGGTCGGCGACTTGCGGGGCCGCGGCTGCAAGCTCGTCTTCTCGTCCGCGCAGAGCACGACCTCGTCGTCGCCCAGCGGCCGAGTGTACAGATCCGAGATCTCCTGAACGGCCGCCGCGAACGCCTCGTCCCTGGGGACCTTGGGGGAGAGCCAGAGGTGATGCCGCCAGGGCTTGAGGTGGTGGTGCTCCAGGACGCGCCGGACGGTGTCCGGGGAGATGCTCGGTACGACCCCCTCGGCGACCAATTGCCGGGCCATCTCCCGGCAGTCCCAGAACGAGAGGGACCGGCCGCGGTCATCGGGCCGCTCGCAGGCCATCTTGACCAGGTACAACGCGACCTCGGGGGGAAAAGACCGGCTTGCGGCCGGGTCGGGGCTTGTCGTGGAGGCCGGCGAGCCCTTGGGCTCGGAATCGTTCGGCCCACTTGCGGACGTGCCGCACGCTCAGGCCGCAGAGGCGGGCGGCCTCCTTCAAGGTCTCGCCCCGTTCGAGGAGGAGCAGGACACGGCCGCGGCGTGCCAACCCGGCGGGGCCGGTCGTCGCGCGTTGCCAACGCCGGATCTCAGCTCGGTCTTCAAGAGTCAGGGTGATCGTCAGGGAGGATTTACGGCCCCGCATGAGAGTACCGGAGTCTCGAGGTGAGTGAAAAAGACCAGACCGCCCGCCGACCACAATAATCGCCAAGACCGGTTCAAACTGTCAATTCGTCACCCTTTCTCCGCGGCGTTGTACTAAGCACCGAGGATTTATTGCAGGTCAGGGCCGACCTCGGTGGTCCCGGTCCCTTCTCATCCCCGTCCGCGGAGGCAAGGACGTGCCAACCCCGGAGCGGGTTGGTCCGCTCCGCCACTGCCCTTGCTCTTCTCCGCTACATCATCGGCGGGCCGTGACTCCTCGGGTCGACTCCCCGCCCGCTCCGGGAGGCAAGGGCGTGCCAACCTAATCGGTTGGTCCGCTCCGATCCTCTCCGCCACTGCCCTTGCATCCGCTCCGCTACTCTTTCGGCGGGCCGGGGCCTTCCTCCTTTCTCGTCACGGCCTGTCGGCCGTGCGGTGTCTTGTTTTCGTCAAGAGGGGGGACCGGGTGTCTCCAGGGGGGCGAAGACACCCGGTCCCCCCT
>JANOBY010000473.1:0-2035 GCA_031411935.1 Planctomycetales bacterium | reverse complement strand
ATTTTCGCCTGGAGCGCGAACTTGAGAGCAAATCGACCTTTTCTACGATTTCGCTCCCCTATGGGTATCTTGATGGAGCCCTTGAGTATGCGGGATGATGCGGTACGGGGTGGCGTATCAAAAGCAAAGCGAAGAGGAGTTCGTGATCGAGCATCGGAAACGGATGGAGAAGCAGTTGCATCGTACCCGTCCGGCGGCGATGCTGTTGCCAGCCTAGCTTCACTCGCACCTAAACCGTTCGACCGGAGTCGGGACGCCATCCGGGCAAAATAATCGTTGCCCACGGATCGCCGCGGGGATAACTTGTGGCCTCACAGCCGCATCGGCAGTCCACTACTGGCCCTCCGGCATCTAGCCGCCGTACTCGCCGCGCAGCCGTGGGCACCGCCGCTCCGGGCCGGGGAAATCGTCACCACCGGGACTCTCACCCCATTGCCGTACATTCATCTAGGTGAGTTCTGACGGGCTGAGGCCGATGGCGGCACCCTGCCGGCCGTGGAACTCTTACCGCATGACCCCGTGGACGGCCCCGACATGCCCAACACTTCTTCGACGACAATCAAGGAATTCCGCGTCCGCGCGGTGCGTGTGCCGATGGCCGAGCCGCACCGCACGGCCAGCGGCGTCGTGACGGACTCGCCGCTCCTATTGACCGACGTGACCACCGACGCCGGCGTCACCGGGCATAGCATCACGTTCACCTACACACCGGCCGCGCTGAAGCCGACCGCCGAGTTGATCGGCAATATCGGCGCGCTGGTGAGCGGCCAACCGCTGGCCCCCGCCGACATCGAACAGACGCTCTCGAAACGCTTCCGCCTGCTGGGAACGCAAGGGCTTGTCGGGATGGCGCTGGCGGGCATCGACATGGCCCTCTGGGACGCGCTCGCCCGCGTCCACGAGTTGCCTCTGGTGCGACTCCTCGGCGGGGCAGTCAAACCCGTCCGCTGCTATGGCCCCGTCGGTCACGACGGCGAGGTCGGTTCGGCGGATGCCGCGGAACGCTGGGCGAGCCTGGGATTCACCGGCGTGAAGGCGAAGATCGGCTACCCGACCACGGCCGAGGATGTCGCCGTAATCCGGGCCATCCGCAAGGCCGTTGGGCCGGGCGTGGCGGTCATGGTCGATTACAACCAGAGCCTGACGCCGCCGGTCGCCATGGAGCGCGTCCGCGTTCTCGACGACGAGGGGCTGGCGTGGATCGAGGAGCCGACGCTGTCGCACGACTTCGCCGGGCACGCCCTGATCGCCCGCGAGGCGCGGACGCCAATCCAGTGCGGCGAGAGTTGGTGGGGCACCCTCGACATGCGGGGTTCCATCGACGCCGGCGGGTCGGACTTCGCGATGCCGGACGTGATGAAGATCGGCGGCGTCACCGGCTGGATGCGGGCGGCGGCTCTCGCCCACGCGCACGGCCTGCCGGTGTCCAGCCACCTCTGGCCGGAGTTGAGCGCACACCTGCTGAGCGTCACGCCGTCGGCTCACTGGCTGGAATACGCCGACTGGTGGAACCCGATCCTGACCGAGCCGCTCCGCGTCCAGAAGGGGATGGTGGCCCCCGGCGACTCCGCCGGCTCTGGGATGGTGTGGGACGAGGCCGCCGTAGATCGATTCGCGGTGTGACCACGTTCGCATTTATCGTGCCCGACCGGTGAGGAGCAGGCTCTTCGGCGTCGTGGACCGATGTTGAACTCCGAGCCAGTCGGCGAAGTCAGCCAATATCGGCCCGGCCCGTGTCCGTCTCAGCCGCACCACATCGGCGTCGGTGAACGGCGTGTCAACTTGCGATTTACCCCGAGTGACGGCGTGGCCGGCAAGTCGTTTAGTTCAGTCGGGAATGGTCCCGAGCCCAAGCGTCGGGAAGCAGGTCGCCCACCTCGGCGTCGGCGGATCGGCCGGAGAGTTGATCGAGCACGTCGCGGAGGTACAACCACGGGTTGAGCCGCTTTCGCGCCGGGCTGGCTCAGACGCTTAGCAACACCGAGGCGGTCTTCAACCCGTGGTCGTACCTGCGCGACTCATTCGACCACCTGGC
>JANOBY010000472.1:0-20959 GCA_031411935.1 Planctomycetales bacterium | reverse complement strand
CGTTCACGTGGAAGATCGGGACCTCGATCATTTTCGCCACGTCCGTGCAGTAGCGGCTGGAGCGGCTATCGCTGGGGTTGGTGGTGAAGCCGATCTGGTTATTCACCACGATGTGGACCGTGCCGCCGGTCTTGTAGCCCGTGAGCTGCGAGAGGTTTAACGTCTCGGCCACGAGGCCCTGGCCGGCGAATGCGGCGTCGCCGTGGATCAGGACGGGCAGGCCCAGCTTTCGCTCGTTGTCCTTGAATCGCTTCTGCTTGGCCCGGACTCGCCCCTCGACGACCGGGTTCACGGCCTCCAGGTGGCTGGGGTTTGGGGTGAGCGACAGATGGATCAGGTGCCCGTCGGACGTGGTGCGGTCGGCCGAGAACCCGAGGTGATACTTCACGTCGCCGTCGCCGGCCACGGTCTTCGGTGCTGAGCCTTCAAATTCGCTGAAGATCAGGCCGTAGGGCTTGTCCAGAATGTTCGCAAGGACGTTCAGGCGTCCGCGATGGGACATGCCCATCACGATCTCGCGAACCCCGACCCGGCCGGCCCGCTCGATCACCGAGTCGAGCAGGGGGATGAGCATCTCGCCGCCTTCGAGCGAGAATCGCTTCTGCCCCTGGTAGTGGCTGTGGAGGAAGGACTCGAACAGTGCGGCGGCGTTGAGCTTCCAAAGGATCCTGCGCTTCTTCTGAAGCTCGAAGGACGGCCGGTTGCGCGAACCCTCCATCCGATCCTGCAACCACTTCCGCACCTTGGGGTTGCGGATGTGCATGTACTCGACGCCGATGGTCCGGCAATACGTTTCTCGCAGCAGCGCGACGATCTCGGCGAGGGTCGCCTTGCCTGCCGGGAAGAGGAACGTCGAGAATGTGCGACCGAGGTCGTCGCTCGTGAGCCCGTATTCCGTCAGGTTCAGGAGCTCGTGCGAGTCCTGCGGCGGAACGAGCTTCAGAGGGTCGAGGTCGGCGAGATAGTGGCCGATCTCGCGGTAAGTCGCCACGAGGCGAGTGACCGCGGCTTGCTTCTCGACGGCCTCGCGATTCTCCGTGGAGACCGCCTCGCCGCCGGGGCCCGAGCGTCCGAGCTCGAACCCTTCAAAAAAAAACCGCCAGGTCGAGTCGACCGAGGCGGGATCTTGTTGCCATCTCGCGTAGTTTTCCTCGATCACTTCGAGGTTCGGGCGACTCGCGACCGTCGAGCGATTCATGGAACATGATCCCAAAAGGGGGGGCACCGCAATGCCGGAGTGCCAGGCCCCATTGTGTAAGCCGATCTGCCGAGGAGCATCGCGGACCCTCGCGACACCTTCCCAACCCAGCATAACGCAAACCGAAAACTACCCAAGAGCGCTTCGGCCATTCTTTCTTCAGTATACGCAGGGGGAGCAGGATGTGATGGGAAGGTTATCGAATTCTGGCGAAATCCGGAGCATTTCCGCGAAAAAAACTAAAGGCGACCGATCCACGAAGGGAGACCGAATTTTTCGGTAATCATGGCCTCAATCCGGTCCTCGTCCACCCTTCCGTGCGGTGGAATCTGCGGATCGGGAAGCCAGACCTTCTTCAGAGAACGTTCCAGATTGGAGCGCGTGACGCCCAGATTCGCCACGAAATCCTGATGGGATCGCCCCTCGCGATACGAGGGCTGGCGGGACGGGTTGCGGGTGTAACGCCAGATCCGGGAAAGCTCGAATTCGTAGAGCAACGTCGCGTGGATCAGAAAATTTTGCTTGAGACGACGTTGCGCCGATCCCGAGACCTTTTTCCCCTCGAGCGAGAGGTCGCCCGAGCCGGACACCTTCACCGGCGGGCCCTCGTCTCGGATGGCCTGGGCGACCCTTTCCAGGACGAACGCCTGGGAGCGATCGACGGCGTCGAGCCCCGGCGCGAAATCTCGCGAGAGCACCACGGTGAAGTTCAACGCGCCCGGACCCACGACGACGGTCCCCCCGCCGCTGGATCGTCGGGCGATCGGGACGCCTTCCCGCTCACATGCGTCGCGAATCACGTCCTCGTCGATGCGTCCCGATGCCCCCAGGACGACGGCGTAACGCGGAGACTCCCAGAGCCTCAGCAGAGGGGGGCGGCTCCCTTCCTCGACCTCGAGGAGAAGGAGTTCGTCCAGCGCGAGGTTTTCCTCGATGGAAGGAAGGGTCAGATCGAGGAAATCCATGGTGCTCACGGCGGGGCGAGGCGGAGGGCAGGGCGGAGGTCCCGTCGAGAAACGTCCTTCCGCCCTGCGATCTTTCGACCGACGAGAGTCCGGCTCATTCGTCGGGGCGGAAATCCTTGTGGCAGGCGGCGCAGGTGCCGCTCACCGCGGTGTAGGCCTTCTTCACGTCGGCCTGCTGGGCGTCGGCCTTGCCGGCTGTTTCGGCGAACTTCTCGCACTCGGTGATGTAGGCGTCCATGAGCTTCGTCCAGTCTTCCTGCGGCTTCTTCTTCTCCTTGGCGGGCTCGGTCTCGTCGCGGGTGTCCTTGCCGAGCTGGGCGAGGGCCTTGGCGGCCTCGACGACTTCCTTCTGGCTCTTCTTGAAGACGGCGGCCGTCCTCACGTTCTTCACGATGAACGAGTTCTTGGCCTGGACCTGCTCCATGGCCTTGTGCAGCTTCGACTCGTCGTCGGACGTGGCAAACGCGAATCCCGCGAAGCCCAGTGCGGTGGCCATGGCCGTCACGGCGAGAGCGGATCCCTTGCGAATCGACATCGAGAACACTCCGGGGTAAACCTGGGTCGTAGAGAGAATCGTGCGGAGGGCGGTCCCTGCGAAGCTCGCGTCGCGGACCGAGAGGTTGGTAAGGCTAACCATAATACGGCGGACACGCGCAATCAAGCGGGCATCGCCCTCCGAATTCTCCACAGGATAGACTCGGCCGGGGAATAGGCTAAACTTCCCCATCGGCGCCGGGCCGTTTTGCTCCCCAACCTTCCGCGCAGCGATCACCCCATGTCCGAGCCGATCGATTACAAGTCCGCCGGGGTCGACCTGGACACCTACGAAGAGACCATGAGGAGGCTCCCGCCGCTCCTCAAGCGCACCTACACGCCCCGGGTCCTCGACTGGCCGGGCGGATTCGCCGGGCTGTTCCGACTGGACGACAAGATCGGCCTGCTCACCCGGACCTATCGCGACCCCGTTCTCGTGTCGTCCACCGACGGCGTGGGGACCAAGCTCAAGCTTGCGGTCGCCACCGGCAGGCATTCGACAGTGGGCATCGACCTCGTGGCCATGAGCGTGAACGACTGCCTGTGCGCCGGGGCCGAGCCGCTGATTTTTCTCGACTACGTGGCCATGAGCCGCGACGACCCGGCCATGACCGCCGAGATCGTGCAGGGCGTGTCCGACGGCTGCGTCGAGGCCGAATGCGCCCTCATGGGCGGCGAGACGGCCATCCTCCCCGAGTTCTACAAGCCGGGCGAATACGACCTGGCGGGGTTCTGCGTGGGCGTGGTCGATCGCAAGCAGGTCCTCACCGGCGCGGAGATCCGCGAAGGGGACCGCGTGATCGGGCTTTCGTCCTCCGGCCTCCACTCCAACGGCTATAGCCTCGCACGCAAGATCGCTCTGGAGCATGCGGGCCTGTCGCTGGACACCGTCGTCCCCGAGCTCGGCCGGACCGTGGCCGACGAGTTCCTCGAACCGACCCGCATCTACACCCGCGCCCTGAAAACCGTTTACCGCCACTACCGGGTGAAGCGGATCATCCACGGGATCGCCCACATCACCGGAGGGGGGCTGATCGACAACCCGCCCCGGATCCTGCCCGAAGGGTTGGCGATCCGCCTCTCGAAGACCTGGGAAATGCCCAGGGTCTTCCCCTGGCTTCAGAAGCTCGGATCCGTGCCCGACGCCGAGATGTTTCGTGTGTTCAACATGGGCATCGGCATGGTCCTGATCGTGGCCGAGTACTACGCCGACTCGATCGCAAGGACCCTCACGAAAGAGGCCGGCGTCCCCTCGTGGGTCATCGGCGAGGTGACCGAAGGAAACCGCGAGGTCACCTTCGCCGATGCTTGATCCACGCCCCCAGGTCGGTCAATCCTTCTGAGCGACCTGGGCCTTCGGCGCGTGCTTCTCGTACATTGAGCGGAGGAAGTCGCGGAGGAAGTTCTCGTCCTGCTGGTACGAGGTCTTGCCAAGCAGCTTGCCATCGGGCGAGACCACGGCGTAGACCGGGCTCGTGCTCTCCTGCACCAGATTCACCTCGAGCTCCAGATTCGCAAGAGCCAGTTCGTCGCGGGCGTCGGGGGAGATCGACTTGATGTCCACCTTGTCCGTGTAGAGCGACACGGTCACGAACTTCTTCATCTCGGCCACGGTGTCGGGGCGGGGCATGACCTTCTGCTCGACCGTCCGGCAGTTGGCACAGAACACGCCGGTGAAGTCGATCAGGACGAGCTTGTTCTTGGCCTTCGCCTCCTCCAGCGCGGCCTCGTAGCTCATGCCCCAGCTCACCCCGTGGAACTTCCTCTCCTCGCGGATGGCGACCTTGGGATCGGTCGATTTCGCGGCGACCGGCCCCCGGATCTCCTCCTCGACCGGCAGGGCGCCGGGTGCGGCGGCGACCTGGGTTGGGCGAAAGGACTGGAGGTCGCTGAGCTGGGCGACGATCTCCTGGACCGTCTTCTGCTGCTTGTTCAACTCGCCCACGTCGGGCGGGAGGATGCCCACGATCGCCTCGTAGAACCGGCTCTTGGGAGGCACGCCGAAGAGCGCGGGGGCCAGGAATAGCGCAACGCACAGGAAGGCGATCCCCGAGACCATGCGGAGGGGCCCCACGCGGATCGCGTCGTGGTCGTGATCGGTCCGGAAGAGGCCGAGCAGGTAGATTCCGCACGCCAGGGCCGTGATGACCCACACCGTGAGGACGAGCTGCGCGTCGATCCAGGCCTCGGACGAGGCGGCGCCGAACCCGATCTCGGCGGTGTTCAGGAACTTGAAGGCCAGGGCGATCTCCACCAGGCCGCCCACGACCTTCACGGCGTTCATCCAGTCGCCGCTGCGGGGCATCTTCCTCATGAGGCCCGGCATGAGGGCGAGCACGAAGAACGGCATGGCCATGACCGCCGAGAACGTGAGCAGCCCGAGCACCGGATAGAAATATTGCCCCTTCGTCGAGGCCACAAGCAACGTCCCGACGACCGGCGCCGTGCACGTGAACGACGTGATCGTGAGCGTGGTCGCCATGAACATCACGCCCAGAAGCCCCCCCTTTCCTTCGGCCTGCGACGAGGCGTTGAGCAGGGCCGTGGGGAGGCGAATTTCGAACAACCCGAGCAGGCTCAGCCCGAGCCCAATAAACGCGAGGCCGAAGAGCAAATTGACCCACTTGTTCGCGCCAAGCTGTGTGGCCCCCGTGGCCCCGAGCGCGGCCGTGACCGCAAGCCCGATCCCCGTGAAGATCCCGATGATGGCCAGGCAATAAACGATCGCGAGCTTCGTGGGCGACCCGTGCTTGGCCTCCCCCTGCTTCACGAAGAAGTTCACCGTGATCGGGATCATGGGCCACACGCAAGGCATGAGGACCGCGAACAGGCCTCCGAGAGCGGAATAGACGAGGAACGATGCCAATCCGCCGCCCGTAACCTTGTCCAGCTCGCTCGGCGGGACGGGGGTTACGGCGGTGGCCGTCGCGGCCGAGTCCGCAAAACCAACCAGGAGGGCAGCGAAGGCCGCACGATCCATCGCGATGGGCTTGGACTTTTCCGAGCCAATCGTCAAGGTGGCGTCGGGAACCGTGACACGCACGAGCGGCGAGCAGCTCTTCGGGTCGCAGATCTGGAATGCCACCTGATTTCGAAGAGTACGGATCCCGGGTTCGGCGTCGGCGGGGACCTTGAGTTTGATCTGCCAGATCACTTCCTCGTCGTGAAACTGGACCTTCAACCCGCCGAAAATGGCTTCCACCTTTTCGATGGCGGGGCGATCCGCGCTCCAGGTCCCGACCGGCTCCAGCCCGGCACGGTCGAAGAAATCGAACTGGGTCCCGCGAGGTCCTTCCTTCGGTTGCTCGTCCACGAAGGCGTAGATGTGCCAGGGGGCGTCAATGGCCGCCTTGACCGAGTAGGTCACGGTGTCGCCGGGCTTCGCATTCGCCGGCTCAACGCTGGCCTGAAAATCCGCCTGAGACGGGACCACGATCTTCGGGCTATCCTTCTTCGCGGGACCCGATCCCATCCGGTTCGTCGTGGCGACCAGCAAGGCGGGAAGGAACGAGCTACCTTTCGGAGCCAATGCCGACTTGTCCGACACGACCGTCACGTCGGCGTCGGGCACCGTCACGTTCACAGGAGGCTTGCAGCTCTTCGGGTCGCAGATCTGGAAGTAGATCTGGTTCCGCAGGGTCTTTTTCCCCGGCTTGGCGTCGGCGGGGACCTTCAGCTTGATCTGCCAGGTCACCTCGTCGTCGTGATACTGGACCTTCATGTTGTTGAAGGCGGGGTCAAGCTTCTCGTTGGCCTGCCTGGTGGACGTCCACTTGCCCTGGGGCGAGAGGCCCGCGAGGTCGAAGAAGTCGAACTGGGTGCCGCGGGGGCCGTCCTCGGGTTGCTTGTCCACGAAGGCGTAGATGTGCCAGGGCGCGGCCACGGTGGCCGTGACCGAGTAGGTCACGGTGTCGCCGGGCCGGGCCTGGGGGGGCTCGACCTGGGTCTTGTAGGTGACCTCGGCGGGCTTGATGAACTTGGGGCTGTCCTTCTTCTTGGGCTGGCCGTCGGCCAGGGCTCGGGATGCGTAGCCGCCGAAGCCGAGCGTCACGGCCATCGCCGCGAGCACGGCGGCGGAGGTTTTGCGACGAAGGAAACGCATGGAGGGTCGTCCCAGGAGGAAGAAAGGACCGCCAACGGCCGAGGTAAGCCATCAGCTTCGGGCCAAGGTATCGTAAACCACGATCTCCGAACGGACAAGCACACGGTCTCGTCCCGGCTGACCGCGATCGCCCGTCCTGGATACTAGCGACAAGGGGCGATCGCTTGTTCTCGTGGCCCACGGAGGAGAAGCGTGGAGATGGCGTGGACCGGAGGGTAATGTGCGACCGACATGGGACGTACGGCGATCGATTCGCGTCGGTAGGAGAGGTTCCCGCCCGCTGAGATGGACAGAAGTCCCCTAGGAGCACACGTCCCTCCCAGCCTGAATTTTTATCCAGGCTAGAGACGCGTGTCTCCCGGACGGGGGATCCTCGCCATGTCAACCGAGAGCCGCCATGGTTCTCGCAACCACTCAGGCCTCAATCGGCGCTACCCAGCAATCGATGGCCGGAGGCGTCGCGATACTATCGAGGGGGGAAGTTTCCCGAAATCGCCTTCGGTTTCGACGATCGGGGAAGGTGGAAGTCGCGAAAACGTGATTCTGCATAACGAACCCATTTCTTCCCCCCCTGGAGGAGAAGCATTCAACGGCGTAACTGATTTTAAGCTCATTGGTTATGGTGCAATATCGCTCCGATCACCATGGGGTTCCGATGGTAAAACGAACCCAAACGAAGCCAAAAACGAAGCCAATTTTGGGGGATTTGGACGGAAAACGAACCCATGATGCTGATGGGTCACCGAAAAGGATGATCGAGCTCGAAATCCACGGAGCCCCTTCCAACCGTTTGGGGACGCGTGGGAACGGACTCGGATTGACCGAAATGTCCGATCGTTCTAGAGTTCGCCCCGCGCCGGAGGCTTCGTCGCGCCTTCGCCCCGGACCTGCGGCTCGATCGAGGGAACCCTCGCCATGCGACTAGGTTTGGCCTTCACCGTCCTGCTCTCGATCTCCTCGGCCGCCTACTGGTTTTCCTCGGGCGATCGGCGAAACCTGGTCGTCTGGGACCACTGGGACGTGGTGAAACCCGGTTACCTTTACCGAAGCGGCCAGCTCCGCCCTGAGCAACTCGAAGCGGCCATCAGGCAATATGGGCTGAAGACGATCGTGAACTTCCAGGTCCCGGGTCCCGAGGTCGAGGCCGAGCGGGCGATCTGCCGCAAGCTCGGGATCGGCTTCCTGAATCTCCCCATGCCGGGCGACGGGTTCGGGAAGGAAGCCCAGTTCCGCGAGGTGCTCAAGGCCGTGGACGACCCGGCCCGCCGGCCCGCTCTTGTGCATTGTGCTCGCGGGACCTGCCGCACCGGGGCCTCCGTGGCGCTCTATCGGTACGAGCGGGATGGGTGGACCATCGAGGATGTGGACGCCGAGATGAAGCGTCAGACCTATCGCGACGAATGGCTGCCCGGCTACGTGTACGCCATGGTCAAGGATCGCCCCAACGCCTCGACCTTCGAGCCCTCCATCATCCGCGACGATGCGCCGACCGCGACGGAGACCTCTCATGATCGCTGATTCGCTCCCCAATCGCCTCATCCAGCGCGTCCGGAGGATCGACCGCAAGCCCGAAAGCCTCCAGGTTGAGGAACCCCTCCGAGCGGCCTTCACGCTGGCCTCGGCTATCGTCGTGGTCGGCTTCTTCCTCTTCGCCGGGACCATGCAGGAGCCGGGAGAAAGCGAGGCCCGACTTGGTCTGGCCTCGGGCGAAGGACTGGCGCCGTTCGGCCAGGTCATGGGGGGATGGGATCCCTCTCTTGCCCCCGGACGCGTTCTGGTGAGCCAGATCTGGCGGACAATCGAGGGCGGACCGGCCTCGGTCTCCGCGATCCGTGGTCCCGAGACGCTGGCCGCATTGGCCCTGGGGCTGACCGTCGCGGCGCGCCTGGCGGGGGTCATGGGGGCCAGGGCGGGCCTTTTCGGCCTTCTGGCGATCCTCGGCAGCTTCGTGATGATCGACCGTTCCTCGGCGACCGAGGTCGAGCTTGTCCTCGGTCTTTCCGTGTTCGCCGCGATCGATCGCCTGGTTGAATGCGGGTCCGGCTGGGTGGCAGGCCTGTGGACGGCCGCCGCGTTTCTGCTCGGCGGGTGGCCCGCGGTGGCGGTGATCTTGCTCCCGACCCTGATTCTCGGGCGGAGCGGGACGTCCCTCTGCCCGGGCCTTCTCCTGCCTCCGGCCGTGGCGATGGCGGGGTGGTCGGCCTGGGCCCTGAGCGTGGCGAAGCCCGAGGTCTGGGCGAGCGCGATGACCCTTCCGCTGACCCAGCCCTCGGCCTGGACCCTCGCGGCCGACGTTGTGGTCCTGGCGCTTCCCTTCACGCCCCTGGCGGCGGTGACCCTCTGGCCCTCGGCACGCGCAGGATGGAACGGCCCGACTCGATCCCTTCTCGTGGGATGGATCCAGGTTGCGACGATCGCCCTGTTCGCCGGGACGCTGATTCCCGGCCTCGCGGTCGCGGCGAAAATCCCTGTTCTCGTGGCCCTCGCGATGGTGTCGGCCGTGATTCTGGAGCAGGCGTGGGAGGGCTTCGCGGACTCCGGTCCCAGGCGATCGGTGCTCGGGGGTGGTCTGGTCTTCGGAGCGTTGGGAGGGCTGGCGCTCGTGGGGCTCGGAGGCTTCCTGACCGTGGCCCAGCCGTATTATCGAGGGGTCGGGTTCGTGCTGATCGGGCTGGGGTGTGCGACGGGCTTGCTCGCCGTCGATGCCATCTGGATCCGCTCCTCGCGTCAGGCCATCAGGGCGATGATCTTCCTGGCCGTTGGTTTAAAGGTCGCCCACGGGGGGCTTTACGCTCCCGAGATGAACTACCGCATGGGGCAGGGCCCCTGGGGGCGAGCGATCGGACAGCACATCCCCCCCAACTGGCCCATCTACGTGTTCCACCGCTGGTCTCCGGCGCTCGCCCTGGCCACGGAGCATCCAGTGCGGCAATTGCCCGCCGAGGTCTTCCTCAAGGATCAGCCCGGCGGTGTGAAGTTCGTCCTGCTCCAGGACGGAGAGTTTACCCACTGGCCCGAGGTCGCGCCCCCGCTAACCAAGGTACGCGAGTTTCAGGACGAACGGGGCAGGGTCAGGGTACTCGCAAGGACCGAGGGGAAACTCAACCGTCGACGAGACAGCGACCGATCTTCGCCCCCGTGAAGCGCGGTCCTCCGGGATCGTCGATTCGAGTGGGGATGAACCAGCGACCGACGACGAGAATCGGGTGCTCAACTCGTCGTCCGCGAAGCCTTCTCATCGAGACCGCTCACGCCAAATCGACGGGCCAGTTCTCCCTCGATTTCGCTCCAGGCGATGTCGCGTTCGCCGAGCAGCACAAGGGAGTGGAAAAGGAGGTCGGCCACCTCGTGGATGAGGTGGGCCCGGCCTTCGTCGCCTGACTCGTCGGCCGCGGACACGACCTCCTGGGCTTCTTCCAGGATCTTCGGCCCAATCGCGGCGATCCCGCCATGCAAGAGCTTCGCAACGTAGGAGCGCGAGGGCGGGTAGAGCTTCCGGTCCGCGATCACGGCCATGAGTTCCGGGACGATCGACTTGTCGGTCATGAACGGACGCTCCTCGACTTCACGGGGGTATTGCCCCATCATGGGGTTGATCGGCTCCCTTCGAACAGGAGCCACCGTTCGCACCCAGCCTTTTTCTTGCGGTCAAACCCCATGGTCGAGATGGAATTCGGGATCCCGATCCCCGGCGAGATCCTGCCCGAGGATCGCTGGGCGAAGACCGCGCTCAAACGCATGCCCTTGCCCCCTCCTCTCGACTGGCAGGTTATCTTCGGGCGAAAGGCCCCCGTGGTCGTGGAACTCGGGTGTGGTAATGCCCGATTCACGCTCCTGAGTGCTCTTCGCCGTCCGGATTACGACCATTTCGCCTCCGATCTCCTGCCCGTGGTCATCAGGTACGCCACGCGGAGAGCGAACCAGCGAGGATTGGCCAACGCCCGACTCGCCGTTTGCGACGCCGAGAGCGTGGTGGGCCGATTCCTGCCGGCTTCAAGCGTCTCCGAGATCCACCTTTATCACCCGCAACCCTACCACGATCCCCGCCAGAGTGGTCGCCGCTTGATCACACCTCGCTTCCTCTCGGCGGTCCACATCGCCCTTGAACCCGGCGGCAGGTTCGTCGTTCAGACGGATAACCCCGATTACTGGGGATACATCACGAGGGTGATCCCGACCTTTTTCGACTTCCGGATCCAGGAGGGCCCGTGGCCCGACGCCCCCGAGGGCCGCAGCCGTCGCGAAATCCTCTCCCGCTCCCGCGGCCTCACCATTTATCGAGGCGAGGGAGTGAGGCGCCCAGACGTCACGCCCGAGGTGGCCGCCGATCTGGTCCGAGGGCTTCCCCTCCCCCTGTTTCGCACTCGCGGACCCTGGTGCGATCTTGATGAGATGGAAGAGCGAGGCAATTGAGCCTCAACCGAACTCTGTGCATCGAGTCACCCTGGGCTCCCGTCTTCCTTCTCCTCATGCGTTGGTGGCGATTCCAGCCACTGTTGGAGTGCCTTTGCATCGACTGGAGGGCTCGTGTCGGCGGTCGGGGACCGAGCCGGGAGGCGTCGCCGGACGCGTCTTACGTTGAAAATCATGCGTAAAACAACGTACGCCACGAGAAGTCCGACGGGTAGGAGCGTGTAAAACCACGAACTGGCCTTCGCTGGGCGTTCCGATTGTTCCGGGAAATGCGTGACTCGGCCGATGAGCATGGGCGCGAATCGGACCCCGTCCGTGGCCTGATAGCTGATCAGGCGGAGAAAGAACCCGTCGAAGGCCACCCGCTCGGCGACATCCCGGCCCCCGGCCAGGGAGGGCGGGACCTGCTCGACGATGAGGCTGACGGGATAGCCCCGTTGATCATGATCCAGTGTTGTCATCCAGATCTCGTAGAGCCTCCCGCTGGGGCTCAACTCGGGCGGGATGTCGTCCACGGCGAAGACCTGCTTGGCGAACCCTTCGAAGTGGATCGGTACCCCTCGATAGCGCTTCGGGTTCTTCAGCAAGTTGACGGGGAGCACTTCGCGGCGGGCTTGCCTGGAAAGCGCATCTCCGGCCTCCCGCGTCTTCTCCAGCAAGTAAGCCTTGCTCGGATCGTCCTCGCGGGTGACCTTCTTGATATCGACAAGGCCCGCAAGCACCGGGTTAGGATCGGGCTGAGGCAGGGGGGGCAGGCTAGCGATGGGGGCCGGACGAGGCGCGGGGTTCCTGACCCTCGCGAATCCATAATAGTAAACCGCGGGCCAGCCCACGAGAAGGAGCACAGCCAGGATCAGTAGCCTCGAGAACTCCGCCCCTCGGAAAAACCCCTTCGGAGGATCATCGCGGCTCAAAGGGCGGCTCCGGCAGCATTTGGGCCCAGCTCGGCGAAGCTGATCTTGTTGATCTTGAGGCTCGCGAACACGTCGATGACCTTCATGAGCTCCTCGTACTTGAGCTGCGGGTCGGCCTGGATCAGGGCCTGCTCGAACGGGAGGTCCTGCGACGGATCGAGGATCTCCTTGAGCTTCGCTCGGAGTTCGTCCATGCCCACGAGCTCGTTCTCCTCAATGGTCACGCGGCCGAGCGTCCCATCGGGGTTCGCGCGGAGCTGGGTGGTCATCGTGCGGAGTGCTGCGGGAACGTCCGGATTCGCGTTGGCGTCGTTGGCGGGGGGGGCCGCGGCGTCCATCCGGATCACGGGGGCGGCGGGCAGGAGGTTCATCCCGAACTGCCCTTCGGACGGCGCTGGGCGATAGGTGAGGATGAAGAAAGTGAGGAGCTGGAACGCCATATCGAGCATGGGCGTGACAGGGATATCGACGTCCGGATGCTTGGACTTTTTCACGGTTAGCCCTCGGCGTTCATGGCTTTGAGGGAGAACTTCCGAAAACCGCGCTCCTGGCACGCCGTGATCAATCGGTAAAGGTCCGAATACGGCGTCACGCGATCGCAGCGGATAATCACGTTGGTCGAGAGATTGTTAGGATCGGGCTTGGGCAGCTTCTTCTTCTCGGCATAACGTTCCGCATCGCGACGCTTGATGTCGGCCTGGTTGCGGATCTCCTTCATGGCATCGTCCATGGTTAGCTCGGCGCCGTTGATCAGGAGCCGGCCTTCCTTATCGATGTTCAGGACGAGTCGATCCTCCTCGACGGGCCCGGGCTCGACCGCGGCCGCCGAGGCGGCAACCGGCAATCGGACGCGCTGGTCGTAGTTGTCGTTACCGAAGTTGATCACGAGCATGAAGAACGTGATCAACTGGAACACGATGTCGAGAAGCGGAGTCAGGTCCGGTTCCGCCTTGATCTCGCCCGAGGCTTTGGACATGCTTCCGCTCCTCGATGGACGTCAAAACATGCAGAGCGAAGCCGGATCGCTGAAGGACGGCAAGGCGAGGATCAGCCCGTCGGGGTTCCCGCCTTGGCGGTCGGGGCAGCCTTCGCGGCGGTGTAAAAGGCCCCGATGGTGCGGTCGGCGACCTTCGTGGCCTCGAGCGTGATCTGGGCGATCCGGTTGCGGAAGAAGGCGTAGAAGAAGATCGCGGGGACCGAGATCGACACACCTTCCAGGGTGATGAACAACGCCGTGGAGATCCCCTCGGCCACCTTTTCGGGGCGGGGCTGGCCGCCTCCGGCATTGGCGATGGTCTGGAAGCTCTCGATCATGCCCCAGATCGTCCCCACCAGGCCGATCATCGGCCCGAGCGTGCCGATCGTGGCGAGGTAGCTGATCCGCGACTCCATGGTCACGACCACCTCGTTCGACGTTTCGTTCATCGCTTCCTTGGCCTCGGCCCGACCATTCGGAAGGTTGGCGATCCCGGTGCGGACGAGCTTGGCCAGGAAGGAATTGTCGTCGCGGCAGGCGTCGTAGGCATCCTGAAACTTGCGGTCCTTGATCGCCAGCTCGAGCTTATCGATCAGGGCGGGCGGGACCGCCTCGCTCACGCGGAACTCCATGAAGAAGCGGATGACCATCGCCGTGAAGTAGATCGACAGGCCGACCAGGAAGATGCCGATCGGGCCCGACGCGTCGGCGGCCCACTGGAGCATGGAACGCTGGGCCTTGGGGCTCTCGGCCGGGGCCTCGCCCGCGGGTGCGGCCGGCGCTGCCGCGGGTGCGGGCGCAGCAGCGGGAGGCGCAGCTGCCTGAGCGGGATCCGCTTTCGGCTCCTGGGCGTTCAAAGGGGAGCCGGGCACGAGGGCCAGCACCGCCAGCCAGACCGTGGTCAGCACGGCCCAGCTCCATACGCCACGAGGCCGAAAAGCATGCGTGATCGACATCGGCGAACACTCCCTGAGCAAGGGTGCCGAATGAAATCCTGAGCGGACCAGACCGAAATCGATCGGTTCGTTCGTCGTGTGACCCGAAGGGCGAAGACTCACAGAACGCCATCATGATCGACGTGCGGTGGCGTTGCAACGTGCCTGTTCCGCGTCTTCACCCTGGTTTTCACTTTCCATCATTCGATGCATCGTGTCAATTCCCCGCCGTCGGATTCCCCCAGGCTCATCGGACCGCGAATCGCCGTTGAATTTTTGGCAGGTTTGTTCCGCAAATCAGTTGGCGGAGAGGGGTGAGCGAGCGGCCGGCGGGAGGGGCAGGGAACGCAGAGCGTGGGCCTCGGAGACCGCCGGAGCCAGGCTCTCGGGGGTGGAGGGGATTAAGGTGTTCCAGAGTCCACGGATCGAGGCCACCCCCTGTGGAGCCCTGGCCAATGGCGTGGGTTTTGGACCCTGCACCAGCACCGCGTCCGGTGCATAATCGGCCCCCAGAGCGCCCGCCAGTTTCAACTCGCCCCCGGAATCCATGGAGAACTGGAGCCCCAGGCCCTGGAAGTCCACGTCCGGCTGGAGCCGATCGATCGCCCGGCCCAGGCGGAAGTTCATTCGTGTCTCGAGCGCCTGGAGCAAACTCGTGCTGATGGATCCCGGCCCCGAGGAGAGTGTGCCCCGGGCCTCCACCCAGCCGGATCCCTGTCCATGATCTCGCTCCGACCATCGCGCCTTCGCGAAGGCGATCCGGGCACGGCCGTTCAGGCGATGCCCGGCGAAGCGACGGCCTACCACGGAGGCAAGATCCACGTCGCTGAAATCCCCCTGGAATTCGGCCTCCCAGTCGCGGCCCTCGACGCGGGTCAAGGTCAGGGTCCCGGACATCCGGGCCGACTCGCCGAGCCAGGACTTCGCGTCAAAAAAGGCGGTCAGGGTGCTGGCCGGGATCTCCCCCTCCATCGTCTTGAGGACGACCCGCGTTTCGATCCCGTCCGGCCCGATCTTTCGTGAGAGCACGAGTTCGCAGCGCGTTCCCATCGAGCCCTCGGCACCTTCAAGCCGGTAGCTCGCGGTCAGGGTGGGCGACTCGCGGTTCACGTTGAGGATGGCCGCAAGATCCCGGACGGACTCTCGACGAGTCCCGAGCTGAATCCGGGCTTGATCCGCGACCAGCGAGATCTTCTGCCCTTCGGTCGAGGCCACGCGCCGGAGGATCGAGACCACGTGTCCCAGCAGGTCGGAGGGCTCCCCGCCACGGAGGCTGAGGCGGTCCACCCGAAGATTCATCTCCTCGCTGCCTCTCGTCACGCGCAGAGTATCCGCGTGGGCCATCTCGGACCGGTCCGATGCATCGTGGCGGAGCGAGACCTCTTCCAGCTGATCCACGTCGGGTCGGGGATGATGGACGCGGGCGACCTTCACGAGGACACCCAGGCGACGACCGACCTCGGCCTCGACTTCCGTCAGGTGGGCGGGCCTTCGGACATGGTGCGCGGCGTAGGCGACGTAGGCCGAGGGGACCACCGTGAAGCCCACGAGTGCGAGCGTGGCCAGGACCTGACGGTGAGGTCGCTTGAGCATCCTTGCTTCTCCTTCGGGGACGAGCCAACCAGCTCGGTGGGGCGTTAGAGCTTGCCCCAGTCTTTCAAACGCGACCGATCCAGTTCGTGGATGGCCGCCATCGAGGCCCGGATCGCATCGAGGCTCGTGCCTACATATTTCTCGACCACCGCCGATGCGATCTCGAACGCGATCACGTTCTCGACGATCACGCTGGCGGCAGGGACGGCACAAACGTCCGAACGCTCATAACTGGCGGGCTGCACGTTCTTCGAGATCATGTTCACCGAAGGCGTCCGAGAAGCCAGCGTGCTGATCGGCTTCTTCGCCGCGCGGACCACGATCGGAAGCCCGTTCGAAGTGCCCCCCTCGATCCCCCCCGCATTATTCCCGACGCGCCGAAATCCAAACGTCCGATCGTCTTCGGAGTGATCCGGGTCATACTGGATCGGATCCATGACCTCCGATCCCGGTCGGCGTGCCGCCTCGATCCCGATCCCGAACTCCACGGCCTTGATCGCCTGGACGCTCATCACCGCGAGCGCAATTCGAGCATCAAGCTTGCGGTCCCACTGGGCGTGACTGCCCAGGCCGATCGGGCAGCCGGTCACGATCGTCTCCACGATCCCGCCCAGCGTGTCCCCCTTCTCCTTCGCGGAATCAATCAGGGCAATGATTCGCGCATCGGCCTCGGGATTTAACGTGTAAACGGGACTCGCGTCGCGGACGGACTCGTCGAAGGAAAGGGGCTCGGCCAGGATCCCCCCGAGCTCCCTCACGAACCCGAAGACCTCGATCCCGATCTCCCGGAGCAGGCACTTGGCCAGGGCTCCAACGGCCACCCTCAGGGCGGTTTCGCGGGCGCTGGCACGCTCAAGGACCTGGCGGATTCCGGTCTGGTAATTGATCGAGCCGGCCAGGTCCACGTGGCCTCCGCGAGGGGCGGCAGGCTCCTGAAGGCGTTCGAGCTTCGCGTCGTTATTGACGAGCCGCAGGGTGATCGGCGCGCCGGTCGTCTGACCATGGTAGGTGCCGGAATCCACGATCACGATATCGGTTTCGAGAGTCTGCCGCTTCCCGCGGCCATAACCGCCCTGACGTCTTTTGAGCTCGCGGTTGATCAACTCGTGGTCGATCTTGAGGCCGGAGGGGAATCCTTCGACGATCGCCGTGAGCGCAGGGCCGTGCGACTCTCCCGCCGTGAGGTAACGCAGCATGACACATCACTTCCAGAGGAATTCGGAGCCGGTGAGGATCTCGAAGCAGTTCACGTACTTTTCGCGAGTCTTCGCCACGATCTCATCGGGCAGAGGGGGCGGCGGGCTCTGCTTGTCCCAGCCGGTCGTTTCGAGATAATCTCGCACAAATTGCTTGTCGAACGAGGGTTGCGCACCGCCCGGACGATACCCGGCCGGCGACCAGTAGCGCGAGCTGTCGGGCGTGAGCACCTCGTCGATCAGGATCGGGTCGCCCCCGCCCTCGACCAGCCCCCATTCAAACTTCGTGTCCGCGAGGATGAGCCCCGGTCCTCCGGTACGCCCGCGCGTTCTTTTCGCCGTCTCGTGGGCATCGAGGTAAATCGAGAGGCTCGCTTCCTTCAGGAACAGGGCCAGTTCCGAGCCGATCGCATCAGCCATGGTCGCGAACGACACGTTCTGGTCGTGGCCGGACTCGGCCTTGGTGGCGGGCGTGAAGATCGGGTCAATCTTCGAGGATTCGACAAGCCCTTCCGGAAGCTTCTCTCCGCAGACCGCGCCGTTGGCCTTGTATTCCTTCCACCCGCTGCCCGAGAGGTAGCCCCGGACCACGCATTCGAAGGGGATCACGCTGGCTTTCTTCACAATCATGGACCGGCCGCGAAGCTCTTCCTTCATCTCGGAGGAGAGAGGAATTCCCGCGTCGTCCAGGTGCGTCGAGATCCGGTGATTGGGCACGCCTAGCTCGTCGAACCACCAATCGCTGAGCGCGGTGAGGATGCGGCCCTTGTCGGGGATGGGCGTGGGGAGGGTCCAGTCGAAGGCGCTGATGCGGTCGGTGGCGATGATGAGCAGGCGGTTGCCGTCCAGCTCGTACACGTCGCGAACCTTTCCGCGTCGTTTGGGCAGACCGGGTAAGTTTGTCTCCAGCAATGCCACGATCGACCGCTCCCCTCGAAGGACAGAGAAATCATCAAGACTGTAAACCGTCGCGATCGCAACGATCAAGCGGTCACGAGCCGGACGCGATCTCTTGCGTGAGCCTGACTAAAGCGTTATCTTATCCTATTCTGCGGTGGGCGTAGCTTAATCGCCTTCGGATTGATTTCGCCGAATTTTTGCACGAGGTCCCGTTCGATGTCGATGGACAAGAGTCTCAAAAAGGGAGGCGGTCTCGCCCGCGCTCGCAACGTGCTGACCCGTCCTGAGCGCCTCGCGCTGCTCCAGGAAGACGAGAAGTGGAAGCCCGAGCAAGGCGTGTTCAACCTGCCCAAGACCAAGTATCGGCGGCTCGCCCCCGGCCAGTCCGGGCCCCTGCGTCCGGGCGCGGAATCCTGAGCGTACCGGCCGGCAGATCGCTTTCGGCGTGACATCCAACGTGGCCTTCTCCCGCCCGCTCCGGGTCGGAGAAGGTTTCGTTTTTGGCCTGGCGATCGGTCCGCATCCCGTTTTTAAGGTCGGTTGCCACACGAGTCAGGCCACTCAGGCGTCAATTACCGGGACATCCCTGCCTCGACTCGAGCGGGCCAGTCGTGACGTCGAATCTCCTGCCCTTCTTCTGTGCGGCCACGGTGGTCTCGAGCCTCCTGGGGGGGATCCTCCCCCTGGCGACCCGCCTGACCCATACCCGGCTCCAGATCTATCTGAGCTTCGCGGCGGGCTCGATGCTCGGGGCGTCGTTCTTCCACATGATGCCCGAGGCCGTGGAGATGGGCTCGCCTTCCACGCTCAAGTGGTGCGCGGCGGGCTTGCTGGCGATCTTCTTCCTGGAACGCTGGTTCGCATTCCACCATCACGAGGCCCCGGCCGACCCCAGCGACCCGTGTCCCTCGCACCCTCATGAGCACGCGAGCGGGGGGGGCCATGCGGCGGGCGTGATCGCGATGGACGCTGTGGGGGCCGGAACCGGACGGGCGAAGGGGGCCTCGCTCCAGTGGGGCGTCGCGGCCTTCGGGTTGGCCATCCACACGATCGCGGGGGGCGTGGCGCTGGCGAGCGCCTCGTCGGTCCATTCCATGGCCACCGCCTGGAGCGTGTTCTTCGCCACGGTGATCCACAAGCCCGCGGACTCGCTCACAATCGTGAGCCTCATGCTGCGAGCGGGAGTGAGGACCCGCACCGCCCATCTGGTGAATCTGGGCTTTTCACTCCTGCTGCCAATGGGCGCCGCCATGTTCGTCCTCGGCATGCGTGCCTCCGGGTCGATTGAGGCGGAACCCCTGACCTCCACGGCGCTCGCGTTCTCGGCGGGCACATTCCTCTGCATCGCCCTGAGCGATCTCCTGCCCGAGCTTCAATTCCATGCCCACGACCGCCTGCCGCTCTCGGTCGCGTTGCTCTCGGGCGTGGCGCTCATGGCCGCCGCGGGGTGGTGGGGATAGGGCCATCTTCCCAGGACTCCGGCACCAGGCCCATGATGGTCAGACGAAGTCGACAACGGAGAGGAATCGGGGCAGGCGGATCTTCGCCCGGACTCGTGTCTTCGCGGAAAATTCGCGAGCGGCCGAGGGATTCGGTCACGTACAATTTCAGATCGTGAGCAGGGCGGCGCCGCCCGTTCTCGGGAGACGATCCTCTTCCTGGCGGAGGTTGACACGTGCGAAGCAGACAGACCTTGACTCGTCAAATTGGCGGGTTTCTCGTGATCGCGGCCGTCCTGACGACCATCCCGCTCGTCTCGAAAGCGGACTCGACTCGAGAATCCATGCTCATCGATCTCAAGGTCAAGGGAGCCGATGGAAGGCTCCTGAACCTGAAGGCCCCGAAGCAGGGTGCGTTGGTTCTTGTGTTTCAGTCGCTGGAATGTCCGATTTCCAATGCCTACAGCCCCTTGTTGACCGAGATTGCCCGGGAATTCTCGGGGGATAAGCTCGTCATGACGGGCCTTTTCGTGGATCCCGATCGAGACGATGCGGAGATCGCCGGCCACGCGAAGGATTACGACCTCCGGTTTCCCGTGGCGAGCGACAGAGACGGAGCGATCACCACCAAGCTCGGCGTGAAGGTCACGCCCGAAGTCGTGGTCATCGACGACCAGCATCGGGTGCGCTACCAGGGGCGAATCGACGATCAATATGCCGAGCGGGGCAAGCGAAACGCGACCCCGAAGACCCACGAGCTTGCGGACGCCCTCCGTGCCGTGCTCGCGGGCAACGAGGTCGAGGTCGCTCGAACCGAAGCGGTGGGATGCCCACTTCCCTCGCCGTCGAAGGCGTCGGAGGCGGCCCCCACCTACTCCAATGCTGTGGCCGAGATCCTCAAGAATCGCTGCGTGGACTGCCACCAGCCGGGGCAGGTTGGCCCGTTCTCGCTTCTCACTTTTGACCAGGCGCGCAAGCGATCGGCCGACATCGCCACGGTGGTCGAGTCGAGGAACATGCCCCCCTGGAAGGCCGCCCCAGGATTTGGCGGCCCGTTCCAGCACTCGCGGGCGATGAGCGACAAGGAGATCAAAACCCTGGTCGCGTGGTCAGAGGCCGGGGCGCCCGAAGGCACCCCTGGGGGAGCCCTCCAGCCGTCGACCTCGGCCGGCGGATGGTCGCTGGGCGAGCCCGACCTGGTCATCGAGATGCCCGAGGCGTTCACCATCCCCGCCAGCGGAGAGGATATCTACAAGTGCTTCGTCGTGCCAACCAACTTGCCGCAGGACGTGTATGTGTCGGCCATCGAGTATCGGCCCGGTAGCAAAGCGGCCGTCCACCATGTCCTGTCTTATGTCGACACGAGCGGGAATGCCCGCAAGCGTGACCAGGCCGACCCGTCGCCGGGCTATACCTGCTTCTCGGGCCCGATGATCGACCCCCACGGAGACCTCGGCGGGTGGGCCCCCGGCAACGAGCCGAGCTTCCTCCCCGATGGGATCGGCCGATCCCTGCCGAAGCGGTCGGACGTGGTTATGCAGGTCCACTATCACCCGAGCGGCAAGGTGGAGACCGACCGCACGAAAATGGGACTCTACTTCACGAAGAAGCCGGTCAAGCAGGTCCTCCACTGGACCGCCGCCGCGAATCAGGGGATGGTCCTACCCAGGGACAATCCCCGGATCGAGATCAAGGCGAGCTGGAGGGCGCCCGTGGACCTCGACGCCTATGCGGTCACGCCGCATATGCACCTGCTGGGCAAGGACATGACGATGGTCCTGACCGAGCCCGACG
>JANOBY010000471.1:0-8730 GCA_031411935.1 Planctomycetales bacterium | reverse complement strand
ACCGGGGGGCTTCGGGCCGAGGACTTTACGCCGACGTGATCGGCGAGATTGACGCCTCGGTGGGCGCGGTCCTGAAGGCCCTGGACGATCAGGGCGTGGGCGAGAACACGCTCGTGATCTTCACCAGCGACAACGGCCCCTGGCTCAGCTACGGCGACCACGCCGGGAGCGCGGGCCCTCTCCGCGAGGGAAAGGGCACAAGCTGGGAGGGGGGCGTGCGTGTCCCCTGCGTGATGAGGTGGCCGGGCACCCTCCCCGCGAACACCGAAAGCCGCGCCATGCTCATGACGATCGACCTCCTGCCCACGATCGCCAGGGCCGCCGGTGCGGAGCTGCCCGCGCTGCCGATCGACGGACTGGACGTGCTCCCGCTCCTGAAGGGCGAAGCCGAGACGAAGAACCCCCACGAGGCGTATTTCTTCTACTACGAGACCAACCAGTTGCAGGGCGTGACGAGCGGAGACGGCCGCTGGAAGCTGATCCTCCCGCACACCTACCGGACGCTCGCGGGACGACCGGGCGGCGAGGGCGGCAAGCCGGTCGCCTACGGCCACAAAACGCTCGCTCGGCCCGAGCTCTACGACCTCGAAACGGACCCGGGCGAGACGACCGACGTGGCGGACCGGCATCCCGAGGTCGTCCAGAGACTCGCAAATCTTGCTGAAAACGCCCGGAGCGACCTGGGCGATTCTGTGACCCAGCGAGAAGGCCGGGGGGCTCGACCGGCGGGACGGATCGAGCCCGAGCGGCCCTGAGCGGTGCGAGGGCAGAGCGTCAAAGCGATCCGGCCGGCCTCACTTGCCGACCGGCGGGGGATCGAGGGTGATGCACTGCATCTTGTCTTCAAAGAGGATCTGACGCTTGCCGTTGAAACTCACGTCAACCTCCCTGGTGGTTGTCTTCCCGGAATCGATGGGAAACCGACGGACGACGTGGTAGAGGTCCTTCCCGCCCTTCTGGCCGCGGTAGGTCCACCGGATCTCAGAAACCGCGCCCTTCCAGCCGCAGGTCATGCTTCCGGTCCTGCCCATCTCGCCACCGCAACTACTCCCGGAATTGGCCGGGCCGATGAAGCAGACGAGGCGGGCCTTGAACCTCAGCGGGGGCAATTTGTCGTCCTCCGCCGCGCCTGCGAGGGCGGTTGTGGCGAGCAAGGCCAACGCAATTCGTGTCCACCGGAGCATGGTGAGATCTCTCCACCAGGAAGCTTCCTCGTCAGCGGCCACGGGGATGCGAGCCCGCAAATCACGATCCGACGAGGATCTCCAGCATGCTGTCGGGCGCTGGCGCGTACTCCAGGGGCTCCATGCTGTAGCTGGCCCGACCCTGGCTGATGCTGCGGATGGCGGTCGAGTAGCCGAACATCTTCTCGAGCGGGGCCCGGGCCTCGACGACCTTGAGGCGGCCTCGGTCGTAGGTGTTGGTGACCTCGGCGCGGCGGGCGTTGAGGTCCTGCATCACGTTGCCGAAGTAGTCCTCGGGCGTGACGACCTCGACCTTCATGATCGGCTCCAGGAGGACGGGCCCGGCCTCCTCCACGGCTTTTTCGAGGGCGTCGCCCGCGGCGAAGCGGAACGCCAGCTCGTTGGAGTCGGTGTCGTGCGCCTGGCCGTCCACGAGCGTGACCTTCAGATCGACCAGGGGGAACCCCGTTCGTCCGCCCGACTTGGCGGCCTCGCGGATCCCGGCCTCGACCGACGAGAGGAACTCGCTGGGGATCACCCCGCCCTTCAGCGAGTTGACGAAGCGGAGCACCGGCGCGCCCTTGGGCTGGGTCTCGGGCTCCAGGTCGATCGTGACCTTCGCATACATGCCCGACCCGCCGGTCTGGCGGATGCAGGTGCCCAGCACGCGCTTCACGGGCTTCTTGATGGTCTCGCGATAGCTCACGCGGGGCCGGCCGACGTGGACCTTGAGGTTGAAGTCGCGGATCATCCGGTTCTTGATGATCTCCAGGTGCAGCTCGCCCATGCCCGAGATGATCGTCTGCCCGGTCTCCTCGTTCACCTTGTAAGCGAAGGTGGGGTCCTCGCGGCCGAGCGCCGCCAGGGTGTCGGAGAGCTTGCCCTTGTCGGACGAGCTCACGGGCTCGATCGACATCGAGATCACGGTCTCGGGGAACTCGATCTTTTCGAGCAGGATCGGGTGCGACGGGTCGCAGAGGGTGTCGCCCGTGACCGAGTCCTTGAGTCCGACCACGCCCACGATGTCGCCTGCCGAGGCCTCTTCCACCTTCTCGCGATCGTCGGCGCGGATGTGGTAGAGCCGCGAGCAGTTCTCCTTCTTGTCCTTGCCCGGGTTCAGCGGGCGGGCGCCTCCGGCCTTGAGCACCCCGGAGTAGATCCGCACGAAGGCGAGGTCGCCGTGGGTGTCGTTGGTGATCTTGAAGACCAGCCCGGCGAAGGGCTCCTTGGGGTCGGGCTTGCGAGTGACCTCGGTCCCCTTCTTGGGGTGGTGGCCCACGATGGGCGGCTTGTCCAGGGGGCTGGGTAGGTAGTTGGCCACGGCGTCAAGCAGGCGCTGGACCCCTACGTACTTGAAGCTGGACCCGCACAGGACGGGTTGCGCTTTGCCGGTGAGGGTGGCGCGGCGGATCCCGTCGTGGATCATCTGCTCGGTGAGCTCGGCGCCTTCGAGGTGGGCCATGTAGTCCTCGGCGAAGGGCTCGTCGAACCCGCTGAGGTTGTTGAGCATGGTCTCTCGCCAGAGCTCGGCCTCGGGCTGCATGTCCTCGGGGATCTCGGCGTCGGTGATGGTCGAGCCCAGGTCCTCGGTCTTGTAGTAGTGGGCCTTCATGGTGACCAGGTCGATCAGGCCCAGGAACTCGCCCATGGTGCCCTCGGGCCCCGCGCCGATGGGGATCTGCACGGGGATCGGGTGGCCTTCCAGGCGGTCGGTGATCTCCTGATACACGCGCTCGAACTCGGCGCCGATGCGGTCCATCTTGTTGATGAAGCAGAGGCGGGGCACCGCGTACTTGGTGGCCTGCCTCCAGACGGTCTCGCTCTGGGCCTCGACGCCCTCGACCGCCGAGAAGACGACCACCGCGCCGTCGAGCACGCGCAGGGATCGCTCGACCTCGGCCGTGAAGTCCACGTGGCCGGGCGTGTCGATGATGTTGATCGTCACGTCCTTCCACTTGCATGTGATCGCGGCGGCCACGATGGTGATGCCGCGCTCTCGCTCCTCGGGAAGGTAGTCGGTGGTCGTGCTGCCCTTGTCGACGTCGCCCATCCGGTGGATCGCGCCGGTGTAGTACAGGATGCGCTCGGTGGTGGTCGTCTTGCCGGCATCGATGTGGGCAATGATGCCGATGTTGCGCAATTGACGTAACGGGTCGCTGTCCATGATGCGAGGGTCCAGAAGCAGGAGAGACGCCGGAGGGGCAGTCGGGGCGGGCGATCGACCCTCCCAGTCTAGCGATGCGGCCTTCCTCAGACCAGCTTGGGGGGATCCGTTTCACCCCGAGGCCCTGGACGGCCCCGGCGGAGCCGCGTATGGGCACGAACCGTGCGTCCTCTCCTGGATGCGTCCCCGCTGTCCCTTCCGGCCCTCGGCACGAGACGCATTTACGAGACGTTCGCCCGGGCTCCCGGCCTGCGAATCGCTACTCCGCCCCGTGGCCTCGACCCAGGGTTGCTTGCATGGACCCACCGCCCGTGGATAGCATGAGACATTCGGTTTTCACCATAACTCGAAATCTCGATTGATTATCCGGGGGTCTGGAATGGCGACGAGATCATGGATGGTGGTCCCGGTCCTGCTTCTGCTCGTGGGATCGGCCGCCGGGCAACAGGTGGACGCCCCCCAGATCGACCAGGCCACCTCCGACAGGGTGTCGGCCATGATCCTGGAGACGAACAGGCTCTTACAGGAGAAACGCTGGCCGGAGCTGCTCCAGAAGGCCCACGAGTTCTATCCTGAGTTCACGATGATTTATGGCCCGCAACGCAACGAACCGCTGCACATGCTCGGGCTCCAGGCCATGTCCCAGGAGCAGATGGTCCAGTGGGACGAGGCCCGCAAAACCTGGATCCTCTACCTGGGAGAGGCCGAGAGGATCGCGGGACCGAAGAATCAATGGACGGGCCAGGCGCAGTACAACCTGGCCATGATCGAGAAGACCCGCGGCCGGATGGACGAGTGCATCTCGCGGCTGGAGATGGCCGAAGCGATCCTCGAGACCTTGCCCGCCTATGGGCATCAGCATCTGACGACCCTTTACGAGCTGGCCCGGCTCAACGCCGCCTGCAAGAAATGGGACGTGGCCGAGGACGCCTGCGACCGGGCCTTCCGTCGCCAGCTCCAGACCATCGCGAACGAGCCCAGGCGGCTCTCCATCGAGGGACTGGAGAGGACGCTCGAGACCGACGTGATCCACCTGGGCTACACCCTGGCCCGCCGACGCTCCCCGGAGGCAGGCAGGGCGGCCCGATACGCCGAGTGGCATCTGAACCTCAAGGGAGCGTACCGCGAGGCGTTCGCCCGCGAGATGACCCGGCTCAACGGGATCACGGCCAACGAAATCGCGCGCCCGACCGACCGAAAGCAGCAGGAGAAGATCACCGAGGCGGTGGAGGCGGCCCGCGAGCTGAAGACCGCCCGACGGAAGATCGCCGGCCTCTTGATGAGGCCCACGCCTCCGGGGATCTCCCGCGAGGAGATCAAGGCGAGGATGAAGGAAATCGAGAAAGCGTTCTTCGACGAGAAGGGCCAGGCGAACCTCGCCGCCCAGGTCGGGCCGACCGCGGACGACGCTCGTGACGCGTGGGTCACGCTCGATCAGGTCCGGGAGGGCCTGGCGCCCGACGCCCTGCTGATCGACCTTGTGGGCTTCAACGAGTTCGACTTCGCCGCCAAGCTCTCCGCCTATCGCCCGTTCAAGGCCGACCGCACCGGGGCGTTCGTGATCCCGCCCAAGGGCAAGGGCGAAGTCAAATTTGTGGATCTCGGGACGGATGCCCCCCTGGACGCGGCGGTCGGGCAGCTCGCGCAGCTCATCGATGTCGCGATTGCCGGCGGGATGGAGGATGAGGTGAAGGCCGAAGCCCAGTTCAAGGCGGCGGCCCGCGCCGTGACCCAGAAGCTCTTCAAGCCGTTGTTGCCCCATCTAAAGGGAGCGAAAACGCTGATCGTGAGCCCCCAGGGAAGCACCTGGTTGATCCCGTGGGCCGCACTCGTGCTCGACGATGGCCGTTATGCCGTCGAGAATTACACCATCTCGTACTTGTCCAGCGGTCGCGACCTGATCGCGGCCGGTCACGCCCCCACGTCCAACGGCGTGGTCTCGATCTTCGCCAACCCCGATTACGACCGCGGGGCCACCGAGGCCCAGAAGGGCAAGGGACCGTTCACTCCGTTGCCCGGCACGGCCGAAGAGGCTCGCGTGTTGCCGCCCCTCCTGGAGAAATACACGGGGAAAAAGCCCTTCGTGATCCTGGGCGAGAACGCACAGGAATATCTTCTGCTGGGCACCGAACGGCCCAGGCTGCTGATCCTCAGCACTCACGGATTTTTCGGGCCGATCGGCGACTCGATCCTCTTCTCCCGCAACCCGCTCGTGCGATGCGGGGTGGCGCTGGCGGGGGCGAATCCTCGCGTGTACGACAGCGAGAAGACGTTCGGCTTCGATGGCGTGGTCACTGGCCTGGAGATCCTGGGCATGGACCTCAAGGGCACGGATCTCGTGATCCTCAGCGCCTGCGAGACGGCCCTGGGCGAGGTCCAGGCCGCGCAAGATCTGCTCGGCCTTCGCCTGGCGTTCCATCTTGCCGGGGCCAAGAACGTCGTGGCTACGCTCTGGCCGATCTCCGACAAGGAGACCGTGGGCTTCATGACCAACCTGATCCAGAACCTGATCGACGGCAAGTCGAAACCCGAAGCCTTGCGGCAGGCTCAACTTGCGATGATCGCCGAGCATCGCAAGCGGAAGAAGGCCGCACACCCGGTCTTCTGGTCGCCCTTCGTCCTGACCGAAGGCGCGGGGCTCACGCGGCCCCGGTGACGATCGACCCGCGATCGCCTATAACAGAGGCCGAAGGAGGACCACGCGCCCTCCGTCTCGTTCCACCGACCGACCGCCAGAGGGAATGACGTGACCGCCACCATCGCAGCAACCGGGTATGACGCGATCTTGATCGTGGGATTCGGCGGACCCGAGAAGAAAGACGACGTCATGCCCTTCCTGGAGAACGTCTTGCGAGGGCGGAACGTCCCTCGCGAACGGATGCTCGAGGTGGCCGAGCATTATTACCATTTCGACGGCATCAGCCCGATCAATGGCCAGGTGCGTGACCTGATCGCCGTGCTCACGCCCGAGCTGCGATCGGCCGGCGTGGACCTGCCCGTTTACTGGGGGAACCGCAACTGGACCCCCATGCTGGCCGACACCATGCAGCAGATGAAGGACGACGGCGTGACCCATGCGCTGGGCGTGGTCCTGGCCGCCTATTCGTCCTATTCCAGCTGCCGCCAGTATCGCGAGGACATCGCGAAGGCCCGCGAGGCCGTGGGCGAAGGGGCCCCGGTGGTCGACAAGATGCGGGTCTTCTACAACCACCCCGACTTCGTCTCCACGAACGCCCGCAAGGTCCACGACGCCCTCGGCGAGGTCCCGGCCGACCGCCGATCCTCGACCCACATCGCCTTCACCGCGCACAGCATCCCGTCGTCCATGGCGTCGAGCTGCAACTACGAGAAGCAGCTGACCGAGACCTGCCGCCTGATCGCCGAGATGCTCCACATCCCGCCCCACCGCTGGAAGCTCGTCTATCAGAGCCGCAGCGGCCGACCGCAGGACCCGTGGCTCGAGCCCGACATCCTCGACCATCTGCAAACCTTGCATGATGAAGGGGTTAAAGACGTGGTCGTGCAGCCCGTGGGGTTCCTCTCGGATCACATGGAGGTCATGTACGACCTGGACGACGAGGCCATGCACAAGGCCAGGGCTCTGGGGATCACGATGGTGAGGGCCCGGACCGTGGGCACCGACCCCGCCTTCGTGGGGATGATGCGCGAGCTCATCGTCGAGCGGATCACGCAGAGCCCCGAGCGCCGCGCCGTGGGCGAGTTCGGCCCCAACCACGACGTGTGCCCGGTCGATTGCTGCCTGCCCCCGCCTCGCCCCCCCATGCCCGCCCGCCCCGGAGGGGGTGAGGTCCGCTGAAGCCCCTCAGCTGGGACATTCGCTCGGGCGAAGCGACGGGCTGGATCCAGGCTTGATCGAAGGATGGGTCGCCCGGAGAGGCCAGGCCCATTGGGTTCGTTTTCCGTCCGTGGCCCCCTTATTGGCTTCGTTTTGGGTTCGTTTTGGCTTCGTTTTGAGGTTGTGATCGACCCCGGCCTGCCCGGAATTCGGATCGTAAACCCTTTTGGATTCTCTGGTTCCGCCTGATCTTTCGCGGTGTCCTGGTCGCGAAATTGGGTTCGTTCTGCAAATTCATGTTTTTGCGCAGAGCGGGTTTCCTGGTGATCGGGCGTGGCCCTGTCCCCTGTGCCCCGATTGTCAATGAGCCGAAGGGGTGCTTGGAGGCCCCTCTCCTCTCGATAGTATCGTGCGGTCCCCGGCCTTCGATCGCCAGGTCGGCGTGCTTCTGCCCGGATTCCGTCAACGCGACCGGGACTCCCGATCCCCTCAGCGAGGCGGGTAGCCCCGGAGCGTGAACCCGTTGCGCCAGTGCCAGAGGGTGCTCGACTCGTTGCCTAGCAGGAAGGTGCTCGCGAGCCTCGTGTAGCCGAGGCCTCGGAGCGACCGGATCGAGCGGGCGAGCAGGGCCGAGCCGACTCCTCGGCGGGCGAGTCGGGGCGGGACGAAGATCCAGGTCAGGTGCGGGAGGTCGTGCAGGGGTTGTCGCTCGTCGCCGGGAGGGGCCGAGCTCTGGAGCGTGATGAGCAGCCCCGCCACCGGCCGGTCCTCGTCCCCGGAGTGAGCCGCGACCACGCACGCCCCGTCCACGATCGGGCCGTCGCCGCCGGTGATCGTCTTGGTCAGGCATCGGCTCGCGGCCTCGAGGCGGCGGTCGTCCTCCAGGGCACAGAACGGCTGGACCCCGTGAAAGGCCGACGCGAACAGGGCCGGGAAGAGGGGCCAGTCGGCCTGACGAACCGTCCGCAACGCGTAGGTCGCGGGCCGAGGGGATGCGTCGTCCTCTTCCACCGTCGTGAGGTCGAGCACGGCCTGATAACACTTCGGCCGTGGAGTGAGCACGGCCCGCCCGCCAAAGTACTCATACTTGTAGGAGGGGTTGGTCGGGAGCGTCCGGAACTGGTCGAACGACAGGGGGAGCTCGATCCTCTCGAACCAGTCGTCGATCATCGCGGCAAGCCTTTCGGAGGTTATCGCGAGAACAAGGCTGCCACCGGGACCTTGAAGCCGGGTAGGTAAGGCTCTGAGGTCAACTCCTGGGTCGCATTGAACAGGACCGGCTCGACTCCCATTTCATACTTTGTGACCGTTCGGAATCGCGGACTGAGCACCCAAACGAGCTTCACGCCCGATTCCAGGTAGAGGGCGACCTTGTCGTCGATCTCCTCGGTTTTGTCGGAAGGCGAGAGGATCTCCACGGCGAGGATCGGGGGACCATCGGGGAAGGATGCCGAATCCGGCGTCTCCGAGGCGAGGTCGGGCGACATGTAGGCGACGTCAATCCCAACGCCCGAGTCGGGATCGTGCCCGAGGATGAAACCCGCCTCGCCGCAGAGAATCTCGCCGCGAGGCTCGGGCTGAGAATC
>JANOBY010000470.1:0-1738 GCA_031411935.1 Planctomycetales bacterium | reverse complement strand
TCCAGGTCCTCGGGCACGACCACGGCCGCGCACAGCCCGTGCTTGAGCGCGTTGGCCCGCGAACGGGCCTTGCCCTCCTCGGTCTTCGGGCCCGTGCTGAGCTGGGCATTCCGGCGATTGGCTTCGCGGCGGGCTTCGGAGACGGGCATGGGCGCGGCCTCGCGGGGTCGGCGTTTCGGGGAGATCTCCCCCGAATGTTCAGGCCGACGCGGGTCCGCTTAGGATCACCGATTCAATAACTTCCCGATCCTCGGGCCAGGCTGTATAACCGTGATAAGGACGATCTCGACTTCGCCACGGACGCCCACCCATGACCTACAGCCCCGAGATCGAGCATTCGATGCGGTTGTTCCACGACTCGCTCTCGGAGAAGGACCGCAGGCGATATGCCGCCATCGAGGCCGCCAAGCTCGGGCATGGCGGTACCGAGTCCATCGCCACCCTCCTGGACTGCGACCCCAAGACCATCCGCCAGGGCCAGCAGGATCTGGATCATCTCCCGGACGACCTCGGCAAGCGGGTCCGTAAAAAAGGGGCGGGCGAAAGTCGTGCATAGGCACCATCCCGCTCCTGGAGGAGAACTTCGAGCGGGCCCTCCTGGACCACACGGCGGGCGACCCGATGCGGCAGGAGGTCCGCTGGACTGACCTGAACTACGAGCAGATCGCCGATCACCTGGCCGAGGCGGGTACCAAGGTCAGCGTGCCGGTGGTCAAGCAACTGCTCGACGACCACGGCTACGTCACCCGCAAGGCCCAGAAATCCCGGGCGATGGGCAGTCATCCCGACCGCGACCGACAGTTCGAGAACATCGCCCGGCTCAAGCGGGAGTACCTGGCCTCGGACGACCCGATCCTGAGCATGGACACGAAGAAGAAGGAATTGATCGGCAGCTTCTACCGGGCCGGGCACCTCCTGACCCAGGGAGTCATCGGGACCTTCGACCACGACTTCCCCAGCTTCGCCGAGGGCGTGATCATCCCGCACGGGCTGTACGACGTGAGGCGCAACGACGGCCACGTGAACCTGGGGACCAGCCACGACACCGGCGAGTTCGCCTGCGACAGTATCGAGCGATGGTGGGAGGGTCAGGGCCAGGGCCTCTACCCCCGGGCGAGTTCGATCCTGCTGCTGTGCGACGGCGGCGGCAGCAACAGCGCCAGCCACTACCTGTTCAAGGAGGACCTGCAAGGGCTGGTGGATCGGCTGGGTGTCGAGATCCGTGTGGCGCATTACCCGCCGTACTGCTCGAAGTACAACCCGATCGAGCACCGGCTGTTCCCGCACCTGAGCCGGGCGTGCCAGGGCGTGATCTTCGAGAGCGTGGAGTTGGTGAAGGAGTTGATGGAGAAGGCGAGGACGAGCACCGGGTTACGAGTGACGGTGGACATTCTGGACAAGGTGTATCAGACCGGTCGGAAGTATGCGGAAGGATTCAAGGAGGACATGAAGATCGTGTTCGACGAGATCCTGCCGAAGTGGAATTACCGGGCGGTCCCGAGCCGGTCATGACTCCGGGAAGTTATTGAATCGGCGATCCTTAATGATACAAAGGTGCAGTGAATGGGTCAAGGAAATCGGAGGCCTCGGGCGGGCCTATCGAGGGGGCGTCGGCTTCGGATAGACTCTCGGACCTGGCGGTGACCCGGGCCCGGAGGACGAGTCTGATGAAATGCGCTTCGGCCCTTTCGACCTCGCGGGACGGCGACTCGGCCGTGGACGACGTGGTGGGGCGGAT
>JANOBY010000469.1:0-3938 GCA_031411935.1 Planctomycetales bacterium | reverse complement strand
CATCATGTAGGCGGTGCGGGCCTCGTGCCAGGCGTCGGCCTCGGCGCGGAGCTTCTGGAAGCCCTCCCGCAAGGCCGGGTCTTCCATCGCATAGACGTGTTTAAGTTCATCTTTCAGCTCGGAACCCGTCGGGGCGTCGGGCAGGATCGACCCCTTGCCGGAATCGATCAACTCCTCGGCTCGGTAGTGCGCGAGATGAGCCAGGTGAGTTCTGCCTTCGTACTGCAAGCCTCCTCCAGTGGCGGGCACTGAGTCCTGATCCAACGCGAGGATCAAGGCGTTGAACACGTCAACGCTCTCCCATGTGTTGCCCAGGACGACCAGCCCGGAAAGGCCCCTGACCGCTTCGTGGGCTTCATGAGGCGTCTTGAATTCGAGGAAGATCGGAAGATTGTGATCCTTCTCGGCCTTGGGGGGATCGACGATCCAATCCAGGACCATGAGCTGATACTTTTCGCGCCCGAAGTGGGCGTTCGGGTTGATCTCGATGGCCCTGGCGATCTCATCGCGGGCCTTTTTCACCGCGTCCAGCTTCGCGCGGTCGGCTCCCTCGCGGACCCATCTGTGGACGAGAAACGTGCCGAGATTTGCGTGATACCGATAGAAATGATCCTTGATCTCGGGCCTCGACGCATCGAGTTTTTCGAGTTGCTCGCGCTTCTTGTCCATCCAGGTGATCGCTTCATCACCTCGACCAATGCGGTCGCAGGCCACTCCGGCGTCGTCGTAGGCGGAGAGGTCTTCGGGATGCGTCTTCAGGTGCTCGGAGACTCGGGCCAATCGCATCTCGTAGAAGAGAGGCGGATTGCGTTCGAATCGGCCGGTGATCGCAGCCACGACGTCGGGTAAACCCTTGGCCTCGCTGGCCGGGGTGTCGCGGTCCCAGAGGCAGGCGAGGACGGTCAAGGGAAGGCCGAGAACGAGCACCAGCGCCGCGACGATCCGTCTCATGGCTGCAGCCTCCGAAGGATTTCGTTTCCCCCGTTCAGCATGACCAGTGATTTCGTGATCGGCAAGGGTGAGACGGCCAACGATACTGACGTCTTCCATCGGGTGATCGCGAGCGGCGGCCCGTCTTGCCCGTCGGCGGGCTCAACAAAAACGCCGCCCTCACCGACTTGAGTCGAAGAGGGCGGCGCGGGTGTTGTGATGAGGATCCTAACTGAGCTCGCTCAGTTCGCCTTGAGCCGGAGCGAGCCCGTGCCGGGCAGGGGGGGCAAGGCGTCGGCGGTGGTGTCACCCGCGGGCTTGAGCTTCTCGGCCTTCTCGCGGATGGCGGGGGACACGTCGCCGGAGGCCATCTCCGAGACGCGCTGACGGGCCTCGGGCGTGGTGTGGACCACGAGCTCTTCGAGGGCCTTCATCCGGACGGTTTCCTCGCGGTCTCTCGACAGGTAGAGGAGCCACACGACCGGGTCGATGTCGTTGCGGTTCTTGAGGAACGAGAAGGCGGTGAGCCTCATGTCGGCGCGGGGGTGGACCACCAGCTTGCCGAGGCCGAGCTGCTCGGGCGAGAGCCCGCGGGCCCTCAGCACCCGCTCGGCCATGGGCGGGATGAACTCGTTGGCGTCGTAGAGGAGGGGCAGGATGGCCTCCTCGCTCACGAGCGCCGGGCGGTCGACGAAGCTCACGAGGACCTGCATGCGGACGTCGGCGTCGGGGTCGTCCAGGTGACGCGCGGCGGGCTCGGCGTCCACGTCGGGCTGGAGCCCGAGGCAAGCCACGGCGGCGATTCGGGAGGGCTTCTCGGGGTCCTTCAGCCGCGCCACGATCGACCCGTGGAATTGCCGCTTCCAGGAAGTGAGACTGGTCAGCTCCACGGGCAGGAGGTTGCGCTGGGGGGTCCAACGCCAGAGGGTCTTCAGCTCGTTCATGGAGGCCACGCGGACCTCCCAGGTCTGGTCCGCGATCGTGGCGTTGAAGACCTGGGCGGCGGGGTCGAGCACCGAGAGCCAGTTCGGGGGCGCGGGGGACTCGGCGAACTTCTGGAGCACGAGCGACGCGACGGTCGCGGTCGAGGCCCGCCCATAACCCGAGTAGCGCGAGATCCCGGCCCGCAACGACGCGAGCACGTCGGCCCACTGCAAGGCCTCGGCCTCGGTGATCGCCGCGACCGGGGCGCCGGCCTCGGGCCGGGTTTCCAGCCGCGCCTTCAGCACGGCCAGCGCCATCCCGTCCCCCTTGCCCAGGGCCTGGGAGATCTCGGGCAACGTCGATGAGGCGCCGATCGCGGCCGAGGCCGTGGCCTCAACCCGGACGGGCCTGGGCTTGCCGCCCAGAGCCTTGAACCCCACGAATCCCGCACCCGCCACACCAAGCCCCAGCGCGGCGAGTAACGCCGCTCGAGTCCGAAAACGCTCCATCACGGCGGCCTCCTGCCTTGCCCTGGTGAATTTCGGGTCGGGACCATTCGGGAACCCGCCCAATCCGCGCGGCATCATGGATTTTGATTGAAGTTTCGGCAAGGTCAGTTCCGAAGCGCTCTCGCGGTCGATCGGTCATCTTTCCTAGAACCCCTCGTTTCGCGCCAACCCCAAAAACTGCCTCAATCCTCGGAACGGGCTGGGCGCGGGGGCCCTGCGATCCGATCAATAAGCAGGCGAGTCGCGGCCCTCGGAGAGGTTTTCGGGGGTTTTTGGCGGCTTGCCTTATGTAATGCGCAAAGTCCACGGAGTTCGCATGGAACCCCGATCGTCGCGGCGAATTTACCGCTTGGTGATGGTCGCGGTCGCGACGCTGGCCCCGGTCTCGGGTCGCCCCTTGGCGGCCGGGGCGGGGCTGAAGCGGCCCGACCCGTCTCAGGTCTTGCCGATGGAGCAGGTGGCCCCCCACGCCCGCGACGCGGTCACGGAGGTGATCCGCGACGCCCATTTCCACCGCCAGGGCAAGTCCGACACCTTCCCCTGCAATCCCCGGATCTACATGAATCTCCTGAACGAGCCGGCGGTCACGCTGGCCCTGTGGCAGGACCTTGGCCCCACGCCCGCGAGGCTCCAGCAGACCGGCCCCGGCCGGTTCCAGGGCACCGACGGCGCGGGGACCACCGCGACCTGGGAGTTCGTCCTCCGCTCGCCCCGCCTGAACGTGCTCCTGTGCGAGCTCGACTACGTGAGCCCTCGCGGCAACGCGAAGCTCAACGGGCGGATCGTGCTGATCGTCCGTTCGGGCTACTTCAAGGAGGTCAACGGCGAATCCTGGGTCCAGCACGACATCGAGGCCTTCGTGAAGGTGGACTCGCGGGGCTGGAAGGCCGTCGCGGTGACCGTCCGGCCGATCATCGAGAAGCTGCTCGAGGACCAGGTGCGCGAGGCCGGCTGGTTCGTATCGCTCATGGGGCGGCTCGTGGAGATCTACCCGAGCTGGGCGAGCGAGGTGGTCACGAAGCAGAACGCGATCGCCCCCGAGACCCGCACCTCGTTCGCCGAGGTCGTCAAGCAAACCCGCCGCGAGGGGGCCTTCGAGGGCCGCCCGGTGATGGTCGACAGCGGGACCACGCGGACGCGCTGAGCGAGGGAGAAGGGATGGCGACCTCTTCATGAGTGCCATCCCCTTTTCTCCGGCTCGACCTCGTCGTACGCTAGCACCAAGGATGTCTTACCCCGCGTCGCCTCGGGAGTCCGACCATGCAACCAGTCTCGCAGATCTTCGACGAGCCGGACGACACCACGGGCGATTTCCCCCGAGTCAAGCTCCGTCCCGCGAGGGTCACGGTGGAGGTGGGGGCGGAGACGCACAAGGGCAAGGTCCGCGAGAATAATGAGGATAACTTCCTCGTGGCCAAGCTCGCCAAGTCGATGCGAATCTGCCGCACGAGCCTGCCCGAGGACTGGTCCACCCGGTTCTCCGACGAGGAGGGCTACCTGCTCGTGGTGGCCGACGGCATGGGGGGCGCCGCGGCGGGCGAGAAGGCCAGCCGGCTCGCCGTGGAGACGATCGAG
>JANOBY010000468.1:0-1675 GCA_031411935.1 Planctomycetales bacterium | reverse complement strand
CTTGAGCTTCCACCCCTGCGCGACGAGCTCGCTGGCCAGCCAGTCGAGTAGCTCGGGGTGCGTGGGCTTTTCGCCCTGGAGGCCGAAGTTGTTCGACGACCTCACGAGGCCCCGCCCGAAGTGGTGCTGGAACAGGCGGTTCGCCATGACCCGCGAGGTGAGCGGATTCTCGGGCGAGGCGATCCAGTCGGCCAGCACGCTGCGACGGCCGCTGGTCTTCGCGTCGGGCGAAGGCGTGGGGATCGTGGGCGGAGGGACGTTCAGGACGGAAAGAAAGCCCGGCTGGACCTCGTCGCCGGGTGTGTGGGCGTTGCCCCTCATGAGCACGAACGTGGCGGGCGGATTCGGACCGGCCTCGGTCACGCACAGGGCAGAGGCGAACGACGTCTTCTGGTTCTTGAGCTTGAAGAACTCGCGACGGAGCTCGGTGTACTGCTTGAACCGGTCGGTGCCCAGGACCTTCGCCCCCTCGGTGCGGATCAGGACGGCAAGGTCGGGCTTCTTCTTCGCCTTCTCGGCCTCGGTGGCCGAGAGGGACCGCCGAGGCAGGTCGGGGCCGGACCAGGCCACGTTCAGGCCCAGGCCGCCGTACCTCTGGAAGTAATCCAGGCGGATCGGCACCTCGCCCGCGGGAAGCTCGACGACCGCCGATTTCTCCTGGCCGATGCCATGCTCGCCGTCGTGGTCGATGGCGGTCTTGCCGTTGACCTTCAGGCGAGCCCCGTCGTCGGAGTCGAGATAGAACGTGTACGAGCCCGCCCTGGGCACGTTCAGCATCCCCTCGAACACGAACCCGAAGGCGTCGTCGCGGCTCCTGGGGGCCAGGTCGAACTTGCCAAGGGGGAGCTCGCCGGCCTCTTCATGCTTGATCAGGTCGAACTCGGGCAGCTTGTCCCAGGTGTCGCGGAAGAAGCGGAAGTGGAGGTCGTCGATGTCGGCGTGGCCGGTCTCGCCCACGGCCTTCTCCGACTTGTTGCGGAACTCGGCCTCGATGGCCTTGATCTCGTTCTGGACCTCGGCGCGGCGGGCGTCCAGCTCCTCGGCACGCTTCGCGACCTCGCCTTCCTGGCCCGGCTCGACGATCGGGACCTCGTCGGTCGGCCCGCCGTTGCGGTACGGGTTGATGTTCCGGAAGAACGAGAGCAGGCGGTAGTAATCCTTCTGCGGGATCGGGTCGAGCTTGTGGTCGTGGCAGCGGGCGCAATCGACCGTGAGGCCCAGGAACACCTGGCTCGTGGTGGCGACCACGTCGTCGTGGCTGTCGAACACGCTCTGCTCGCGGTCGCTCGGCTCGTCGTCCCAGATGCCCAGGCGGTAGTAGCCGGTCGCGGTGATGGACTCGGCGCTGCGGTCCGGAAGCTCGTCCCCGGCCAGCTGCTCGCGCACGAATCGGTCATAGGGCTTGTCGTCGTTCAGGCTCTTGATCACATAGTCGCGGAACCGCCAGGCGCTGGGCTTGGGGTTGTCGCGCTCGTAGCTATTCGTCTCGGCGAACCGCACAAGGTCGAGCCAGTGCCGGCCCCACTTCTCGCCATATCGGGGCGAGGCCAGCAGGCGATCCACGAGCGTCTCGTAAGCGGTGGCCGACGTATCGGCGAGGAAGCTGTCCACTTCCTGGGGCGTGGGAGGCAGGCCGGTGAGGTCGTAGGTCGCGCGCCGGATCAGTTCGAGCTTC
>JANOBY010000467.1:0-7538 GCA_031411935.1 Planctomycetales bacterium | reverse complement strand
AGCTTCTTCCGCCAAAAGGACCTCGGCCGCTCCTACATCCGCTTCTGCTTCTGCAAGCTCCCGGAGACTTTAGACGAGGCTATCAAACGCCTCAAATCCTTGCGGACTATCGCGTAACCGTTTTCCACCAATCGGCTGAATTCTCTCGAATTTGCCCCAATTCACTGACATAATCTTGATACACCCATTACTTGAATTTTTAGAGTAAAGCTTCTTTTATGTAAAATTGTCAACGTTCGAACCTAACAGCGGCCCTGGACTCGTTGGGGGCGGGTGGCGGAGAAAACTTTTCAACCTCGCTGCTGTCCAGGAGAGTGAGCCAGAACAATCCATGACGGGAACATGCGATGGCCGAGTCTTTGAAGATGCTGGAGTCTGAGGAAGGTCAACGTACCGCGGTCTTCGTCCTCTTCGGCTCCGCCGCCCAACATTCGCAGATGTTCGAAAAAGCCATCGGGTAACTTCCTCAAGGCTTACAACCGAGCCAGCGATCAATAGCTCTCGCTTGAAGATTTCGCCTTGTGGCCCATCAGCGTCGCACGGACGGGGACGCCAGACATTCGGGGATCGACCAGATATGATCCGCCAGCACGGCCGCCATCGCCGGGCTCCTCTGCTGCTATCCCCCTCCTTCATCCTTGATCCGCAGCGTCCTGACTGCCCAGCAGAAGTCGTAGACGTACATCGTCAGATAGGTGACCGCTTCGTGATAACGCCAGTCCTTGCTGAACCGGTACATCTTGCGGGCCTTCCGGGCGTTGCGGTGTCGGTCCGTCCCGTTCTGGCGCTCCACGAACGCCGTGCTGATCGCCCGGCTCACCCGCGACATCCCCAGGGCCGCGATCACGGCGGCCATCGTGCCGAACCACCCGGGTCGCGATCGACACCATCCGGCCCTTCTCGCGCGTCTTCTCCACCACGGCATAGGTCAGGCCCGCGGGTGCGACCTTGTACGCGGCCCTGGGACGCCCCCGCTTGCCGGTCGGCGGCGGCGTGACCGTCTCCCCATAGGCGTCGAGCAGCGCATCCGCGTAGGCCGGATAGCCGTCGGTAGTGATGAGGGCCATCAACCGGCCGCCGGTGCGGTGCTTGAAGTCCTCGACCACCGCGACGACGCTCCCGGCCGTCCGCTCGCCCGGCACGACGCTGACGACCAGCCGGCTCTCGGCGTCGATCGCGACATGGTCCCAGGTGTCCCCCTTTGATCGTCGGCCGGCTCGCCGGGGTCGCAGTTCTTCTCCTTCTTGGCGACGAAGGACCACTTCTCATCGAACTGGACCTCGCGCGACCGGGGGGGAAAGCCTGACCAGTTCGTCGTGCAGGTCGCGGGCATGCTCGCCGGCCAGCTTGCCCAGGCGGCCGACGGTCCCGCGGTTCACCTTGCAGAGCCGGCCGGTCTGACGCACGCCGCACCCCTCGGCGATGTGCTCCAGGACCGACTCGACCTTCTCCGGCGGGATTCGCGAGTCGAACAGGGGCGTCCCCTTGCGCTCGCAGAAGCGGGCCTTGCAGTTGGAGCAGCGGAGCCTACGCCACGACTTGTCGGGGCCATGGCGGCTGGTCACCGTCAGGTTTCCAGTCCCTCGCGTGCCATGCTCAGGGCAGGCGCATTTCAGGCAGCAGAAGCGAGACAGGTCGTCCATCGTGCGGCTCCGCCGGTGCGATCCTCAGGGCTGGATGGCGATAACGCCATCCCCTGGGGTTACTCCGACGGAGCGAAAGTGTGCAGTAGAGTCAGGCCACAAGAGGACATCCAAATCGGTTTTGAATTGAGAGACCGAGATGTGGGTAATTGAAAGCTCGGCCGGACGGTTACGCCTAATCTGCGCCGAGAAGGACCCGAAAGCCTGCCATCGAACGATCATGGCCGACGGAGGCGATGCCGAGAGGTGGGAGGTTGTCCACATCTGAGCCTTGTCGAGCCTACAGCTCGTCCATTCGTCACGATCGGCCCAAACGAGCCGGAGGTGGACCTACCCCGATTGTGACGGAGCGGCCCGAGGGAAGTCCCTTCCCCGGGGCGCCGGCGGCACGACGCCTGCACCTCCAAACAGACTACGGCTGGTGTGCCGTCGTCTCGTTCCGGGCCGCACGCGATCGAGGATCCGATCCGATGCGATCCATGTGGACATTGCGATGCGAAACTTTGCGTTAACCTTCCTCGCCCTGAACCTAATCGGCTGCGCGAGTAGCCAGCCCTCCGTCAGGCCGGGCCTGGCTGGACAGCCTTCCGTGACCCGCGGCGATCGTCCGAAGACCCAGAGCGCCCGTCATCCGAAGGATCATGAGATCGTGACGACCATCCAGGGTCAACTTGTGGATTGAGGCGAGAAGCCATGCGGGCTCGCCCGTCACCCCCTTGGACTTCCGGGAGGATTCTCATGCTCTATACCGTCGCGGGGGCCGAATGGTCCCCGGCCTCGTCGCAGGACCTCATGGATTCCCGACAGGTCTTCTATCGCACACGATCCGCGGTATTAAGGGTCGCCCGGGGACGCCCGACCCTCGGCGTGGCCTTACGGTTCGACGCCGGTCGCGGGATGGTCTTCTCACAGGGCCACGCACCTCGCGGCGCGGCGGCCGAGTGGACGGCTCCGGCCCTGTCCGATCAGGACGGGCGGGTGACGATCCTGGCCTCGATCCCGGGCTTCCTCGTCAGGTCGATCGACCCGCCCACGTTACGCATCCACCCGGGCACGGTCGGGCAGGCCCGACGCCCGCGGATCGCAGGCCTTGTGAGATTGGGCGAGGATAGATTGTAAGAGATGCATGTTTCGACCGGGCCACGGGCCCTGATCCCTGGCCCGGTCGGAATGCTTCTTAACGTCGTCTCGGTTGGGCCTCGGATCCGAGCTTCTTGAGCAATTCCCCGACGCCGGCCTCGGCCTCGCGGCGGATCACCGCTTTTCCCTCCTGGCGCAGCGCCCTGGCCATCGCCTGGCGGTCGATCTTCGGCCGCGAGAACGTTCCGCCGATCGCTACCGGCACGCGGAGGTCGGCGCCCGAATCCCCCCCCCTGAGGCCCTTCGCCAGGCCCGGGACCGGCACCATAGCCTGGAGGGCGAGCGTGCGGTCGAGCCCCACCGATCCCTCCAGGGATAGGGCATGGCCGCGTCCCACGGGGATCGACATCCCCTTCTGGTACACACGCCCGTCGACCATCGTGACCCTCACCGTCTGGTCAAGGCGGATCTGCGGGTCGCGCTTCAAGGGCACGAGCCCGAGGACCTCGGCCGCGATCGGGCCCGGCCCAAACACCAGGTCCTGGAACTGAACCGAGCCTTCCAGCGAGGCGTTCCTCGCGACCGGCCCGCCGACGGGGAACTCGGCGCGATCCATGGTCATGGACACCTGGCCCTTGACCTGGGTCGCCTCGTGAAGGACGGGGGCCACGTACGAGAGGAGGCGTTCCGAGAGCTCGTCATCGACCACCACGCCGCGGATCGACGTGCCCGGCAAGAGGCGGACGGTCGCCCCACCCGGCTCGTCGAGCGTGACCTCGGAGTGGATCTCCACCTCACCGCGGTTGAGGGACGAACGGATCGGGTCGATCGTGATCTTGCCGCCCGAGAGCCTCGCGACCACCGGCGCCGGGCCGAGCTTCAGGCCCGCGGCCGAGGCGCCCTCGATGTCCAGGCCGGCGTCGGCCTCGATCTGGCGGAGGATGTCGCCCGAGAGCGGACCGCGGACGCGGAACGGGCGGACGCTGGCCGACAGGCGGGCGTCGGGCGCGACGGCCGAGGCCACGAGCGCATCGAGAGTGGGCTTGTCGATCGTGAGGTTCCCGGCCAGATTCGCCTCGCGACGACCGCCCAGGTCCTTGATCTCGCCGGCCACGGCCGTTGACCCGTAGCGCGAGGCCAGCGCCAGGCGGGCCAGGTCCAGGCGGTCGGCCTCGGGGTGATAATCGGCCTTGATCTGGAGGTTGAAGGGGCCATCGACCCCATAAGGAGACGCCCCCGAGAACGCGGCCATGAGCCGATCGGCGGCGGCCAGGTCGCCGGCAAGGCCGCCCTCGACCTTCGTCCCACCCGTGGATTTGCCGAGCCCAACGACCCGCAACCCCTCCGGCCCCAGCGTGATCGGGCTTGGAGTGTCCGACGCCAGCGGGTCGAGCGAGAGGCTCCCCGAGGCGAGGTCGTAGCGCCCCTTCGCCGAGATCCCGATGGGTCGGGCTGGCGGGGCGGGAATGAGTTCCGCGTTGAGCCGGGCAATCTCCAGGGCCGTGCCCGTCCACAGCACCTCGGCGCGGGCCTCGGCCCGTCCGGGGTGGCCCTCAAGCAGCGTGGGGCGGGAGACGGTCGCGGCGACGGCCAGCCCCGCGTTGCCCGGTGTGATTGTGGCCGAGGCCGCAAGCTCGGGCAGGGTCAGGTTCGTGCGGAGCGTCTTCCACGACGTGGGGAGGCCCGACACGTCAGCCTCGCCCGAGGCCTGGCCGTCGAGCTTCACGACCTCGCGTTCGATCGGCTCGGAGCCGGGTTGAATCACCTTGAGGTTCACGACCTCGGCCACATACCTCGCCACATAAGCCTCGCCCTTTCGGCGATAATCGGCCGCGAATCGCCCCTTCCCGGCCAGGTCCAGGCCGCGAAGGTCGATCAGGTCGCGGACCTGCCGCCCGAGGGTCGTGAGGTCGAAGCTGCCGGTGACCTTGACCCCGCGATCGAGGTCGCCCGAGCCCTGGACCTTCAGCCCGGAGGCTGTGAGCCCCAGCCGCTCGACGCTCACCGTTGTGCCCTTCGCCGTCACAGCCGCGTCGAGCGTGGCGGGTTCGCGCAGGACGATCGGCGTGGGGGTTCCGGCCTCGTGCGCCTCGAGATCCGAGAGCTTCGCCGTGACCGCCAGCCGCTGGGCCCCGGCGTCCTCGCGGACCACGATCCGCACCTCGGCGCTGCCCGTCTTCAGGTCGAGCCCGTCACGGAGCCGCAAAGCATGGGGAGCCTGCTTGGCCAGCGCGGCCAGGTCAATCTGACCGACGATCGTGGCGCTCTCGCCCTTCGCGACCGGGATCGGTCGGTCGGACTTGAGGGAGCCGATCGGCGAGGTCACGTCCAGCCTGCGGATCGTCCAGCCGCTCGGCCCCTGCGACACGTCCCAGGCCCCTGCGACGGACGAGAGGGCCACGCGGTCCCCCGCCAGCGCCGGGCCGGCGGCCACCAACCGCGAGATCGTGGCCCCGCCCGAGGCCGTGATGAACCCGCCCCGCAGGGCCATCGACACCTTGCCGTCGAGCTGTCCCGAGGCGGCCAGGCCCGAGGCCGTCACGTCGGTCGGCCAGGTTTTGGCGGAGAGCTGGACCTCCAGGTCCGAGGCCTGATCGAGATTACCGCTCATCGCCAGGCTCGACCCGTCCGGCTTACCTAACGTCATCTCGAAGGTTTTCGCGGAGGGGGCGGCGGGCTGGTCGAGCGTGAGGTCGAACCGCTCGGCGATCAGGTCCTTGGTCAGCTCGGGGCTGCGCAGGCGGAGCGATCCGTTGACGATCTTGAGCGTCGCCACCGGGGGGCGGGAAGGCCCGGAGTCGGCCTGCGTCTTCGAGCGTGCCTTCGCGGGCTTCTCGCCCAGGCCCAGGGCGTCGACCAGGTCGACGGACCCGTCGGCTCGGCGGGTCACGTCGCAGAGGGCCGATTCGAGCGTGATCGTGCCGTAGCGGGGCCGATAGGTGAGCAGTCGCCAGAGGCCGCGGTCCCACACGACCCGAGGGGCCGAGACGACCGGCTTGCCCCCTTCGGCCTTCAGCACCACCCCGGAAGCGACGATCGGCCCCGACCAGGAGAACCGCAAGGTCTTGGCCTCAAGCCGTCCGGGGGCGATCGCCTTGTTCACCTGGGCCAGCACCAGAGCACGCCCGGGTGCGGTGCTCAGCAGCCATGGGGCCGTCACCGTGGCCGCGAGCGCGACCATCAGGAGAAGGAGCCCCGTCCGAACCAGACGACGCTTCCAAGTTGCACGGATCGTGGTTGCCAACGGTCGGCCTCCTGCCGGATGATCGCGACGGGTCCCCACCTCAAAACGACAGGCGGGCGTCTCTATCTTTTCATCGGATCAAAGAAATGACAGACTCCAATCTGAAACGAAGTCTACCCCCCCGTCAAGCTCTGCCGATCTGGGTCCCATACGATCGAGCGTTCTTCCTGCCGTTCGAGCAAAATTTGACGATAAATGCCCCGGACCGGCTCACGTTCATCGACTCATTGCGGGTGCTGCAATGCCGCCTGCCGGAGTTGCCAGGGCTGGGGATCGAACCGCGATATTGCTCGCAGTTGAAGGACGTTTGGCGACAGGAGAGACCAATGGGATGCCCGCGTGATCAAACAAGAGACGTCGAATCGGAAGAAGAGGCCGCCGGAGCATCAACGGCCGCCACAGCCGACGAAACACTTTAACAATGCAGTTGTTCCGCTTATCTAACGGACATTAGATCGAGTTCCCCGGCTTCTGGGAGGTGCTGACGAACGGTTCAAACTCCAGATCAAGATGGTCGCCTAGGTCGTCAGACCTTGAACTCCGGCGGCAGGATCTGATCATCGATCGGCTTGAACGAGTCATTGTCCGACATCTCGGCCGAGCACGCCGTGAGCCGACGATCAGGTCCATCTCGGCCCGGAACTCGATTGCCTCGGCGGGCCGCGATCGCGGGTCCACGATCTCCAGCTCGCCCAACCGTGGTCGGCCAGATTCGGATTGAGCGAGCCTTGCAAGTGGCTCTCCCGTTCCTTTACAACCTGCTGGAACCGCTCCCACCGGCCATCTTTGCGGAGGGGGCGGAACTGGTCGTGGGGGTTGAACACAAGCATTGAAGCATCGCCCCTTCCCTTGGCAGGGCGACGAACTCGGGGCCTCACTCCCATGCCACACCCGAGGGCCACGGGCCCGCGCATCGGCATCACCAACCAATCGGCCGGCAAATCGGACCAGGTGAATGCCGAGTTCACCCGGCGAAACAACGCCGTTTATACAGCCCGGAGGCCGAGTGCGAGGTGAGGACCGCCGGCCCTTTGCACTTTTGAGCTGGCCTCGGAGTTGTCGTGAGTCCGCCGGGCGGCCGCGGTCGCTCACCTCTTCCGATCCTCCGGGAACATGACCTGGGCTGTCTGGTGCAGGTAGCGACGCCAGTTCGCCCACTCGTGACCGCCCGTGCTCAGGACCCAGAAGTTGCGGACGCCGTGCTTGTTGATGACGGCCATCACCGCCTGGCCGTTCTTCAACGCGATGTCCGTCTTGGACTTCCCCACCGATGGCGGGCGCCGGGTTAACGGTTTATGAGGCTTTTTCGTACTCGGCCGGTGACAGGTAACCCAGCGACGAATGTCGCCGGACTCGATTGAAGAAGATTTCGATGTATTCGAAGATGCTTGCCCTCGCTTCCTCCCTCGTCGCGAAGATCTCGCCGTGAGTGAGCTCCTTCTTGAATGAGCCATCAGTCCCCTCCACTCTGCGAACACGTTGTCCTGTCGCCGGGTTCCACTGACTTCACCGGTGTCGTCAGCTCCGACGGGGGCTTTCGTCGGCCGTGGTGTTCGACCTCGAACCGGCGC
>JANOBY010000466.1:0-4321 GCA_031411935.1 Planctomycetales bacterium | reverse complement strand
ACGTCGGGAACCCGTCGCTGTGCGACGGCGTATGCCCCCCGTGGAGGTGGACCGACACCTCCGCGTCCAGGTGGTTCTCGTACCGGACCATCGCCGGCTGGCCGTGCCGGAATCGGTAGATCGGGCCCGGAAAGTGGCCGCCGTACGTGTACAGCCGGGCCGGGGGCGAGGGCGCCGGCAGGAGCGGCTTGAGTGCCTCGACGATCGTCTGCTTATAGCACTTGACCGGGTACTGGCCCCAGTTGGCCACCTGGCGCTGGTCCGGCGGCACGACCTTGTTTCTGTCCTCGTAATGCTCCTCCCGCGGACACTGCGAGTGGTGGATCACGCGGCCGAAGTGGGCCTTCTTGTCCTCCCAGGCCTGGGAGCAGCGGGCCCGCATCTCGGCGCTCGGCAGCGACATCAGGTCGGGTGGTGTCGGCGTGCAGCCGATCTCCGTCCACGCCGCGGGCGTCTCGGCCCACTCGCTGGCGGTGCCGTGGAAAACGTCGCCGATCGGCACGCGGTCCGTCGGGCCGAAGACCGGCTGGCCGAGGAGATCGGCATACTGGCCGACGTGGCGCGGCCGGATGGTGGGAGGGGTGGGGAGCTCGCGAGTGAACGCCCACGGCGGCAGCTTTTCCTGGTTCGCCTTATTGAACTTCGCCGTCGCCCCGCCGAACGGCCCGGCTCCTCCCTGCTCGTCCTGCCCTTCTGCCCGGGGCGAAAGAGCGCCGGTTACTACCCCGGCAAGAGTGCCTTTCAGTACGTCGCGACGGGTGGCCATAGATATAACCTTTAAGATTAGCCTCGGATGGGGGACCTCTAAGTATCGCCTCAGCCTACTAGGAATAATTCGATTTGCAAGAAAGGACTTCTCATGTTTAAGGCATTATTAGCCCGTGCGGGCCCCGAGGCGGGAGGGTCGAGAGCTGGGCCCGCCGTGCTCGTAACCCGGGTCGATCAGCGCTCACTCGATTACCAGGGCCACAGCAACCCTGCCGCTCCTTGACGCCCTCACGCCGGCCTTCACCCGGACAAACCTCTGTCGGTTCTCATGGCCCATCACCCCCGCAAAGTGAAGAGTCGTGGGGAGGCCCGACACACGTAAAATCGAGCCGCATATTCGTTCGCGAAAATTTCCTCGACTTTTCGAGACTCGCCGAATTCTGGAGACCGATCCGACTTGGTCGGTTGTATACGCGACGAGCCCAGGAGCGATCACTTGTCCTGGATTTCGAGACGCGGATATCCGATGGACAGGTCCGCGCGAGCTCGTCCGGTTCCGCGGTAGCGGCACTAACGCAGTGATGCGTTGTAGTGCTGGATGAAGTCCCAGAGGGCCGCGACGTGGTTCTCCTCGCACTTCGAGAACGACAGGCTTTTGCGCACGAAGCGCGAGCGTCGCTGCCTGACCATGCACCAGAATCGCTCGACGTGGCAGCGCATGCCTTCCCCCTTGCCGCAGGCGACGTGCCTCGCCTCGGGGACCACCGCCGCGTAGGCCGCCCAGGAGTCGCCCAAGATGATTGCCCCGTCGCCACAGGCGTCAGGCAGCGCGTCCCACAGGCACCGCGCGGCGAACTCGGAGCAGTCGCCCGCGACCATCGCCACAACCCGGCGGGTGTCGGCGTCCAGGGCCATCCAGATCCACCACACGTCCCCCTTCCGCCCGATGTAACTCCACATCTCGTCGGCCTCTAGGATCAGCCCGCCGACCCTTTTCGGGGGCCGCGGCCCTGCGCAGCCTGCCCGCCAGCCGGTCGGCTCGTCCACCAGGACGACACGGACCACGCCCCCCGCCGGCCTCCAGGTCGCCAGGAAACGTCTTGTATCGCTTGACCGCCTTCTCCCCGTACAGCGTCAACGTCTCGGCGGACCAGCCCCGCCTCTGGCCGCCCCGCTTGGCCAGGTCGATCACGTCGGGGCCGTAGGTGCGGGGCCTGCCACGCCAGCCCGCCGGCCGGGGCCCGGGCAAGGTCCGCAGGGCGGCGTCCTTGCGGAGCCGGCTGACGACCGTCATCCCCAGCGCCATCGCCGGCCTGAGGAAGGCGGCGTTGGCATAGGCCCCGTCGGCGACCACCCAGATCGGCAACCCCGCGAGCCCCAGCCAGGTCTTGGCCCACCGCAGCAACGCAACGGCCAGCTCCAACTTCGTGCGGAACTCGGGCCGATGCTTCGGGTCGATGCCCGGCAGGTCCACCTTGCGGACGTAGAGCCGGGCCAGCAACGGCAGGGCGACGACACCCCAGGCCGGGTGGGCGACGAGCAAAGCCAGGACGACGAAGACGTGGCCGTAGACGTACGGCGAGCCGGCGGGGCCCGGGGTCGGGTTGTGATGGATGCCCGCCCCCTGGACGTGCGGCCCGTACCGCCTCGTCGGGGTGTCATCCAGGGCGAGGGTCAGCCGCCCGGTCCGCTTGATCAGCGGCTTGACCGCCTTGATGACCAGGCGGGCCGCGATGCTGTCGGCCTCCCTGCCCGCCGCCGCCACGGCGATGTAGCAGGATTGGAACCGGTCGCTGAGCCCGGCCGCCCTGATCTAGGTGGTGACGGTCCGCCGGCCCCGGGGTGGTGACGGTCCGCCGGCCCCAGGCCAGCAACGCCCCGAGGAACAGTAGCGCGAACCGGGGTGCGGAGCGTCGGTCGAGCGCGGCGGCGAGCCGGGGGAACCACTGGCACGGGACGGGTGTCGAATGCGAGGATGTCATCGGGGGCCGGCTCCGCTCGGGGTGTCAGGCAGTGTGGTAACCGCCATCGTCCCGCTCGGGTCGGCCCCCGTCCACTCGCCCCTCCTCGGACAGCGGAGCCACCGGTGCCGACGCCTCCCATCCTGGCGGAGACCCTCGCAGCTATCGGGTCGGAGCGTGGCGGGCAGTTCGACCGCAGCTTCGCCCTGGTCGACCGCCTGCTCGCCGAGTTCGGCGAGGGCGACTTGGCCGAACGCCTCTACGCCGCCATCCCGGTCGATTGCCCGTGGGAGGTCGTCGCGGACCTCTTCGGCATCCTCATATGGAGCACGAGCGACAACGGCACGGCGATTTGCAGGGCGACGGAAGGTTGGTTGCGGGCCGGCGAGGATCCGCGGAGGATGCGTGTCGCCCTCCATATGGATGCCTACCTGTTCCTCGAGCGAGCCGAGATGGAGCGGGTCTTGAGGGGGGTCGCCGCAAGACGTCCCGAGGTCGCCCCGAGATGCGATGAGCTAGTCGAGGGGCGTCGGAAGTTGCCGGAGTGAGAGGGAACGCCGGCCGGAATCGCAATCAGTCCGAATACATTAAGTTTCGGAAAGTACAGTGAAACAGGCACCACCTTCTGAACTTGTATGGATAAATATAGAATGACAACATGTTTATTCACGGATGCCGAACTCGACGCTGACACGAAAGTCGAGCACACGATCCAGCGGGCCCTCGGGGGACGAGTTCGATCTACGGTGGTGACTTCCTCCACCTTCAACGAACTGTGTGGCGGAAAGGTTGACCCCTATTTCTCTGGGGTTTACGCAGAGACGATGCGGGCGCTTGGTCCCTGCCTCACCTCAGAGGCCCGCGCTGCCTCCGAGCGGTTCAAGATCGCAGGTCAATCGGGATGGTGGCAGATCGACGACAAGGGCCGCCTAATGCTCTCTGGAAACGCCGTGCAGTACGCTGAGGGTGGCAAGCCCCTGTCGGCGATCGGGCCGAGCTTGGACTCACTCAGGCCTCTCATCAAAAAACTCGGGATCACCCCCGTCCGACAAGTTGAACTGTTGCCGCCCCAGAACGAAGTGCATTTCTCTGAACGCGCGATGCTACATTGGAGGATCGAAGTCGCCGCCATGAAGGCGATCCTGTTGACCTTCGACCATCAGTATAAGGATAAACCGGGTCGGTTCACTCGGTCGGAATTCCTCGCTCCGGTCCGACGTTTCATCCGCGAGGTTGTCGACAGCGACTCCGACGGGTCGGTTACAGAACCGCTTGCCGACTACTCGCTGGGTCTCCAGTACGATCAGGACTACCTCGAGCTGTACGAGGAATTGCGGAACAACGCCGGCCTCCCCTCGCTGCCGTTTCGTCATACCCTGATCGTTTCGGCCGACCCTGCCACTCGCACTGTCGACGCCGTCTTTTGGGCATTTGAGACTGACCCCCACGCCTTCCGGCTGACGAAAGAGTGGCGGGGAGAGTCTTTTACTTACCTGATGACGAATGGCATCTTGCGGGGCCAAGAGGCGAGTCCGCTGGTGCCCCTCCCTCGGACATGCCTCCTCGGCAGATACAACAATCGTCGGAATCGGATGAGGGTCAGAATTCCCTTGACCCAACGGGACCGAGAGATGGCGGCAACTGAGATCATG
>JANOBY010000465.1:0-12097 GCA_031411935.1 Planctomycetales bacterium | reverse complement strand
GAACGAACCGCCTGAGAAAGAGAACGAACCGCCTGAAAAGACCTTCTGCTCCGTCCTGGTGTCTTCGTACCCTGGCGATCAAGGCTTATCGGACATGGTCCATCGATCCATCACGCCCGGCAGGGGGTACTCGGTGATGGGCATCCCTTCTTCGAGAAAGACCTCTTTCAGGCGACGATAGCCGCGAGTGACCCGCGCCTCTTCGTCCTTCACGAACGCGGGGTCGAGGCCCTGCTTGCCGAAGAACCCCTCGACCGCGACCGGCTCGAACGTCTCGTCGACGATGAATTGCGCGAGCGTGGGGTTGCATCGAAGGTGGCGTTCGGGGGCCACGTGCAGGACTTCGGGATCGACCTCGCCGAGCACGTAGCGGAGATAAAGGTCGCTGGCGGTGATGTCCTCGACCTCCTCGCCGCAGACCTCGCAGAGGTACCCCTGTTCGCATTGGGCCATGACCGGGTTGCTCTCCGTGGATGGGCCGGATTAGTTAGCCCGGTGCCAGAAGGTGCTCCATCGTGTAGAGGCCGGGAGGCTTGCCCGCCAGGAACTTGGCGGCGTCGATCGCGCCCAGGGCGAATCCGTCGCGGTTCAACGCCCGGTGCGAGAGCTCCAGGCACTCGCCCATGAGCCCGAAGACCACGGTATGCTCGCCGGGGTTGTCGCCCGTGCGAAGGGCGTGGATGCCGATCTCGCCGCGAGGCCGCTCGCCGGCCTGGCCCGATCGGCCGTGGATGAACTTCGAGGAGCCGATGGCCTGGCCCACCACGTCCGCGATCTTCAGCGCGGTGCCGCTGGGGGCATCCTTCTTGAAGTGGTGATGACGCTCGACGATCTCGATGTCGGCCGAGTCGCCCAGGGCCTTCGCCGCCTCTCCGGCCAGGCGGAACAGGAGGTTCACGGCCTTGCTGAAGTTGGCCGAGATGAACACGGGGATCGTGGCCGAATACGACTCGAGCTCGGCACGCTCCTCGGGCTCGAACCCGGTCGTCCCCACGACCAGAGGCAGCCCCAGCTCCGCACATCGACGCGCCAGGGCCAGCGAGGCCTCGGGCGCGGAGAAGTCGATCACCACATCCACATTCTTGTGGAGCTCGGCCGTGAGCGGCTCGCCCATGGGCCCCAGGCCGAGCAAGATGCCCGTGTCCTCGCCCAGCTTCAGATGGTCGGCCCGGTCGATCGCCGCGCCCAGCTCAACCTGTGGGTCGGAGATCATCAGGTGGATGATCCGCGTGCCCATGCGACCGGTCGCGCCATGCATGGCGATGGAGATTGGCTTGACGGCTGACACGGTGCAGAACCCCGAGCTGAGGAACGAGTGGAGACGTCATCCGGACAACGCCCATCCTACCACGGAGCCCTCTCTCGCGGAAGGAACGAAGGTGACCGGGGCTTTCCCGCGAAACAGGCCCGAAATCGACCGAACAAACCCCGAGAAATGGGGCGAACAACCCAACATGCCCTTGTTTAGTCGCTATCTTTGGCCGTTCCAGGCCCGAAATCCTCCATCAAATCGCACCTCCCCGAATCTCCGCAACCCCTGGAGAAGGAGAACCTCCGCCATGCCGGTCGCGTCCCTGACTCGGTGAATTACCGTCCTGGCCTCCGTCGAGGCCAGACCCGAGACTCAACGCTCCGATGTTTCGATTCGACCCGGCCTGGCGGTCAGCGAGGGCGACGATAGGCCACGAACGAAGTCGTATCGCGGGTCGTGACCCCCCCGCCCACCGTCTGAATCGTGTCACGGCTCAGGAGGGTCCCGACAGGCTCCCAACCCTCGCGCGCCTGCTCGTTCAACGCCCGCTCAAACGAGGCGGCCCGTCGCTCATCGCTCAAACGTTCGCCAGGGTTGTAGGAAAAGACCGCAACCTTGTAAACCCACTGCGCGTGGTCGCGTGGAGCCTGCCCCTTCGCGCCCGAGACCTGCGCCGAAACCAGTCCCACTCCGGCTAGCCCGCCGATGATCAACATGATGCTGACGTTGCGTCTCATCGTCCCACCTATTGCCCAGGAAAAGCGAGTCCCCGGAACCGGGGCACATCCCGCGTTGGTTCATCAGCGGGTTGCGCCCTGGAGTTGACCGGGGACATACCCATCCATTACGGCCCGATCGATGCGATGTTAGCCGAGGTGGCCGTCCATGACGCGACGTAGGGTGAAGCCATCGCATCCGCAGGTGCGACACCGGAAATCGACCCTCCGGGCGACGATGCGATCCGCTCCGGCCGACTCTTCTCGCCGGCGGTGGGGATGTCGAACGTCCCGGATGCCAACGACCTCGAGGTCATCACCGTGGCATTCACCGCAGCGTTCGTCCTCGGCGTCCGTCGTCAACGCAAAAGCCTCCACCACCCAACACCGGCCCTCGTCTTACAACCAACCTTGCTCGATTCCTATTCATTCGCTCGCTTGCGCATCCGAGTACATGGCGATCATGCGGATGATGTCGTCCAAATCGTTGGCCACGACGACCGGGCGATTGGCGAACCCGGCGCGTTTCACGCCTCGCGAGCCCAGAACTTTTTCGAACTGGTCCTGGTCGGCGCTATGGTAGGCCACGGTGGCCGTGGGGTCCTTGAGCTGGTGGCCGGTGAGGATGCAGACCACGCGGTCGCTGGGGGCGATGATCCCCTCTTCGCGGAGCTTCTTGGCCCCGGCCACGCTGGCGGCGCTCGCGGGCTCGCAGCCGAGGCCCCCGGCCCCGACCCTGGCCTTGGCGTCCATGATCTCCTGGTCGTCGACCTGCCGGACCACGCCGTCGGTGAAGTCGAGCGCCCGCAGGCACTTCTTGAGGTTCACCGGGCGGTTGATCTCGATGGCCGAGGCGATCGTGTTCGCCTTCTTCTTGGAGGCGTCCAGAAGCGCGTAGTAGGCGTTGGTCACGTTCTCGTCGGGCGTCCCGTCGAGCCAGGAAAGCCCATGCGCCCCAACGAGTTCCGACAGGGTACGCGCCCCGAAGGCGTTGATCACGGCGATCCGGGGGATGCGGTCGATCAGCCCGAGGTGCTTGAGCTCGATGAACGCCTTGCCGAAGGCCGAGGAATTGCCGAGGTTGCCTCCGGGGACCACGATCCAGTCGGGCGGCTCCCAGTTCAGGGCCTCAAGGACGCGGTACATGACCGATTTCTGGCCCTCGAGCCGGAACGGGTTGACCGAATTCATGAGGTAGATGCCCAGGCGCGACGCCACCTGCTTCACGCGCTCCATGGCGTCGTCGAAGTCGCCCGCGATCTGGATCGTGAGCGCCCCGTGGTCCAGGGCCTGCGAGAGCTTCCCGTAGGCGATCTTGCCCGACCCCACGAAGATGATCGCCTTGAAACCGAAGGTCGTGGCCGAGCAGTACACGGCCAGGGCCGCCGAGGTGTTGCCCGTGCTGGCGCAGGCCACGCGGCGGGCCCCCACCATGCGGGCGTGGGTGAACGCGGCGGTCATGCCGTTGTCCTTGAAGCTCCCCGAGGGGTTCATCCCCTCGTACTGGAGCAGCAGGTTGCCGTGGTTCATCCCCACGTACTCGGCCACCTTGTCGGCGGGCTGGAGCAGGGTCTGCCCCTCGCCGATCGTGACGATCATGTCCGGTGGAGCGAACGGCAGGAGCTCGCGGAACCGCCACACGCCCGAGAAGCAGAGGGGGTCGAGCCGCCTGGACCACTTGGATTCGAAATCGCTCAGGCGATCGGGGACCGGCAGGCGGTCCCAATCATAAACGACGTCCAGCAGGTCCCCGCACTTCGGGCAGGCGAACACGGCCTGATCGACCGAGAGCGTGGCCCGGCAGGCGGGGTTCAGGCACTGCTGATAGGCGAGATCGGTGGCCGTGGCCGTTTCCATCGCGATAGACATTCGTGCCCGCTCCTCAGCCCGCCTGGCTCTCGGTCTTGACCACCGTCTATTCTAGGGGACGATTCAAGGGGGCGATAGACGTTCCGCCCGGGTGGTGGTCACGAGCCCAACCCGGTGCCATAATGCCCTAGGGTCCAGTCAACGTTTCGCGAGGATAATTCGATGCAAGTCCAGGTACACACGGACAACCACATCGCGGGTCACCAGCCGCTGATCGATCAGGTGACCACCGAGGTGCAGGACACCCTGGAGCGGTTCCGCGACCAGATCACGCGTGTGGAGGTCCATCTCCACGACCAGAACGGACCCAAGCACGGCGCGACCGACAAGCGATGCCTGATGGAAGCCCGTCTCGCCGGCCACCAGCCCCTGGTGGCTAGCCACGACGCCGCCACGCTCGACGACGCGATCACCGGGGCCGCCACCAAGCTCGAACACATCATCGAGCACACCATCGACAAGCTCGGCCACAAGAAGGGCCGCACCTCGTTCGGCGGCGATCAGACGATTTGACCGAGCCGGGCCCGATGCCCCCCCGAGGATCGCCGGAGCGCTCCTCGGGGTTCATTTTCAACCCTCGACGCAGGTGCCGCGAGGGTACGATCCCAGGACTTCGAGCCGCTCGCACTTCTTTCGCAAGAGGTCGACCGCCTTTTTGAGCGGTTCGTCCTCGGCGTGCCCGTCCACGTCCAGGAAGAAGAAATAGGCGGGGTCGGCCCCCACCGGGCTGTCGCCCGAGGGGAAGCTCTCGATCATGGTGAGGTTCAGGTCGGCCTTCTCGAACACGGCCAGGATCTTCGAGAGCGACCCCGGGCGATTTGGTACGCGCAGGAGGAGCGTGGTCTTGTCGCGCCCGGTGCGGCTCTCGGCCTGCTCCGAGATCACGGCGAACCGCGTGACGTTGTGGTGCTGGTCCTCGATGTTCTCGGCCAGGACCTGGAGGCCATAAGCCATGGCCGCGGGGTGCCCCGCGATGGCGGCGCTCGTCTCGTCCCTCTGGGCAAACTCGGCGGCATGGGCGGTAGAGACCGACTCGATCAGCTGAGCATCCGGAAGGTTCTTGCCGAGCCAGTGTCGGCATTGCGACAGGGCCTGGGCCTTCGAATACACGCGCCGGATGTTCGCCCACTCTCCCTTGCCCAGCAGGCAATGGTGGATCCGCAGCCGGACCTCGGCCCGGATCTTGAGGTTTGGCAGCCTCGTGAACATGTCCAGCGTGTCGGCGATCCGCCCGTCGGTCGAATTCTCGATCGGCACGAGCCCGAACTGCACGTGACGCCGGTTCACCTCCTCGAACACCGCCGCGATCGACCCCACCGGCACGTGCTCGACCGCGTTGCCAAACTTGGCGACGGCCGCCAGGTAGCTATAGCTATATTTGGGGCCAAGGCAGGCCACCCGCAGGGTCCTCTGGATCGACCGGCTGCCGCTCATGAGCTCGCGGAAGATGAGGCGCAGGGTCTCGACCGGAAGAGGGCCTTTATGGGCGGCCATGGCGCGCGCGAGCACGTCTTCTTCTCGCGCCGGAGACCAGATCTCCAGGCCCTGCTTGTCCTTGATCTGGCCGATCTGCGTGGCGATTTCGGCTCTTTTGTTTAGTAAAGCGACTAATTCCTTATCGAGCCCATCGATGGCGGTCCGGAGCGAGGCCAGGGTGGGGGCCTTCTTGGCATCGACCGGTGCAGCCTGATCGGGGCCGGCGGGGGGCTTGCGGGGCATGGCGGAATTCATCCCGGTTCGGGCTGGTCGGCGAGGCGCGATCGGATCCTAAATCGCTCCCCTGCAGGTGGATATAAAAAACCGAGGTCGGTGTCAAGCGAATTCCTTCCGCGACCTTCCGCCCGGGGCCGGGTTGCCTTACACTCCGGGCATCGATCCTATTTGGGAGGCCCGGCCATGTCGAGGATGCCCCGTCGCGATTTTCTGTCGATTGCCGTCCCAGCCTGCTTCCTCCTCCCCCCTCGGGCGGAAGCTCAGGAAAAAAATCCGCGCGGGTCGGGCGATGAGGCGATTGTTGAGGTCCTGACTAAGGTCCGCAAATCCCCCGACTTGCCTGGAATCATCGGGGCGATCGCGAGTCCCGATCAGCCGACCCGCGTGGGGGCGGTCGGTTTGCGGAAGTCCGGAGCACCCGAGCCCTTCGGGGCGGACGACCTGGTGCACCTCGGCTCCGACACGAAGGCCATGACGGCCACGATGATCGCCACGCTCGTGGAAGAGGGCAAGCTCTCCTGGTCGAGCACCCTGGGCGAGGTCCTGCCGGACCCTGCGACGCGTGCCGACTTCCGGCCGGTCACGCTGGAGCAATTGCTCACGCACCGGGCCGGCCTCAAGGCGAATGGGCCGTGGAACAGCCTGGGCCCCAGGCCCGCGACCGATCAGCGCCGCCAGCTCCTGCGGAAGATGACGAGCCTGGAGCCCGAGTCCAAGCCCGGGACCGCGTTCCTCTACTCGAACGTAGGGTACGCCCTCGCGGGGCTCATGGCCGAGGCCGTGACCGGGCAGTCGTGGGAAGACCTCATGAGGAAGCGTCTCTTCGAGCCCCTGGGGATGAAGACCGCGGGGTTCGGGCCGCCCGGGACCCCCGGGAAGGCCGACCAACCCTGGGGGCATCTGCGGCAGGGAGCCGCCCTCAAACCCTTGCAGTTCGACAACCCCGAGGCCCTCGGCCCGGCGGGCACGGTCCACGCCTCGATGGCCGATTGGGGAAAGTTCGCCAACCTGCACCTGCAAGGCGCGCGAGGCGAGAAGACGCCGATCCTCAAGCCCGAGACCTTCAAGGCCCTGCAAACCCCGCGCAAGGGCGAGGAGTATGCCAAGGGATGGATCGTCACCGAACGCCCCTGGGCCGGCGGCAAGGTGCTCACCCACGCCGGGTCGAACACCCTCTGGTACGCCACGATCTGGCTCGCCCCGAAGAAGAATTTCGCCTTCATGGCGGCGGCCAACCTCGCCGGAGACCTCGGGCCCAGGGCCACCGACGAGGCCGTCGCGGGCATGATCGGGCTGGCGGGTTAATGGGCTGCCCGGCCCGTACGTACGACTCTGTTCAAGCGGCAGGACAGGCTTCAGGAAGGGACGCCGGCGTGGCGACGGTTGTCGTCCTCGATGTGGCCCCTCACCGCCTCCAGCAGCTCCTCGTCCTCCATGTCCCAGACAGCCTCGGGGTTTGGACCTCGCGCGATCACGGACAGGTAGGCGATGAACTGACCGAACCGGAGATCCAGTGTGCATTCGACCAATCCGGACAATGCATGCAGGATCTCGTGCTTCAATTCTCTACTGGTCATGTCAGAGTATCCCCGAGAAAGGCCAGATGGCCGACGGGCTCGTTCGTGATCGCCCGACCCGGCAGCAACGTGGCAACGCGGGCGCCTACGTGAACCCATCGTAGATCATGATCGCAGAGTCCTAGCCCCGATACGTTGCACGGCCGGCATGCCGACCACGCTCGACCCGGATCGCATGACCTGGTCGTGGAATTTCACGGGATCGGCACCGGAGAGGCGACTGCTCGGCAGGTGGAGCGATCTCGGGTTTATCTCCAGGAATTCCGTGGTTGCCATGACTCCATGGCAACCGATTTCGTCGTTCGTTGAAGGTTCCGGAAAGAAGTCTCTTACGTCCTCCCGTGGCAGGCGAGGTCGTTTGACTGGGGCTCAGGTGGCGCCACAGATCCAGACCGGTTCGGGCTCGCCGTACTCCCATTGCTTGAACCAGACCGTGGTTTCAGCATCACCTATGGTAACTCGATGGGAAACGGAGAAGCCCTCGTAGATGCTGGCCTGGAGCCATCGAAGGCCCATAGCCAAGTCGACGGGCTCCCATCCGGGGATGCGGCAGGAGACGCGTGGGCGACCTGCGACCTCCGCTTGGATGGTATCCCGGTTCGATTGCCAACGGGCTTCGACTGGATTCATGGATCGCCTCCGAGTTCCGCTAATTCTGCTGAAAAACCATCCGAGCCGTACGATCGCGCTTCAACCGGCCGGCTCGAAGGTGAACTCCGAGCCGTTCCAGTTGATGTTGACCGTGGAGCTCGGGGGGAATTTCCCTTCGAGCAGGGCCGAGGCCATCGGGTTGGCGATGCGTTGCTGGATCAGCCTCTTGAGCGGTCGGGCCCCATAGGCGGGGTCGAACCCCTCGTCGGCGAGCTGGGTTTTCGCGGCCTCGGACACCTGGATCGTGAGCCCGGCCTCGGTCATCTGGCTCTCCAGCCGCTTGAGCTGGATGGAGACGATCTTGGTCAGCTCCTTCATGGTCAGCGGGTGGAAGATGATCGTGTCGTCGATCCGGTTGAGGAACTCGGGCAGGAACTCGCGCTTGAGCACCTCGTTCACGGCGGATCTCATGCGGGCCTCGTCTCCCGACTCGGCGAGCGCGGCGATCTGCTGGCTCCCCAGGTTGGACGTCATGATGATCACCGCGTTGCGGAAGTCCACGGTTCGGCCCTGGCCGTCGGTCAACCGGCCGTCGTCAAGCACCTGCAACAGGACATTGAACACGTCGCGGTGGGCCTTCTCGACCTCGTCCAGGAGGATCACCGAGTAGGGACGCCGGCGCACGGCCTCGGTCAGCCGCCCGCCCTCCTCGTAACCCACGTAGCCCGGGGGGGCTCCGATCAGACGGGCCACGTTGTGGCGTTCGCCGAACTCGCTCATGTCCAGGCGGACCATGGCGGCCTCGCTGTCGAACAGGAACTCGGCCAGGGCCTTGGCCAGCTCGGTCTTGCCCACGCCCGTGGGGCCGAGGAAGAGGAACGAGCCGATGGGCTTGTTGGGGTCTTGCAGCCCCGCGCGGCTGCGACGTACGGCGTCGGCCACCGCCTTCACGGCGGCCTCCTGGTTGACCATGCGGAGGTGGATCTGGTCCTCCAGGTGGATGAGCTTCTCGCGCTCGGTGGTGAGCATGCGGTTCACGGGGATGCCGGTCCACTGGCTCACGACCTCGGCGATCTCCTCCGAGTCCACCTCGCGCTTGAGCAGCCTGCGGGCGTCCTTCGGCTGGCCGTCGCCCCGGAGCTCGGCCTCGGCGATCTTCTTCTCGAGCATCTTGTGCTCGGCGTCCAGCTCGGCCAGCGCCTGGTATCGCTTCTCGTCCACGCGGTCGCCCCGCGAGGCGGCCTGGCGGATCTCGGCATAGCCCCGGTCGTAATCGGTCTGCACGGCGGCCAGACGCTCGCGCATCTTCTGCACGTCGCCCAGGCCGGATTTCTCGAACTCCCACTGGGCGCGGAGGTCCTGCTCCTCCTTGCGGAGCCGGTCCATCTCGTCCTCGACCTCGGCCAGACGGTCGCGGGCGTGCTCCTCGTCCTCGTTCTTGAGCATCCTCTGGGCGAGTTCGAGCTGAAGGAGCCTGCGCTGGATCACGTCGATCTCGTTGGGGACCGATTGCAGCTCCATGGCAAGTCGGCTTGAGGCCTCGTCCACGAGGTCGATCGCCTTGTCGGGCAGGAAGCGGTCGGTGATGTAGCGCGAGGCGAGCTTGGCCGCCGAGACCAGGGCCGAGTCCTTGATCTTGACCTTGTGATGGACCTCGTACTTCTCCTTCAGCCCTCGCAGGATCGCCACGGTGTCCTCGACGGTGGGCTCCCCCACGAAGACGGGCTGGAACCGGCGTTCGAGCGCGGGGTCCTTCTCGATGTGCTCGCGATACTCGTCCAGGGTGGTCGCGCCGATGCAGCGCAGCTCGCCTCGGGCGAGCGCGGGTTTGAGCAGGTTGGCGGCGTCCATCGACCCTTCGGCCTTGCCCGCGCCGACCACGGTGTGCAGCTCGTCGATGAACAGGACGATGCGGCCTTCGGACGCGGTCACGTCCTTGAGCACGGCCTTGAGACGCTCCTCGAACTCGCCCCGGAACTTCGTCCCGGCCACGAGCGCGCCCATGTCCAGGGCGATCACCTTGCGGTCCCGCAGGCTCTCGGGCACGTCGCCCGACACGATGCGCTGGGCGAGCCCCTCGACGATCGCGGTCTTCCCCACGCCGGGCTCGCCGATCAGGACGGGGTTGTTCTTGGACCGCCGCGAGAGGACCTGGACCACGCGGCGGATCTCCGAATCGCGACCGATTACCGGGTCCATCTTGCCCAGGCGGGCCATGGCCACGAGGTCGCGGCCGTACTTCTCCAGGGCCTGATACTTGTCTTCCGGGCTCTGGTCGGTCACGCGCTGGCCTCCCCTCACCTTGGCCATGGCCTGGATCACGTCCTTCTCGTTCACCCCCACGGCCGAGAGGACATCCTGGGCCTTGCCCTTGATCTTCACCAGGCCGAGCAGGAGGTGCTCGACCGACACGAATTCATCCTTCAGGCGATCGGCCTCGGTCTGGGCCGCGTCGAGGACCTGGTTCAACTCGCCGCCGAGCTTCAGGTCGCCCCCCTGGACCTTGGGCAGCGACTCGATCCCGGCCTCGGCCGCGCGGAGGATCTGGGCCGGATTCGCCCCGAGCTGGCTGAGCAAGGAGCGCACCACGGCCTGATCGGGATCGAGCAGGGCCACGAGCAGGTGCATGGGCTCGAGCCGCTGATTGCCGTGCTGCCTGGCCACGTCCTGGGCCTTGTTCACGGCTTCCTGGCTCTTGAGGGTCAGCTTATCGAATCGGAAGGCCATGCGTCGCCTCCGTAACCCGCATCTCGCGGGAGAATGAGTGGCTTCGGGAAATCCATTGCGCGTGGGAAATTCGACAACCTAATTACGCAGAATGCCGCCGATTGTTCGCGGAACCACCGACCGTACGAATGTGTTTTTGTCCCGGAAACGCCCGGCGAATGGGTTCGTTTGCCTTCTGGAGGCCCCTCAATGGCTTCGTTTTGGGTTCGTTTTGGCTTCGTTTTCCCGTCGGACCGCCCCTCGGGTTCAACCCTTGAGAAGACCTTAAATCTTACTTCAGATGGAACATAGGTCCGATCAGGATCTCCAATCCTGGCGTCGAAATTGGGTTCGTTCTGCAAATTCTTGTTTTCGCGATGGAGGAGGTTCTCCCCTTCGCCGGGCCTCGCCCGGGGGAGGGTCCAAGTTGTCAAGGAACCGGGATCCCGGAGGCCCCATGCCTCTACATTATCGCGGCGTCCCCCGGATTCCGATCGTCGAGAGAGACGTGTTTCTCGGGACCCGTCGTCTTCATTTAGATCACCATGATGGCCTCGCCCCGGCTGGCGGCATGGAGGTAGAGGGATCGCCAGCGCGGGTAGTCGTCTTCGAGCCATTCCACCGTGGCATCGCTCATCGACTCGTCGGCGCTGGCCAGCTCCGAAAACGCGATCGGTTCGAGGAGGCCCGCCCCCCGCTTCACGTCCTCGGAAGGGACGAGCCAGAAGGGGGAAAACTGGGCGATCTCCGGGGCCGAATCCTCGTCCAGGTCCGGCTCATTCGGGTCGAAGAGGGGGCCGGCGAACGGCCGGGATCCGCCGAACAGGGCGGGCAGGAACTCGACGGACTCCTCGTCCCCCAGGCCCGAGCAGTGGAGGACGAGCAGGCGTTCGAGCTCATCCTGCGACTTGTTCAGCAAGGCGCACCGATCCATGAGCCCCCGGTGGGCCTTGACCGTCCGGTCGATCGCCTCCTTCAGGCGCTGGAAGGCGGCCTCGGCGTCCTCGCGAGAGGCGAACACCTCGTCATCCTCGATCGCGAATTCGAGGAGGTCGTCAACCTCGTCTTCGCCCCCCTCAAGCAGGTCCAGCGGCCTGGAGCCCTTGTCCGCGAACAGGGCCATGAGCTTCGCCGCGGGCTGGTCCGTTTGCATCAGCCTATAGAGATCGGACGATTCGGGGATCGCCTGATAGTAAGGGCGGTATCCCATGTAAGAGTTCCCCCGAGGTATCAGGAAGGTCCGGGTTCCGACGACAGCAGCCCCGGGTGGGGCTTCGAGGGCCACCGATGCGCGAGGCACTCGGCCACCGCGTCGGCCCAGGCGCGGTCGGGATCGGCCGAGGGGTATGGCCCGTGCCAGCCTGCACCCGGCATGCCGGTGTCCTTGCGGACCACGAGCGCGGCGAGGTCGGGCAGGCCCGCGCGCCGGCATCGCTCCGAGAGCGGGGTGAGCAGCTGGCGATGGACCTGGCGGCGGTTCAGGGGCGGGCCGACCCGCCCGGCGAGCTCGGTGTAGGTGATGGTGCGGCCCATGCGGACGGCCTCGCGGAAGAGGGGCCAGGCGCGGCGGATCACGTCGTCGAGGTCGAACATGATCAGGCCGGAGGTCCGGCGAGGATGGCCTGAAGGCAGCCGAACCGGCTCCGAAGCGGTTCCTCCCAGAGCCATGAGAC
>JANOBY010000464.1:0-7255 GCA_031411935.1 Planctomycetales bacterium | reverse complement strand
GCCAATCGTGTGTGCCGGTTCGTCCTGAGCGACGACGGCTCGGCCTTCTCCTCCCGCGAGCAGCCCGAGCTGATCAAGACCACCCACGGGGCCTTCCGCCCGATCGACGTGAAGATGGGGCCCGACGGCGCGATCTACATCGCCGACTGGTACAACCCGATCATCCAGCACGGCGAGGTCGATTTCCGCGACCCCCGCCGCGACCACACCCGGGGCCGCATCTGGCGGATCACCGCCAAGGACCGTCCGCTCGTCGAGAAGCCCAAGCTGCAAGACGCCAGCGTGACCGACCTGCTCGAAGCCCTGAAGTCGAAGGAAGGCTACACCCGGCACTTCGCCAAGATCGTGCTGAAGGAGCGAGGCGCCGAGAAGGTCATCCCCGCGCTCGCCGCCTGGACCAAGGCTCTCGACCCGAAGGACGCGAACTTCGAGCACAACCGCCTGGAAGCCCTCTGGATGTACCAGAGCCTCGACGTGCCCGAGCCCGAGCTTCTAACCGCCGCGCTGAACTCCCCCGACTTCCGCGTGAGGGCCGCCGCCAGCCGCGTGGTGCCTCACTGGCAGGGATCGGTCTCCGACGCGGTGGGGCTGCTTGCCCCTCGGGTTGAGGACGAGAACGCCCGCGTGCGGCTCGAAGCCGTGAGGGCCCTGGGCAAGGTCGCCGACCCTCGCTCGGTCGAGGTCGCCATGAAGGCCCTGGACAGGCCCGTTGACAAGTGGCTCGACTACTCGTTGTGGCTCTCGGCCCGAGACCTCCAGCCGAAATGGCTCCCCGCGCTCCAGGCCGGCAAGCTGGACTTCGGCGGAGACGCCAAGAAGCTCACGTTCGCCCTGAGCGCCGCGGGCTCCCCCGCCGTGGTCGCCCCCCTGCTCGAATCGCTGAAGGCCGGGAAGCTTTTGCTGGACCAATGGAACGCGACTGCCCGCGTGATCGCGACCCTGGGGACCGCGAAGGAACTAGGTGAATTGCTCGACTTGGCCCTGTCCGACGAGGTGACCAAACCCTGGAAGGCCTCGCTCCTCGAGCCTTTGGTGGAGGCCACCCGTGCTCGCGGGATCCGGCCCGACGGGGACCTGACCCGCCTGGAGCCGTTGCTAATGTTGGACGAGTCGCCCAGGGAGTTCCCGACCCGACTCGCGGCGATCCGGGCGGTCGGGGCCTGGAAAGTCGAGGGGCTTCGCGACCGTCTGATAGGATTACCCACCACCTCGGCGAACTCCCAGCCGCCGTCCCGCGACTACTTCGAGGCCATCGCCGAGCTGGGCGGAGAGCCGAGCCGCCAGACGCTGGAGAAGGCGGCGAGCGAGGGGAAATCCCTCGCCCGGCGATCGGCGGCGACCGTCGCGCTCGCCGCGCTCGACCCGAAGGCCGCCGCCGACCTGGCCCTCGCCGTGCTCCGCGATCGCGAGGCGTCGGACCTCTCGGCCGAAGAGGCGACCGCCATGGTCGCCGGCTTGCTTGGCCGCAAGGGGGCCCCGGCGGCTCTGGCCGGGGCCCTGAGTAAGCTGGAACCGGGCGCGATCCCGGCCGACGTGGCCAAGCTCGGCGTCCGCGCGGTGCGTGCCTCGGGGCGTGACGAGTCGGCCCTGCTCGATGCCTTCACGAAGGCGGGCAAGCTCGCCAGCGGCCCCGTGGCGCTGACCGAGGCCGAGATGAAGAACCTGGTGGCCGACGTCCGCGAGAAGGGCGACCCGGTTCGCGGAGAGGCGATCTTCCGCCGCGCCGAGAACCAGTGCCTGAACTGCCACGCCATCGCCGGGGCGGGCGGGCAGGTCGGGCCGGGCCTGGAATCGATCGGCGCGAGCGCGCAGCCCGACTACCTGGTGGACTCCCTTTTGCAGCCCAACAAGGCCGTGAAGGAGGGCTACAACGCCCTGACGATCGCCACGACCGACGGCCGCGTGGTCACCGGCGTGAAGCTCCGCGACAACGAGACCGAGACCCTCGTCCGCGACGCCGAGGGGCACGAGCTGAGCATCCCCTCCGCCTCGATCGAGGAGAAGAAGGACGCCGGGTCGCTCATGCCCGCCGGCCTGACCGAGAACCTCACCGAGGGCGAGTTCCTCGACCTCGTCCGCTTCCTGACCGAGCTCGGCAAGGTCGGCCCCTACTCCGTGAGCAAGGCCCGACTCGTGAGGCGCTGGCAGGTCAACGGCAGCACCAAGGCCGAGTCCCTCGCCGACTGGACCCCGATCTACAGTCGGGTGGACGGCACCCTGCCGCTCGATGCCCTGAAGGCCGTCGCCGAGGCGAAAGGCCCCGTCGTGCCCGTGCGATTCGAACTCGACGTGACCACGCCCGGCCCCGTCCGGTTGCGGCTCAACGCCACCGCGGGCGTCGAGGGGGTCATGATCGACGGCAACGCCGTGAAGGCCGGCGAAACGATCGACGCCGACCTGGGCTCCGGCCGTCACACGATCACGCTCATGGTCGATACGAGCAAGCGTCGGGACGCGATCCGATGCGAGCTGGAGGACGCCCCCGGTTCCCCGGCCAAGGTCCAGCCGGTCCTGGGCAGATAACGACGAACCCGGTCGCGCCAGGGCCGGGAGGCCATCCCTCCCGGCCCTTCGTCCGTCCGGTCTCGTCGGGGGGCCTCGAAGGGCTCCGGGTCACCCTGAACGCGGAGCCGAAGCCCTGCCTCTCGCTTACGAAAGGACGAGCGTGAAGCCCCTCCCCGAAGTCGCCGAACTCGGTCCGCCTCGGACCCGAGTGACTTTGCTCCGGTGGATGGTCCTGGTCGCGGTGATCGGCGCGTGCCTGGCCTGGGTCGCGCCGTTCCTCCTGCCCGTAGTCCTCCTGCCGGTGGCGGTCGCGGCGGTCGTGCCGAACGGCAGGTCCTGGTTCGCGATCGAGACTTCCGCGGCCTTCGGCTGGCTCCTGGCGGCGATCGCCTCGTTCAGCGAGATTGCGCCCGACGTGGTCGAGGCGGCCTGGCTCGGCCTGTCCGGCCTGGTGATCGCGATCTCCTGGCTGTGCCGATTCTCCCGACGGTTCGTGAGCAAGCATCCGGGATCGTGGAAAGATCCCCGCTTCCTGATTTCGCCCGTGCTCGGAGGCCTGGGCCTGGCCTTGCTCCCCACGGATCGCGATTTTCAGGCGCGATTCCGGATGAGCGAGCCCGCCCTGCGAGCGGCCGCCACGAGCATCCTCGCCACACCCGGCGACATCAACGATGGGCCTCCCGGCCGGGTTGGGCTCTTCTGGCCCACGGGCGTGGAGGAGAAGGGCGGATGCGTGCTCTTCTGGACCAAGGGGGGTTTCCTCGAACGCTTCGGCATGGCCTACTTGCCCGGAGGGGCAAGCCCGCAGACCATCCCCGGCTTCGACGGCTTCTTCTACGAGCCCCTCGGAGGCCCCTGGTGGAGGGTCCACAACAACTAGAGCCATTTCTTCGTGACCCTGGCACCCGGCGATCCGTCCACACGAACGGCCCCACGGGGAGGGATGGCGACCGGACACCGGTCGAGTCGCCTTGCACCCCTCACGTGGGCTTGCGGCCCCAGATCACGTGGTCGATGCAGGTGAGGGTGAGGTCGGGGTCGCGCAGCAGGTAGTCGGCCGAGGAGGGATCGAGGAGGCGGTCGAACTTCTCGCGGGCCTTGCCTTCGAGCTTCTCCGAGACCCGCTCGGCCAGCCCCTTCAGGTGCTCGGCCAGGTAGGTCCGCTCGTCCTCGCCCAGGGGGGCCACGCGGTCGGTCGCCCAGGTCTTCGTCACGACCTCGACGAGCCCCGCCTTGCGGAAAATTCCCAGGAGTTGCCGCCCTACGTAGAACTTGCGGGGCTTGTCGGACTCCTCCACCAGGGCCTTCAGCTCGGCCGTCTTCACGGCCAGCTCGACCTCGATCGGCCAGGGAAGGATCACGTGGTGGAGGGTGTCGGCCTCGAGCACGGCGACCACGCCTCCGGGCTTCGTGACTCGCATGAGATGGCGCAGCGAGTCCACCGGGTCGTCGAGGCTATAGAAGCTCTGGGCGCACCACGACACGTCGAACGTGTGATCGGCGAACGGCATGGATTCGATCGGCGCGGCCGTGAACTCGATGACCTTCGCCAGCGGAGAGCCCTCGGCCTCCTTGCGGGCAAGTTCCAGATACTCGGGCATCACGTCCACGGCGACCACGCGGCCCGAGGCCCCCACGCGATCGGCGAGCATGGGGCTGTACACGCCGTCGCCGCAGGCCATGTCGAGCACGGACTGGCCCGGATCGATCGGCACGGAATCGACCATCGCCCTCAGCTCACGCGCGAAGGCGCGATGATAGGCGGCGAGCATGGGTTCGTAGGCGGGGACGTCAGGCTCTGTGGCCACGGCAAGGCTCTCTGGCTGGGTTCGGGCGGACCGGGATCGCGACCCGTGCCAGGAGCGAATGTCATTCCAATGGGGGATGGAACCGCCGGGATGCGGCGGCCGGGGAGGAAATGAAGAAGTCCTTGATCCGGATTCCGATTTTCCGTCTTCTCCGCGCCTCCGTACCCTGTCGGTTCCTCCTCCCCGGATCACCCCTCGGAGACGAGGATCACCAGGCTGCGGGCCTCGATCCGGTAGGGGTGGAGCACCGGCACGATGGGGCCTTCGTCGAGGCCGAGCGCGTCCTGCGGGGAGGGCCTGGCCGTGTCCACCGTTCGTCTCCAGGCGCGTCCCGAGGGGGAGGCCGGGATCTTGAAGGTGAGCGGCTCCCAGTAGGCGTTGAAGGCGATGTAGAAGTCGCGGTCGATCTCGCCGGGGCGGTCGATCTTGCGGCCGTCGAGCACCGCGGCCACCGCGTGGCTGGTGTAGGCGAAGTCGGGCTGGCAGGGCTCCTGGCCGTGCCAGGCGATGTCGGGCGGGCCGGCCTCGGAGATCCCTCGGAAGAAGGTCGTCCGCCGCAACGCCGGGTGACGCCTCCTGAGGGCGATCAGCTCGCGGACGAACCGCAGGAAGTCGGCGTTCTCGTCGGCGAGCGACCAGTTGATCCAGCTCGTCGGGTTGTCCTGGCACCAGGCGTTGTTGTTCCCGCCCTGGGTCCGCAGCATCTCGTCCCCGCCCAGGATCATGGGCACGCCCTGCGAGATGAGCAGCGTGGCGATCAGGTTCCGGGCCTGCCTCTGCCGAAGGGCGAGCACGGCGGGGTCGTCGGTGGGGCCTTCCTCGCCGCAGTTCCAGCTCTGGTTGTCGTTCCCCCCGTCGCGGTTGGACTCGCCGTTGGCCTCGTTGTGCTTGTGGTTGTACGAGACCAGGTCGTTGAGCGTGAACCCGTCGTGGCAGGTGATGAAGTTCAGCGAGTGCAGAGGCCCCCGGCCGTGGTACAGGTCGTCCGAGCCGCAGAACCGCGTGGCCAGGGCCGAGGTCATGCCCGGCTCGCCCCGCCAGAACTTGCGCACGTCGTCGCGATAGAGGCCGTTCCACACGCTCCACCGGGGGCCGCCCGGGAAGCTGCCCACCTGGTACAGGCCGCCGGCGTCCCAGGGCTCGGCAATCAGCTTGGTGTTGGCCATGAGCGCATCCTCGGAGATCATCTCGATCACCGGGGGCTGCACCAGCACCTCTCCGCGGACGTCTCTCCCCAGGACGCTCGCCAGGTCGAACCGGAACCCGTCGACCACGGCCTCGGCCACCATGTTGCGCAGGCACGACAGGAGCAGGTACCGCACGACCGGGTGGTTCGAGTTCACCGAGTTGCCGCACCCGCTGAAGTTCAGGTACTGGCCCTTCTCGTTGAGCATGTAGTAGAGCGAGTTGTCCAGGCCGCGGAAGTGATAGGTGGGGCCGTTCTCGTTTCCCTCGGCGGTGTGGTTGAACACCACGTCGAGGATCACCTCGATGCCCGCCCCGTGGAACGCCTTGACCATCCGGCGGAACTCGTCCCAGGGGCCCGATCGCTCGGGTTCGCTGGCGTAGGCGGCCTTGGGCGCGGCGAAGGCGATCGTGTTGTAGCCCCAGAAGTTCTTGAGCCGCTCGCCCGTGAGCGGATTCACATAGGGGCAGTCGTTCTCGTCGAATTCGTCGATCGGCAGGAGCTCGACGGCGGTGATCCCGAGCGCCTCCAGGTACGGGATCTTCTCGATCAGCCCCGCGAACGTGCCGGGCTTGGCGACCCGGCTCGACCCGTCCACGGTGAACCCGCGGACGTGCAGCTCGTACAGGACCGTGTCCTCGCGGGGGGTGCAGGGGTGGACGTCGTCGGGGTCGTAGCCGAGCCCGCCGTTGATCAGGCTGCGGCGGATGTGCCCGTCCTCGGAGCCCCAGGGCATCCCGCACGACAGGGCACGCGAGGCCGGGTCGATCAGGACCACGCTCGGGTCGTAGCGGTGCATGGGGCCGGTCGGCCCGTCCACGCGGTATCCGTAGCAGACCTCGTCGGGCAGGCCCATCACGCGCACGTGCCAGTGGTCGCCCGTGCGATGATACGCCGGATCGAGCGGGATCTCGGTCATGCTCTGCGGGCGGCAGGGCTCGGACAGGACGAGCGTCACGCTCGTGGCATGGCGGCTGATGAGCGCGAAGTTGATCCCGTCCGACGTTCGGCTTGCCCCCAGGGGGATCGGATGCCCGCGCGTGATCGTGAGCGGATGATCGCCGTAGGTGAAGGACCGGCTGGGGGGGCTCGGGCTGGACGCCTTGTTCAGGACGCGCGAGGTCGGTGTGAGCGGCATGGGCGAAGGCAACTCCATCACGTCGGGCAAGCGCGGCCCACGGCGGAGGGCGCGGGGCCCCATCATAAAGAGGGGGATCCCCGACCGCTACCCGTGTTCGGGCGGACCTCGAGGCCGTCGCCTACTCTCAAGCTAGGCCGCCGATCGCGCGTCCGGCCCCAAAACCGACCGCGCCTGACCCAGGGCGTACGCTCGCGTGCACATTCGTTCGGGAAACGTCGCGTCCCGGTCCGCGATCGGTCAGGACGACAGCCGCTCCTGCCCCGCCTCGATCTTCGCCACCAGCGCGTCGAGTTCCGCGAGCTCCTCGGTGAACGGGGCCTGGACGGGCGGGAAGCGGAACCCGGTCTTGGGGTCGAGGTCGAACGCCGTCACGCGGAAGCTGATCGCGAACCGCTCGCGCTTCCACTGCGCGAAGCAGAAGAGCCTCACGAACTTCTTCACGTGGGCCGCGAACGCGCGATAGTCGCCGCCGTAGGTCGAGGTCATCGCGGGCCAGAGCCTGCGGAACATCTCCACCGGGTCCAGCCCCAGTTGCACGAAGGCGTACATGAGCTGATCGAGGACCGGGAACGGCATGAGGTCGGCCTCGTCCGTCTGCGCCTGGCCCGGGGGGCG
>JANOBY010000463.1:0-2427 GCA_031411935.1 Planctomycetales bacterium | reverse complement strand
GGGCAGCGAGATCCCGGGCAAGCCCAGCGTGGGCTCCTGGCTCGCTTACGGCCTGGGCAGCGAGAGCAACGACCTGCCCTCGTTCGTGGTCTTCACCCCATCCTTCCCGACGACGGGCAACGGCCAGGCCCTCTTCACGCGCATGTGGAGCAGCGGGTTCCTGCCCACCAATCATAACGGCGTGGCCCTGCGGGGCGCGGGCGACCCGGTGCTCTATCTCCAGAACCCGCCCGGCGTGTCGCCCCAGGATCGCCGCGTGATGCTCGACACGCTGGACCGCCTCAACCGCCGCCAGCTCGAACGCTTCGGCGACCCCGAGACGCGGACCCGGATCGCCCAGTACGAGATGGCCTTCCGCATGCAGACCAGCGTGCCCGAGCTTGTGGACGTGTCGCGAGAGTCCCCGAAGACGCTCGAAATGTACGGCCCCGAGGCCACCAAGCCCGGCACCTTCGCCCACAGCGCCCTGCTCGCACGCAGGCTCGTGGAGCGGGGCGTCCGCGCCGTCCAGATCCTCCACCGAGGCTGGGACCAGCACAGCGACCTGCCGAAGGCCCTGGCCAACCAGTGCCTGGACACCGATCAGGCGAGCGCCGCGCTGGTGATGGACCTCAAGCAGCGAGGGCTTCTGGACGAAACCCTGGTCGTCTGGGGCGGCGAGTTCGGCCGCACGGTCTACTCGCAGGGGACGCTCACGAAGGAGGACTACGGTCGTGACCACCACCCTCGCAACTTCTGCATGTGGATGGCCGGCGGGGGGGTGAAGGGCGGCGTGGTCCACGGCGAGACCGACGACTTCAGCTACAACGTGGTGGACAGGCCCGTCCATGTGAACGACCTCAACGCCACGATCCTCCGATGCATGGGCATCGACCACGAGCGGCTCACCTACAAGTTCCAGGGACTCGAACAGAAGCTCACCGGCGTGGAGCCCGCGAGCCCCGTGCTCGAGATCCTCGCCTGAGCCACGGCAGGAACGACCACGGTGCTGGGCCTCTGCCCGAGAGGGCAACCCTCGGCCAACCTGATCGATCACGGCGGGGCCGCCTCCGCGTAGGCGGCGTTGTCGATGGTCGAGTCGCCAAGCAGGACGAGATGGGTCATGATCAAGCCGTTCATGTGAGGGGGCCGGTCGGAGCGAGGGCGGCGAGCAGGACCACGACCGCCTGCGCCCCGGGGTCGATGAGGCCGCGCGTTCGCTCCCCCAGGTAGCTGGAACGGCCCTTCCGGGGGGACATGTCGGCCGTGGCGATGGCCCCCCGGCTTGCGGCGGTCACGGCCTCGGCCATGGCTTCGTGGGCGGGCTTGCCTGCCGAGGTGGCGGCCTCGAAGGCGTCGCAGGCGGGCAGGAGCGCGTCGAGCATGGTGCGATCCCCCGGCCCCGCTCCGCCCAGGTCCGAGATCGCCCCGCATCCGTCGCGGAAGGCCCTGGCCCAGTCTCCGGGGCTCGCGGCCGAGGTGGAGGGCAGGGCCCTCGAGGCCCTCGTGAGGAAGGCGGCCCAGAGCGGGCCCGAGGTTCCCCCCACCGATTCCTGGACCACGTGGGCCATCGCCCGGAACGATGCACCCGGGTCGTCGAGGGGCAGACGGGGCAGGGCCTCCTCCATGGCGTGGGCCCCCCGGGCGAGGCTGATCCCGAGGTCGCCGTCCCCTACGGCCCGGTCCATCTCGGTCAGGCGGTCGGCGGCCTCGTGCACCGCGGCGATCGCGCGGCGGATCGCCTCGCCGAGGGCCATCCCCTGCGGGGTCCGGGGCGGCTCGGCGGGGACTTCGGCCCGGGTGGTCACTTCAGGCGGGGGCGACCCCGATCCCGACACGCGAGGACGAGACGCCGCGTTGGGCCAGGCCGGCGCCTCGGTCGGGGCATCCAGCCGGGCCAGGCGGGCGTGGTCCACCGGGAGGATCGAGAGCGACACCCCCGCCATCTCCAGCGCCGAGAGGAACGTCCCCTGATAGGCCCGCTCGACCCGCAATCCTCGCCCCTCCAGCACGGCGATCGCCTTGCGGGCCACGATCGCCAGCTCCATCGCGGGCGTAGCACCCAGGCCGTTCACGAGCAGGGCCACGCGTTCCCCCTGTGCCGGCGAGAGGTCGCCGAGGATCCGCCCCAGGAGGCGCTCGACGAGGTCGTCGGCCGACCCGATGGGGACCCGCTCCACGCCGGGCTCGCCGTGGATCCCGAGTCCCAGCTCGACCTCGTCCTCTTCCAGAGTGAAGCTCGGCTTTCCGGCGGCGGGCACGATGCATGCGGAGAGGGCCACGCCCATGGTGCGAACGGACTGGGCCGCGGATCGCGCCTCTTCAAGCACCTCGGCGAGGCTCGCCCCGGACTCGGCCGCGGCGCCCGCGACCTTGTGCACGAGGACCGTCCCGGCCAGCCCCCTTCGGCCCGCGTGATCGGTCGATTCGCCCATGGCCACGTCGTCG
>JANOBY010000462.1:0-3595 GCA_031411935.1 Planctomycetales bacterium | reverse complement strand
TCCTTGCCGACTTCGAGCGTTCCGAGGCGATGATCGAGCCCGAGCTCCCTGGCCGGGTTCAGCGTGATCATCTCGAGCGCCTGCTGCTCGGTGACCCTGCCGTACTTGATCATCTTGGCAGCTTCAAGGTAGAGGTGGCGGACCAGCTCCTCGCTGTCGCTCTTGATGCAGACGCGGACGCCCGCCTCGGTCAGGAGGGCCGCGTTGAACGGGATCGCGTCGAAGGCCTCGATCTTGTACGCCCACCAGTCCGAGAAGGTGGAGGCGCTGGCCCCGTGGGCCGCGATCTCGGGCGCGACCTTGTAACCTTCAAGGACGTGCTGGAGCGACTGGACCTTGATCCCGAATCGCTCCGCTGTACGCAGGATCATCAGGATCTCGTCGCTTCGATAGCAATGGCTGTGGATCTTGAAACTGCCCTCAACGATCGCGGCCAGGGCTTCGAGGCGGAGGTCCCGGCGGAACGGGGCGACGACCTTCCCGGTGGCCCTGGCGTCCGCGTGGGCCTTGCGGGCCTCGGCGTAAGCCTTGCCTTCGAGGAACGCCCGCTCGATCGTGGCTTCCACGCCCATGCGGGTGTTCGGGAACCGGCCTCGCGTGCGGGTCACGTTCTCGCCCAGCGCGAACTTCACGCCCGTGGGCCGCTTCTCATCGCGGAGGATCATGTCGCGTCCGGCCAGACCGAACCGAAGTTTGATGATCGCGTCCTGGCCGCCGATGGTGTTGGCCGACCCGTGCAGAAGTCTGGCCGTGGTCGTCCCGCCGCCGAGGGCGTTGTAGATGGTTGGGTCCTCGCCATCGACCACGTCGGCCACGCGGACGTCGGGCACGATGGAGAGTGTCCCCTCGTTCACTCCGCCCTGAATCGCCATGTGGGAATGGGTGTCGATGATGCCCGGCATCGCGACGAGCCCGGTCCCGTCGATCACGGGCACGCCGGCGGGCGCGACCAGATCCGTCCCAAGGGCCACAATCTTCCCATCGCGGACGAGGATCGATCCCTTGGCGATGGTCCCTTCCTTCGCGACGGTGAGCAGGAGGGCGTCCTTGAGGAAGACCGTCCCGCCCGTCTTGAGCGAGGGCCGCCGATCCGCGTCGAATTCGGTCGGAGAGTCAACAAACGGCACTGGGGGCGTCTCGGGCTCGGCTTTCGCCTTCGGGGTATCGCCCGCCGGCCGGGGCGAGTCGGGCTTGTTGGCCTCGCCCTTGGCGGGTTCGTCCCTGGGCGTGGCGGCCTTCTCCATCTCGGCCTTGGTTTTGGCGGAGGCCGACTTGCTCGGCTGGTCTTCCTGGCCTTTCGGGGGAGCCGTGGGGTCAGACTTGTCTCTGTCCTTGGCCTCGCCCTTCTCCTTGCCATCGGCGGACTTCCGGGTCGGGTAGAGCTTCTCCAGGTCGAACTTGAGTCCATCGGTGAGCAAGAATTTCGGCTTGGCCTTCTCGTCTCCATACGGTGCGGACATGACAACCAGGTGACCGAGCTTGCCGACCTCGATCGTGCCGAGTTGCCGGTTCACGCCCACGATGTCGGCGGCGGAGCTCGTGAGGGCCTCGACGGCGCTCTCGGCCGGCAATCCTGCCCCGATCATCTTGCGGACCTGGCCGTGGAAGGTTTCGGCCTTGGCGAGCCCATCGCTGGCCAGGGCGAATTTGACGCCCGCTTTCTGAAGGGTGGCCGCGGTTCCCACGCGATCCTTCCACCTGGCGGCGCGGTCGGCCAGCACTTTCAGCGGGACCTCGCGCCCTTCGACGTCTCGCTTGCGGAACTCGGCTTCGGAAGGGACCTTGGGCTCTTCCGGGAAGTCCACGCGGAGGACCACGGGGACCTTTTCGGCCTTGAGCCGATCGACGACCTTCCAGGCCTCTCGACCTCCCACGATGATCGGCGTGGTGCCGAACTCCTGGGCGAGGTCAAGCACGCGATGGATCTCGTCACGAGTGTTGGCCTCATAAAACACGGGGAAATCGCGACTCCGCGCGGCGTGCAGGGTCTTCAGAGCCGGGTCGAAGGGCGGGCGTACGCCCCCGCTCTTCTGATAGTATTCCTGGCTCTCCTGCTGATATTCCGCGTCGATCATGGCCTGGCGAAGATGCGAGACCACGCCCATGAGCGAGACCGGGAAACCGGCCGATCGGACGGCGCGACGACGGGCCTCGATCACCTCATCCGGGCTCGGCGTGGGGGCCGCGGCCGTGTACGCGTTGCGTTCGTCGGTGTCGTCCATGCACTCGCGACCTTCCGAGAACGCGAGGCCCGCGGGGCTGCTCAGCGTGATGTGGAGGCCGACCGGCGACTTGACGATCATCTCCCGCCGGGGCAGGCCGCTGAACGTGACCAGGGCGCTCTGTCCCGCGGCGATCGCACCTCCGGGAGCCGCGAGGAAGTCGGTGAAGCCCAGCTTGCGACGCTCCTCGATCGTGGCGTCGGCCAGTTCGAGCACCGAGGCAACCTCGAACTCGGGCGTGATCCCGTTGCGATGATCCAGCGGCGTGCGAGGGAGGGCGAAGTCCGTGTAAGGCACCGTGCGGCCGGGGCCGGTCTGCGACCGAGTGGTATTGGCCGGGACGCCCAGCGTGGTGTAGAGGTCCATGAACCCCGGATAGACCACCATCCCCTTCGCGTCGATCGTCTCGGCGTCGGCAGGAACATCGACCTCCCCGGTCTTGCCCACGGCGGCGATGATCCCGTTGCGCACGACGACGGTACCGGACTCGAGCACCGACCCCGCGGAGGCGTGGATCTTCGCGTTCACGATCGCGTAGGCGGGCGAGCGGAAGTCGGGACGCAGCTCTCCGTCGGCCCCCAGAAGGGCGGCGGACGCCGTGGTGAGGAGGCAGCCAATCGCCAGGGCGAGGGGCCGAGACCACCGGGACGAACCAAGGTGCATGAGGGGGACTCCGTACCGATTTGAGTTTGCTATCGAGATTATGGGGCGGGTCGGGGGAGGCCGTCGCCGGACCGAGGTCCTGGACAAGATGGGGACCGGAGAGGTTTTCTGCTCGCATTTGCGACCCTCCAGTCTTAACATCCCCGGGGAGGCGGCGGCAAGGAAGTACCCCTTCGGCGACCGCTCAGGCATCCCTCCCGCCCCCCAGAACGATCGTGAGAGGCTTCGATGTTCCCAGCACCCGCTTTCTTCGCCGCCGTGATCCTCACGGCGCTGGTCGCGCCCCGGGACTCGGATCCCGAGACCCACCTCTTCACGGCCAGCGACGCGAGGGAACTTGCCTCGGGGATTCACCTCTCTCGCGAGGCCTCGTACACGCTGAAGGTCTGGTCCCCCGCGAACCTCAAGTGGACGCTCACGAGCAAGGATTCCGAGGTCGAACTCACCTCCGAGACCATCCCCGGAGACGCCCGCCCGCGCTGGAGCACCGTCGGACAGGTCGAGGTGAAGGCCAAAACCCCCCTCAAGATCGCGGTGGCCGGAGCCACGTTCGACGCCGATCAGATCGCGGGCAGCTATCAGTCCCAGAAGCAGAAGCGAACCACTCGCTCTGCCAACGTACCTCTGCCCTCGCTGCTCTCGCTGGCGATCGACCCGTCGTTCGAGACAAATCCGTCGCTCTATCGAGGCAACATCGAGTCGGTCGGCCC
>JANOBY010000461.1:0-2466 GCA_031411935.1 Planctomycetales bacterium | reverse complement strand
CGCAACCTGCTGGACGCCGTCCGCACGGCCGGCACCGTGCGGCACGTGGCCCTGGTCACGGGCCTCAAGCACTACCCCGGCCCGTTCGCGGCGTACGGGAAGGGGGACCTGCCCGACACACCCTTCCGCGAGGACGAGGCCCGGCTGGCGGTCGAGAACTTCTACTATGCCCAGGAGGACGAGGTCTTCAAAGCCGCCGCCAAGGACAGGTTCGCCTGGACCGTGCACCGGCCGCACACGATCGTCGGGTACGCGGTCGGGAACGCGATGAACATGGGGGTGACCCTCGCGGTCTACGCGTCCCTGTGCAAGCACCTCGGCCGGCCGTTCCTCTTCCCCGGCTCGCCCGAGCAGTGGGACGGGGTGACGGACGTAACCGACGCCCGCCTGCTGGCGCGCCATCTGGAATGGGCGGCGATGACCCCCGCGGCCGCCAACCGGGCGTTCAACGTGGTCAACGGGGACGTGTTCCGGTGGCGGTGGCTGTGGCCGCGGCTGGCCGAGTACTTCGGCCTTGAAGCTGCCCCGTACCCGGGGACGCCGACCCCGCTCGAGGCGCAGATGGCGGGCGACGCCGGGCCGTGGGCCGAGCTCGCCCGGACGCACGGCCTGGTCGAGCCGGATCTGGCCCGCCTGACATCGGCGTGGCATACCGACGCCGACCTCGGCCGCCCGATGGAGGTCATGGCCGACATGGCCCGCAGCCGCCGGCTCGGGTTCACGGGCTACCAGCCCACGCCCGACAGTTTCACGGAGTTGTTCGACCGGCTGCGCCACGAGCTGCTGATCCCGTGACGCCGATCCCCGGCCGGACGGGACACTCGAGCTACGAGCGAGATCGCACCTGAGCTGCGGCCTCCTTTCAATCGCCCGGGCACTCGTGCCTGCCGTCGAAGATCCCGTAGCCGCACTCGGGGCAGAAGCCCGAGAGCTCGAGCCGGAAGGGGCCGTAGCGTCTCTCATCCCAGACCGGCGGGTTGGCCTCGAAGAGCTTCCTGTGCCGCTGCTTGAATAACGCCCAGCAATCGGGCAACGAGATCTCGCCCTCGTCCTTGCCGTCGGGCGTGGTCACCCTGAGCATCCCTTCGCTCGTGCCCTCGATGACGCCGTAGCCCAGGTTGATCAAGGCCTCATCGAGCGTCACGTCCGCGGTCTTCACTTCCAGCATCGCTTCCTCTCCTCCTTTGTTGTTTTCATGCCCACTCCCAGCCGGTCGACTCGGGGGATCCGAGGGTGACCGGGTCCAGCCGTGCAAAGGGCTTCATCGCCCGCCGCTTCGTGCGGAGCACGGACTGGTCGACCCGAGGCAGCCCCGCGGCCCGCCGGATCTCATTGACCCGTAGCAGGAGCCGCCTCGTCTGCACCTTCACCGGCCCGTAGGGCTCGAACGGCAGGGTGGCGAACCGTGTCGCGAGGGTCTCTCCCGACGAGGTGAGCGCCGAGGCGAGGAAGGCCTCGACGAGCTCCCGGTACTGGCCGGTCGCGATCCTGACGAACGGGTGGCCGTCCTTGTACCCGATCGAGTAGCCGTAGAACCGTATCGGCCGCTCGCGGGCGTCCCGGATGTTGTCCCGCTCGCGCTCGAAGAAGGGGTGCTCGCCCTCGGTCGCGAGCAGCAGGAACGTCGAGCGGTATCTCAGGTACTGGACCTTGGCCAGGCCGTGCTTTCGCGCCCGGGCCTTGGCCCACTTGCTCTGGCAGACGCCGTAGCGGAGGAGCAACTTCTCGTCGACCGCGCGCGGGTCCTTGCCCTGGGGCACCTCGCCCTGGACGTAGAACCAATAGCGGTTCCTCAAATAGCAGACCGCCAGCTGCTGGACGAAGCCCTCGGGGCTCGTCGCCTCGTATCGATATCCCGCGTCTTCTCCCATAGCACCGACCCACACTCACATTCGAGTGTTTTTCTATATCGAAAGAAAGTCCGGTAGCGCCAGTAGATTCGGCACCGCAACCGAAGAAAAAAGTTGGGGCGGTGTTTGCGGCACACCACGCCCCTTTCAAGCCGACCTCGCAATAACCATCTCGAACAACCGTACGCCCGGGCTCCCGCTCCAAAACCTCGTCCATCCCTCTCGTCGAACCTTCGCGTTCCGCCCCGGGTCGAGTGCCCCCTCAAAGCACTGCATTCCCCATAGCGGTAGCGAACCCCTAAAGCGGTAGCCGAGTAACCCCTCGAATCGCCTGCCCGAACCTCCTCGAGGATTCGTGGTCGGGTGGCGGCTCAGATCTCGCGCCTTCGCCCGCCGCAACCGCGTGACCCCCCTCCCGGAAGGCCTTCAAGTTGCGGCATCATCGCGTCGCGTTCGTCCCCGAATCCGCGGGGAGGTGGCTTCGTCCGAGCCCGCCTCCCCGCGCGAATCGTCATCGAGACGGGCATAAAGCCCGTCGCGGCTTTCGTCGGTCGTCATGCCGGGGGCCCTATCACGAAACCCCCCGGGACACGGCCGCCCCACTGCCTTGCAGGGC
>JANOBY010000460.1:0-4078 GCA_031411935.1 Planctomycetales bacterium | reverse complement strand
TCGAGAGAATCGGCCGCCGGGGGAGTGGTCTCGTCGGTCCCGTGGTGGTCGCGGCCCTCGTACACGCCTAACGAGCTCACGTGGACAAAGCGAGCGATGCCCGCCTCGGTCGCGGCGTCGAGCAGGAGACGGAGCGCATCGACGTTGAGCTTCCGGAATTCCTCCAGAGTGCCCCAGTCGCCGACCTTGGCCGCGCAGTTGATGACCCAGTCAGCCCCCTGCACACCGTTGCGGAGGGCGTTGGCATCGGAAAGGTCGCCTTCAACCTTCTCGACGCCCCACTGGTCCAGAAGTCGGGTGTCGCTGCTTGCCCGGACGAGGGCTTTCACCCGATGGCCCCTCTTCAGGGCTTCCTCAATCACGTGGGATCCGACAAGGCCGGTACCTCCCGTCACGAAGATCGTCTTTGTGGAGGCGTTCATAGGAGGGCTGACTCGTCGGGGGGATGGGTTCTTCGGACTGGTGAAGCCTAGCCGATGGGGCAAGCGCGTCAAGTCGGGGCGGCTCCCCGGGCAAATTTCAGCCGTATAGGGGTGGCAGGCCGGGCTCGGATCTCGGTAGTTTGGAAGGTCTCAATTGACGGAACCCGTGTCCGGCGATACCGTGCCGGGCCGGTTGAACTCCTCTCCTCCGCGACTCGACCGATGGGCAGGAACTCATGGCGCACGCTCTCAAGCCCGAGGAATTGGAGTCCTATCGCGACCTTTTGCTGAAGCTTCGGGCCAGGCTCAAGGGCGACCTCACTCAGCTTACCGACGAGGCCCTCCACCTCAACGGGCCCGAGTCCTCGGGCAATCTCTCGAACATGCCCCAGCACATGGCCGACCTGGGGACCGAGAACTACGACCAGGAATTCGACCTCGGGCTGATCGAGAACCAGCAAGGTACGCTCGAGCAAGTGCACGAGGCGCTCGCACGGGTCTCGTCCGGAAGCTTCGGGCTGTGCCTCGAATGCGAGCAACCGATCGCCAAGCCCAGGTTGCAGGCCCTGCCCTACACGGCCTTCTGCATTGAATGTGCCAGGAAGATGGAGAGCCGCTGATGGGTTCGTCGCCAAGGGTGCCGCTCTCGCGCTGGATTTTGTTCTGGACGATCGCGATCGGCGGCGCGGCGTTCGACCTGATCACCAAGTCCCTCGTCTTCGCCCGGGTGGGTGAACCCCCCTCCCCCCCCCTGCCCCTGATCGAGAACATCCTCGAATTCCGCACGAGCTTCAACGAAGGAGCTCTGTGGGGATTTGGGCGAGGCGTACCCTACAGCCCGCAGATCTTCGCCGCCATGTCCGTGGTCGCGGCGGTCGCGATCGTCTGGTACTTGTTCGTGAAGGGGGCGGCGCACGACGCGAAGCTGACGGCGGCCCTGGGCCTGATCATGGCCGGGGCCCTGGGAAATTGCCACGACCGGATCTTCTACGGGCACGTCCGCGACTTCGTCTACTTCCACGTGGATGCCGTGAACTTCAGTTGCGCGATCTTCAATTTCGCCGACAACATGCTCGTGATCGGCGCCGCCAGCCTCATGCTCCTCGTGCTGAGGCCCGAGCCCACGAATGAAGGCGGGCTCCCGCCCGTCGCAGCGGAGACAACTGCCGAAGCCCGCGGCTAAGCCTTCGCGAGGCTCAGACGTCGTAGTAGAGGGCGAACTCGTAAGGATGCGGGCGCATCCTCACGGCGTCGACCTCGTAAGTCTTCTTGTACCAGATCCAGGTGTCCACGACGTCGGGGGTGAACACGTCGCCCCGAAGAAGGAAGTCGTGATCGGTGCGCAGGGCTTCGAGCGAGGCCTCGAGCGCCTGAGGGGTCGTGGGCACGTTTTCCAGCTCGTCGGGCTTGAGGTCGTAGACGTCCTTGTCCAACGGGTCGCCGGGGCTGGCCTTGGTCTGGATCCCGTCGAGCATGGCCATGAGCACGGCCGAGAAGAGAAGGTACGGATTCGCCGCCGCGTCCGGTCCCCGGTACTCGATCCGGCGGTTCCGGGGGCCCGGGCCATGGACCGGAATCCGGATGATCGCCGCGCGATTCTTCCGGCTGTAGGAGAGCTTCGTCGGGGCCTCAAAACCCGGCACCAGCCGTTTGTAGCTGTTGGTCGTCGGGTTCGCGAACGCGCAAAGGGCCGGGGCGTGTTTGAGGATCCCCCCGATCGCGTAGAGGCCCAGGTCGCTCAGCCCGGCGTAGCTGTTCCCGGCGAGCAGGGGCTGCTCATTCTTCCAGAGCGTGAAGTGCGAGTGCATGCCCGACCCGTTGTCGCCGTACAGGGGCTTGGGCATGAACGTGGCCGTCTTGCTGTACTTGCGCGACACGTTGCGGATGATGTACTTGGCCAGCATCACGCCGTCGGCGGCATCGACGAGGGAGCGATCTTCCAGGTCGATCTCGCACTGGCCGCCGGTGGCGGTCTCGTGGTAGTGCGCCTCGGTCGGGATCCCGCAGTCGTGGAGGATCTGCGCCATCTCGGTGCGGAGATCGGAGAGGCTGTCGATCGGCGGGCACGGGAAGTAGCCCAGGCCCGACCCGGCCTTGGAACCCAGGTTCTTGCCGTCGCTCCGGCCGGTGTTCCAGGCCCCCTCGACGGAATCCACGCGGTAGAAGGCCTCGTGGCCGGTCTGGTCGTAGCGGACGTCGTCGAAGACGAAGAATTCGAGCTCGGGGGCCACGCGGCAGGAGTCCGCGAGCCCGGTGCTCTTCATGTACGAGACCGCCTTGCGGGCGATGTTGCGCGGGTCTCGGGTGTAATCCTGCTGGGTGATCGGGTCCTGGACGTTGCAGATCATGGTGAGCGTGGGACGCGCCGCGAACGGATCGACGAGGGCCGTCTCGGGCTGCGGGACCACGAGGATGTCGGCCTCATTGATCGCCCTCCAGCCGACCACGGAGGAGCCGTCGAATCCCAGGCCGTCCTCGAACGTCTCTTCGGTGAGCTTCTCGGCGGGGATGGAGAAGTGCTGCCACACGCCCGGAAAGTCCATCCATCGAAGGTCTACCGTGGCGACCTCACGCTGGCGAATCTGGGCCAAAACCTCTTTGGGTGTCACCGATTCGGGTTCCTTTCCGTCGTCGCCCCGGTCATCCCCTGGCGAGTGCCGCGGGCCATTGAACGCCAGTCTACAATATCCGAGGCCCAAACGAGGAGATAGGGGCCGGGGGAAGGGCCATGCCCAGGTTCGTCGTGCTGGAGCACCGGTGGGAAGGCGTCCATGATGACCTCATGTTCGAGGTCGGGGGGACGCTCAAGACCTGGTCGATCGACTCGCCGCTCGAACTCGGTGTGGAGGTCCCTGCGCGGATTCGAGCCGACCACCGGACCGTCTATCTCGACTACGAGGGACCGGTTTCCGGCAATCGCGGCCATGTGACCCGACGGGCCGGGGGCGTCTATCGCGTGATCGAGTGGTCGGATCGCAGGATCGATCTGGTGATCGAAAGCCCTCAGCTCACCGGCAAGCTTCGGCTCGTCGAGGGGGACGCGGGGGGCTGGACGGTCTTGTTCTTGCCCGGGAATGCCGATTGAAGGATCCGACGATTCGGGAGCGAGGGTAAGGCCAGGGCTCGCCCCTTCCCCGACCGTCCGGCGAGGCGGATCTGCCCGTCCAGCAGGGCAAGACGCTCCAGGATCACGTCGCGACGCTGGAGATGCGGTGTGTACTTCACGATGGCCATGCGTGAGTCGCCGTCGTGATCCCAGCGAACGTCAAGGCCTCGCGAGCGGGCCGTGTCGGTGATCCGCTCCAGAATCTTCTCGGCGGGGATCGGCACCACGCCGGCGCGGATCTTCTCGATGGTCAGGGCCAGTTCGTTCTCGTTCGAGACCCTCACCCGGGCCACGACCGACACGATCGAGCGCATGGGGCCCTGGTCGAGCTGGAAGCCCAGGTGGACGCGGTCGAGCTCGAACACCACGCGAGGCTCGTGCACGCCCTCGGGGATCTGGTCGGCGAAGTGAGTGAGCAATTCCTCGGCGAGTGCAGCGTCTTCCGGTTCAACGGTGAACAAGCCGAGCTTGCCGCGCATGGCAGCAAGCCAGTGATACTGGAAACGCCCGGCAAACTCTTCAAGCGCCTCGTTGGCTTGAGCGAGGGCAG
>JANOBY010000459.1:0-38371 GCA_031411935.1 Planctomycetales bacterium | reverse complement strand
GGGTGGCAAGGACCGCAGCGCCATCGACGAACAGGGGCAGGCCCTGCGAGAGGCGTTCCTTCGCCTCGCCCGCAAGCTTCGCCGAGGGTGTTTCGCCGAATTCGCTCAACACACGATTGAGACGGTCCACGGCCTGGTCGGGCTTACCGGCCTTTTCCGAAGCCTTCGCGTCCTCAATCAGGAGTTTGGCCTGGGCTTCGCGAACTTTCGGGGATTGCTTTGGTCGGGAGGCTACCTGTTCGGTCGATGGGTCGCCGGCCGCTACCTCGCCGTCGTCCTCGACGTCGCCTGACCGGATCCCGCGGTAGAGGAAGAGGAGTGAAAGGCCGAGCACAAGCGTGGCCCCTGCGCCCACAACGAGCCTGGCCCGCTTTCGAGACTCGTAGGTGTCGAGGTCGGGCGTTTCCTCGATCAGTACCCCCTTGCCCTCGACCGGCCTGGGCTTCTTCCTCGCGGGCTCGGGCTGGGGCCTGGGCGATTTTCTCGGCTCGGGGGCCGGTTTCGTGTTGGGCTCGTCCTCGGAAGAGTCGGCCGGGGGCTCGGGAGCCTTGTAGACGATGCGGGGGAGATACTTCGGGCCATTCGGCCTGGGGCCGGGGCGCTCGGGATTCACCTCATCCGGAGTTTCGGACATGAGCCACTTCCCGTCTCTTGCAAGAGGATCCTCGCGAACGGCCCCATACGTCGAAAAGTATCGGCCACGACCCCGCGGGGCAAGGGGGAGAAATCTCTCCAGGCATGGTGGCCCGCGCGTTCCACGAGTAAACTCCGAGTGAATCCGAACCCGTACACCCCGAGGACCTCTCTCATGCGCCCCCTTTTTTTCGCGTTCACGGCCCTGGCGATGATCTCCGCGTCGCCCGCAGTCGATGACGACGCCTCCTACGTTTTGACGAGCGATAGCCTCGATCAGCTGGAGCTCGTGGGGATCGGACCTGAGACGATTTCGATCAAGGACAAGGAGATTCGCCTCACCGGGAAGCCCAACGGGTACTTCGCGACGAAGGACTCTTACAAGAATTACGCGCTCCGGTTCGAGTGGAAGTACGAGCGGCCGGAGGGTTTCAATGAAAACGATAAGTTCGACGGCAACAGCGGGATCCTCATCCACATCCAGGGCGAGCATAAGGTCTGGCCGAAGTGCATCGAGGTTCAGCAGGCGTATGCGGAGGCCGGGCACATCTTCGCCATCAACGGCGCGAAGTTTGAGGGAAAGACCGACCGCGAAGCCCTCAAGAAGTCCAGGAAGCCCGTGGGCGAATGGAACGAAGAGGAGATCGTTTGCAAAGACGGTGCGATCACCTGCACGGTCAACGGTGTGAAGGTGGCCGCCGGCACGGGGGCCTTGCCCGAGGAAGGGCCGATTGGGTTCCAGTCTGAAGGAGCCCCCATCTGCTTCCGCTACATGCGGATCAAAAAACTCGATTGAAACCGAGGGGCCGGGCGCTCTCGGGTTGAGGACCGGCCCCGCTCAGGACTTGACCGCCAACGCAATCTTCTCGAGGAATTCCGCGTTGGAAGGCGACTTCGACATCTGGCGGACCAGGGCTTCCAGGGCGTCGATCGGCTTCATATCGGCCAAGGTGCGTCGCAGCATATTCACGCGGGTCAGGGTGGTCGCGTCCAGGAGGCGTTCTTCTTTTCGAGTCCCCGAGGCGTTGATGTCGATCGCGGGCCAGACCCTGCGGTCGGCGAGTCGGCGATCGAGCATGAGCTCCATGTTGCCGGTCCCCTTGAACTCCTGGAAGATGATCTCGTCCATGCGGCTGCCGGTCTCGATCAGGCATGAGGCGATCACGGTCACCGACCCGCCCTCCTCAAACGCCCTGGCCGCGCCGAAGAGCTTCTTGGGGATGTCCATCGCCCGGATGTCGATGCCTCCGGTCATCGTGCGACCGGAATTGGATCCTTTGTTGTAAGCGCGAGCCAGTCGCGTCAGGCTGTCGAGCAGGATGAGCACGTCGCCTCCAGCCTCGGCGATGCGCTTCGCCCGATCCACGGCGAGTTGGGCCAGGCGGATGTGTTCTTCGGGAGGGTGGTCGTTTGACGAGGCGATGACCTCGCCCTTGACCGACCGTCGGATCTCCGTGACCTCTTCGGGTCGCTCGTCCACGAGCAGGACCATCAGGTGGATCTCGGGATGATTGGTCGCGATGGCGTTGGCCATCTGCTGGAGCAGGATTGTCTTGCCGGTGCGCGGCGGGGCCACGATCAGCCCGCGCTGCCCCTTACCGATCGGCGTGAGCAGGTCCATCACCCGCATGCTGAGAGGTTCGGGCCCCGACTCCAGGCGGATCGGCACGCTCGGGTCGATAGCGGTCAGGTCGTCGAACGAGGCGCGGGAGATATAGGTGTCGGGGGCATATCCCTCGATCTCAGAGAGCAGCGATAGCCTCGGAGACTGCCCCTTTGCCCCTGGCTCGACCGACCCCGTGAGCTTCACCCCCTGACGGAGGCGGAACTTCGAGAGGATCGATGATTCTACTAAGACATCATCACTAATTATCTTATAATTGCGAGCGGGATTACGAAGGAATCCATAGCCCTTGGGGTGCATTTCCAGGACACCGGTGACACTAGTTACGGGGGTGCTCATTATCGGGCTCACGAGATCGATCGAGGGGAGGAGGCGGGGCGGATTGGGGGGCGACTATGGGCGATCCACGACGGTTGACCTGGCGTCAACTGCTGGAATCTGGGCATGGCGAAGGGGGGAGGGGGTGGAGTTCGGGCCGATTGTACCGACCTTGGGTCTCGGGGTCCATCATCCACTCTCCGGACCCCGTCGTGTCCTGCCCGGTTTTTCACGAGGAAGCCGCCGATGCGACTGCTATGATAAAGAACGAGAGATCCAGGTCCAAACGTTGGAGATTCTTCATGGCTGTTCGCGCTCGACGGTTCCTGATCGGTCTCGCGGTCGCGTTCGGGCTCGTGGGGATGACGAGGCCCGCGTTCTCGCAGGTGATGCTAGACAACGACCCGTTCCGTAGCGGGATGCAAGCCCCGCGAATGCCGGAGGCTGGCGACTGGGCCGAGGTCGTGACCGTCACGCCCAAGTGGATGGTCCTCCAGAATCAGGACGGGCAGCAGTTCCCGGTCTCGCTCGACTCGGTCAACCAGTTCATGATCCGCTGGCCGATCGATCCTCGGAGGATCTCGCCCAATGCTCTCGTCGAGGCGTTCGGCCTCGACCTGGGCAACAACTCGATCCGTACCGACCACGTGGATGTGTTCGAAGGTGGGGCACGCTCGATGGTGCGGCCGATGGTCCAGCAGGTGATCGGGTTCAATCGCCGCCCGACCGAGTTCGACCGCCAGAACAAGAACATCTACGGGGTGTTCATCCCGCTGCTTCCGGGAGAGGAGCAGATCCCCGACCGGTTGCACGTGGTGGGGCCGGTGGCCGCGCTCGACCCATTGCGCATCGCCGTGGGCGGAAACAACGCTGTGGCAGTGTTCCCCGCCGACAACGGGTTCTTTTTTAGTCAGGTGACCGCCGGGTCGTCCACGTACCTGAGGGCGGGTGACCTGGTCTATGTGGTCCCGTCGAACATGACCCCGCGAAGTTTGATCCTCTCGGAAATGGTCGCCTACAAGAAGATGACTTTTCAAGAGTTCGTACCGTGATCGTCGAGGCTCAGCGTGCCGCGGCGCCGTTGACATTCAGGTCGCCGGCGTCCGGGTCGCGATCCTCGCCGGCCATCTCTTCCTGGGCGTCGCGATAGAGCGGGAGATAGCGGTAGTAGACCTCCAGCGTGAGCAGCGAGAGCGACGTGGTGTAGAGTCGTCCTCCCCGCGTTCCCCACTGGTCGGGCTGTGGCTCGTTGGGGTCCCAGCTACCCCGGTCACACCCCTTTCCTGTGACCTGCATGCTGATCAGTCCCTCGCGTACTCGATCGTTCCACTCCTTCCAGTCCTTGCCCCGCATGTTGTGCAGGAGTTGCGTGGCGTAGTACCAGTAGTAGATGTTGCGCTGCTCGGAGCTACGGAGATGGTCGGCCACCCGGGCCGTTCCCTGGAGCATCCCCGGATGGTTGCGGGGCCAGCCCAGAAGCTGCCGGCAGACGAGGGCTTCAGCAGTCATCGAGGGGCTTACCGCCCATCCCGGCATGTAGGCATAGGTCGATCCGGCGGAATCCATCGCCACTCCGTCGAGGAAGTCGCGGGCACGCTTCAAAACGGAGCGATTCACCTCGAGGCCCCCCAGATGCGCGCTCCTCATGGCGAACACCTGCCAGCCGAACACGCTGGTGTCGCCGGCCTGGTTGAACTCGTATCGCCACCCGCCGTCTCGACGATTCTGGCTGCGATTGATGTAGAAGATGGCACGCTGGGCCGGGTCGCGCAGGCGTTTGTCCTTCGTGAGCCCGTAACCTTCGCACAGAGCCATCGTGGCGATCGCGTGGCTGTAGTAGAGCGTGTGCATCCCGCCGCCGGTGTAGAGCTCCCCGCTAGGCTTTTGCATCTTCACCAGCCAGAAAAGCCCCCGCTCCAGGCTTTTCTGATACTTGCCGGGCTTCGTGTGAGTGTGCCCCGCACCCAGCATGGGCAGAAGGGCGAGGCCGGTCGCGGCCGTGTCCGAGACGGTGGCCGAGGTCTCGGGGCAAGGTGAGCCCTTGCAGAAGGGCTGCGTGTCCAGGCTCCAGGCGCCATCGGGCCTCTGGTGGCGGGCGATCCATTCCAGGCCGATCTCCACGGCCTTCTCCGACTCCACCGTGCCGCCCTCGCGACGCACCATGCGGGCGCGGCTCTCGACATCCCGGCCCGAGAAGGGAGCCATCGAGGGGAGCCGCGGGTCGAACGCCCCATTGCCTTCCCCCTTCAGCTTTCCCGTGAATCGGCCCGGCTTGGCCGCGGTCACGCCTACCGAGGGAGGGGCCAGCGATGCCAGGTCGCTTGGCGGAGTATTGACCATCGGGCCGATGGTCATCGAGTCGGGAACTTTCGGAAGTCGCACCTCGTCCGAAGCGGCCGAGGCATTCAGGGCCAGCGACGGGGGCTCGTCGGTGGTCAGCGTGGTGAACGGGTCGCCCGCTTGTTCTCCGCGCTCGGACGAGAGGACGTCGTCTCCAAGCTGTCCCGCGAATGAAACTTTACTAACAGCGAGGTCGTCCCCGCTCAGGGCCGTCACCAGGATGGCCAGCAAGAGGAGACCGGCGGCGTGCAGTGCCACGCTCGTGCCCCAGGGCGTGAGCCAACGGACCCATTCGGGGGTCTCCCGATCGGCGCGGCGGAGGAATCGCCGCATTCGCCAACGGAAGATCCACACGAAGCGACTTCCGGATCGACGCATAGAGGTTCCATCCGCTCTGGCGAGGGCCGACTCAAGAGGGCTCGGGCGTCGGTCGGTCAAGCGAAGTGAGGCAAGACGATCGCTATTTCTTCAAGACGGCGGTCGCGATCGACTTATTCAGAGGCCAACCTACCGGATCGTGGACGAACCCGGAGCAAGTTTCGGCATTCCGGGCGTGAGCTTGTCGCCAGCCCTGTAGAGGGGGAGGTATCGATAATACACTTCCAGGGTCAGGATAGACATGGCGGTGGTGTAGAGGCGCCCCGCCTCGCCCCCCCAGCGATCGGGAATGGGCTTCGCCGGATCCCAGCTCCCGTAGTCGCACCCCTTGTTGCGGACCTGCATGGAAACGAGCCCGTCCCTCAGCCTGGTGTTCCATTGCTTCCATGCGGCGTTCTGCATGTTATGCAGGAGTTGTGTTGCGTAATACCAGTAGTAGATATTTCGCTCGGTACTCTCCATCAGGTGCCCCGAGATGAGCTTCACGCCTGCGGAAAGCTCCGGGGCCTCACGCGGCCAGCCTAGATACTGGCGCACGAGTAAGGCCTCGGCGCTCATGACGGGTGTGGCCCCGCTGCCCGGCTGGTACGCGTACTGCGTCTTCTTCGAATCGGTTGCCGCCCGGTCCAGGTAGCCCGAAGCGTTCACGAAAACCTGGGGAGGGACTTTCACGCCCGAGAGCTGCGCGCTGCGCAGTGCGAGCATCTGCCAGCCGAACACGCTGGTGTCGCCGCCGTCTCCGGGGTTATAGCGCCAGCCGCCGTCGTTAGAATTCTGGGCACGGATGAGGAACTCGACTGCGCGTCGTGCGGGATCCCGTAGCGATTCGTCCTGACTCACGCCCAGGGCCTCGCACAGCGTCATGGTGGCGATTGCGTGGCTGTACATGCGAGCGTTGCCCTGCCCGCCGGTGAAGATTTCTCCCTCGGACGTCTGCACCTTCTTGAGCCAGTCCAGTCCCTTGCGGATCGGCTCCTGATATCGGCCCAAGGCCCGGTGCGAGTGGCCCGCGCCCAGCATCGGCAGCAAGGCCAGCCCCGTGGCCGCCACATCCGAGTCGCCATGCCCTCGTGCTGGACACGCGGGCTTGCGGCATCGTCCCTGCGTATTCAGGCTCCAGCTCCCGTCCTCATTCTGATGACGAGCGAGCCAGTCCAGGCCAATCTCGACCGCACGTTCCGACTCGGTGCTCCCACCCTCCCTGCGGACGAGCTTCGCCCTCGCCTCCCCCTGCCGCCCGGAGAACGGGACCGAGGGCCCGGGCAGGGAGAGCCCCGGCCCGGCCGAGCCCTCGGCGACCGACGGAGTCCCCAGCCCCGAGAACGTCCGATCCGGGATGCTCATGGCGATGAGCCCCCCCGGAGAGCCCAACGGCTCGCTTGGGGCAGGCTCGATCGGCAACGGCGGGGCCTCGGTCGTCTCAAGGGTCACGAAGGACTCACCGGCCTGCTCAGTGCCGGTCATCGTCGTCAACTGGTCGGAGATCTCGGCCGTGCCGAGAAGGCTGTCGAATGTCGGCGGACGGGCGTTACCGCCCTCACTGCTCGCATAGACGAGGAGTCCTAGGATCGCGAGCAGGGCCGCGTGCAGGGCCAGGCTCGTGCCCCAGGGGGTGAGCCATCGGAGCCAATCCGGCGTTTCGCGGTCCAGGCGGTGGAGGAGCCACTTCCCACGGATTCGTAGAGATCTCGCGACCGATCGTCGGTTTCGCGGCATGGATGAGTCCGGGCGCTGGGTCCGCTTGCCCCCCCTCTACTATAGGGGCTACACCGAGCGGAAACATGCCCGAATACGGTTCAGGCGGGGAAATCTGCTGTCAGGACCTCCAGCTCGCCCCACGAGAGGCCGGCGAGTCCCGACGACACCGACTCGGCGTCGGCCACGACCACGTAGGTCATGGCCTCGGGCTTGAGGTGCCTGCGGGCGGCCTCGAGCATCTGCTCGGTACTCACGGCTTCCAGGCGTTCGGCCAGTCGGGCGTGATCGTCCAGTGGCAGGTTGTACAGGAAAAGGCCAGCGTACCGCGAGACCAGGGCCGAGGGGGTCTCGAAGTGCCGCGCCTGCCCCTCGATCAGGGCGCGACGGGCGTCGTCCAGTTCGACGGGGTTGGGGGGACGATCCCCAAGGACGGCCTCGACCTCGTCCCGGATGTCCTGCAGCGCCTCGGCGATCCGATTGGCCTGTAAGGATGCCGAAATCGAGAATGGTCCTGGGCCCTTTCGCGTGTCGAACTGGCTGCGAATGCCGTAGGTGAACCCCTTCTCCTCGCGCAGCTTCGCGTTCAGGCGCGAAGAGAACTGGCCACCCAGGATCTGGTTGAAAAGCATGACGGCATCGTGATCCGGGTCGCTACGCGCGATCCCCGCATGGCCGATCCGCACGGCGGCCTGCGGCGATCCGGGGCGGTCGAGCAGCCGGATGCGAGGCCGGGCGAGAGGTTCAGGCCGCGAGACATCAGGCGCGATGCGGCCTGTGCCCGCCCAGTCGCCGAGCATCGCGTCGAGTTGCTCCAGGACGCTGTCCGGATCGACGTCGCCTGCGACGACCACCCCCGCCCGGTCAGGACGGTAGCTCGCCCTGTGGAACGCCAGGAGGTCCTCGCGAGAAATGCCGCGGACCGTGGCCTCGTCACCCCCCGCGGGAACCGCGTAGGGGTGGCCCCCGGGGTACACCGACTGGAGGAATCCGCGGTAGGCGCGACTGTCGGCGCTATCACGATCGGACTTCAGGCCGGCGAGCGTCTGCTCCGAGATCCTCCGGAAATCCGCCTCGGGAAAGACGGGATTGAGCAGCACGTCGAGCGCCAGCTCCAGGCTTCTGTCCAGGTGAGGGGCCAGGCACTGGAACGACACGTACGAGCCGTCCCACCCCGAGGTGCTGGTCAGGTTCGTGCCCAGCCTTTCGGACTCCAAAGCGATCTGATGTGAGGTGCGCGAGGTGGTTCCCTCGTCCATCATGTTCGACGTCAGGCTGGCCAGCCCCCCCTTCTCCGCTCCGTGGGCTGAGGCCCCGGCGGCGACCACGATCGTCGCCGCCACGATGGGCAGGTCGCGGCGAGGCAAGACCCACAGGGGGACCCCGGATCGCAGGACCCGGCCCACCGGCTGAGGAGCTCGGAACGAGGAGGCGACCGAAGCCACGGGACGGATTGACCGATCGAGCGGAGGAAGAGTCGTCCTGGGCTTCCCTCCTCGCACCGTCAAGGTCACGCGACGCGGCTTCGGGTCCTTGGCGGAGGATTGACCCAGGAGGCTGCGAGCGGCATCTCGGATGGCCTCGGTCGTCACGCTCTGGTAGCGCTGAAAGTCGCTGGTGATCCGTCCGGGGTCGTGCAAGTAAACGTTATACGCGTTCAGGCGATCGGAAACGCCACCGAAGCCCCCCACGTTGTCGAGCGCGAAGACGAATCCCGCGAGCCGCGAGTTCTTCACACGGTCGAGCTCCTCGGGCTGGACCCCGGCCTCGGCGATTGCCTCAATTTCTCCCTCGATCCGATCTCGGGCAGCGTTCGCGTCCTGACCCGGACGGAGCGTGGCGACCACGCCAAAGCTGCCGGTGATCTCGCGGCCCGACTGGTGCGCGCTCACGTCCTGACAGATCTGACGAGCGACCACGAGATCTTCATAAAGTCGGCTCGCCCGGCCCCGGGTGAGCACGTCGGCCAGCATGGCCATCGCGGCGTCTCGAGGATGGAACTGGGGCACGCTCGACCAGCTCATGTAGAGGCGGTCGAGCTCAACAGGCTCGCGGATCTCGATCACAACATGCCCGGACGACGCGGAGTCGGGGACGTGGACGGGCAGGGCCCGCGTACCGCCCGGGATCGCGCCGAAGTAGCGGCTTGCGAGGTTCAGTGCGTGGTCCTCGTCGATATCGCCCACCACGGCCAAACTGGCGTTGGCGGGGATGTAGAACCGGTGGAAGAAGGTTTCGATCTCCTCGCGAGACGCACGCTCCACGTCCTCCATCGCGCCGATCGTGAGCCAACTGTAAGGGTGCGAGGGAGGATACATGGCCTCGGCCAGGATCCGACCGACCCGTCCATAGGGGCGGTTGGCGTAATTCTGGCGATACTCGTTCTTGACCACATCCTTCTGGACACGTACTTTCTCGTCGGTCAGGGCTGGGAGCAGGTTCGCCATGCGATCCGACTCCATCGCCACGGCAAGCTCCAGGTGAGCCGAGGGCAGGTCGCAGAAGTAATTCGTTCGGTCCGCGGACGTCGAACCGTTGACCGAGGCCCCCACCCGCTGTAACGGCTTGAAGTAGTCGCCAGGATAGTGCTCGGACCCCTCGAACATGAGGTGCTCGAACAGGTGGGCGAATCCCCTCTGGGTGCGTTCCTCGTTCTTCGAGCCGACGTGGTACCAGAGATTGACGGACACGATGGGCAGGAGCCCGGTCCGCAGCGTGATCACGTCAAGCCCGTTGGAAAGGGTCGTCTTGCGGTAGGGGAGTTCGGGCAGCCGCAGGTCGGGTGAGGAATGCATCCGAAGACGTCGAGCTCGTGGGAGATGAGGAGGGCCAAGGGACGCGGTGCGATGAATATTAGCCGCTGTCCCCCAAAATACTACCTCTCGACTCCGGCTCGCGTCGCCACGCTAAAATAGGCATGAGCGGCACACGACGCGATGCCTTCAATCTCTCATTGCGGGAAACCTTTGACTTCGCCATGACTCTGGCGAAATAATAGCGTGCATTCTTTGAGCGACCGGAGATGCCGCTCGACTGATCAGGTTTTGGTCAGGCCCTGGCCACGCGGGCGGGCCAGTCCCGCCAGTCTCGAGCCCGGATGACTTTTGCGCCAACGGAAAAGGCTGTCTCGTGAATTGGGACGATATTATTGTCGAGGCGTTCGCGACCGACACCGGGATGCGACGTGCGAATAATCAGGATAGTTTCGCCGTCGTTCGCGCCTCATCTCGCGATTCCTGGAAGGTTTGCGGCCACCTCTTCATGGTGGCCGACGGAATGGGTGCACATGCCGCGGGCGAACTCGCGAGCAAGATGGCGTGTGACAATATCCCGCACAATTATCGTAAAACAAAAACCGGCACCCCGACCGAGAATCTGACGCGGGCCTACCGCGAGGTTGGCGCCCAGATCCACGCGAAAGCCACGGCGAACAAGGATTTTCAGGGCATGGGCACCACCTGCTCGACCCTGGTCCTGCTCCCCACGGGCGCGTTGATCGCCCACGTCGGGGATTCGCGAATCTACCGGGTCAGGGACGGACGGATCGACCAGATGACCTTCGACCATAGCCTGGTCTGGGAACTGGTCCGTCGGAATCACATGACCACCGAGCAGATCGGGAAGGCCTCGGTACCTCGTAACGTGATCACGCGCAGCCTGGGGCCCGACCCCACGGTGGACGTGGATATCGAGGGGCCCTTCCCGGTCCAGGATGGGGACGTCTTCCTCCTCTGTTCCGACGGCCTCTCGGGCCCCGTGACCGACGATGAGATCGGTGTGTTCGCCGGCAACTTCCACCCCGATCTCGCCTGCCGCGCCCTCGTTCAACTCGCCAACCTTCGCGGCGGGCAGGACAATATCACGGCCGTGATCTGTCGCATCGGGGCCTGGACCGATCCCTCCTCCGACACTGCCTCCGACCCTGCCGCCGCGGCCGGAAAGAAGGGTTCGAAGGGGTCGATGTTTTCGAACCTTCTGGGCTCGTTCAAGGGGCGTTCGGCCCCGGCCGCCAAAGAGAACGTCTACGTGACCACCGAGTGTCCCGTGGACATGACCATGCTCGGCCGGATCGCCGATGTCCTGCGCAACGCTCAGGCCAACGGAGTGGATCAGGCCTGGAAGACCGACTGGGCCACGCTCGCCCTCCGACGCAAGAGGGCCGAGGAGTACCGCCAGGCCGGCGACCTCCGCGCCGCTCTGGGAGAACTCGCCGAGGCGATTGACCTGCTCGGCCAGGCCGGTCGCGAGCACAAGGAAGCCACGATGTCGGGCGCTTCCTGATCTGGCCCGAACTCGACATCCCTCGTTGATGGAATTCGCATGAACCCTGACGACGGTCCGCACCCGGAAACCCGTTGCGTCCGCATGCCCGAGGCCCCGGCGTCCGCCTCTCGGCCCTTGAATCCCCCCATCCACTTAAGTGCCGTTTACGAGATCGAAGGCCTCGACCAGATCGATGCCCTCTACGAAGGCGGACAGGCTGGCTTCACCTATCGCCGCGACGGTGACGCCAACTCTCAGATGCTCGCCCAGAAGATCTCCGAACTGGAATCCGCAGAAGACGCACTCATCTGTGCTTCAGGCATGGGCGCCGAGGCCACCCTCCTCCTCTCGATGCTCTCGGCGGGGGACGAGGTGGCCCTGTCCGACAACCTTTACGGCAAAACCATTGCCCTCGTCGGTAAAGAGCTGTCGCGCTTCGGCATCACGCACCGGCTTTTCGACGCGTCCCGGCCCGCAACTCTTCGCGAGGCGATCGGTGCGAAAACGAAGATAGTCTTCGTCGAGACCCTCTCGAACCCGCTCGTCCGACTCGCCGACATCGCCGGACTGGCCGAGATTACTCACGCGGCGGGGGCCCGGCTCGCCGTCGATCACACCTTCGCCCCCCTGCTCTGCAGGCCGATCGAGCTCGGCGCCAACGCCGTGACCCATTCGCTCACAAAACTGATCGGCGGTCATAGCGATCTGATCCTGGGCGCGGTCGCGGGGGATCGTGACACCGTGGCGTCATGCCGACGGGTGGGGTCGGCCTTTGGCCTCGTAGGGAACCCGTTCGAGAGCTGGCTCGCCCTGCGAGGCGTGGCCACCCTGGCCCTGCGATCTCAGCGGGCCTGCATTACGGCCCTCGAACTGGCGGGACGCCTGGAGCGCAATCCGAGAGTCCAAAAGGTTCACTATCCGGGGTTGAAGTCCCATCCCGATCACAATCTCGCAACCCGCTTGTTCCAGGGCGGATTCGGCACGATCGCGACCATCGACCTGGGAGGCCGAGGCGAGGCCGACGCCTTCATCCGCGCCCTGAAGCACATCCCGTTCGCCCCCAGCCTGGGCGACGCCGCCACCACGATCAGCCACCCGGCGACCACCAGCCACCGGAACCAAACTCCCGAGATGTGGAGCCGCCAGGGGATCACGCCAGGCCTGATCCGCATGTCGTTCGGGCTCGAACATCCCGACGACCTCTGGAACGACATTCAGACTGCGCTGAAATCGCTCTGATCATCAAGGAGGGTCGTAGCCGCCGGGGTTCCACGGGTGGCATCGCGAAAGTCGACGGAGCCCCTTCCACACGCCTCGGAAGACTCCGTACTTCCGCAGGGCCTCGATCATGTACTGGCTGCAAGACGGGTGGAACCGACAGGCCGGGCCGATCAGGGGGCTGATCGCCATCTGGTAAAGCCGAAGACTTAACACGAGACCGGAGACCGTTATCCGGGAGATCGTCGCGACGATCACGGTAAGGCCGTAGTGACGGTTTTTGACGCCACACGCTTCGCCGAGGCAAGGGCCAGGGTCGGAAACGCCTGATTCACGGCCTCGAACGTGGATTTCGGACCGCGAGGGACGACCACCCAGTCGACACCCAACGGCAGGCGATGCTTGTTCAAGCGGAAAGCCTCGCGGATCAGGCGTTTGATGTCATTACGAGCCACGGCTGTCTTGACCCGCTTCTTGCCCACGGAGATCCCAAGCCGCGAGAAGCCCAGTCCGTTGGGCTCGGCGTAGACGATCAGGGTCGCGTCCGAGGCACTCAGGCGTCTGGTGAACGCCTTCTGGAAGTCCTTCGGGTCACGCATGCGTTCGTGTGGTCGGAACCGCAAAGAAGTCATGAGGGGCCCTGCGAATCCGCCTGGGGGAGCTGAAGCTGCGTGTCGGGCCGGGCGGGGCCCAGCCCATTCTGAAGGAATCGCCCTCGCCGGACGAGGTGCCAGATGGCCAAGGCCGACAGGACCACGACGAGCGACAACGTGGTGCCCGCCCAGAGGGTCAGGGCGCGTGCGGCTTTCGCTCGTCCCTCGGGCGTTCTCGGCCGCCTGGTTCTCAGCGACTCAGTGGCCGGCATCGGGGTCCGACTCCAGGGCCTTGGCAATTCGGGCCAGTTGCTCGTGGATGGCGTCGATCTGGCCGCGAAGGTTCAGGATCGCCTCAATGCCGGCGAGGTTGATACCGAGGTCGCGATGCAGACTTACCACGGTCCAGACACGGCGAAGCTCCGAGGGTTCGTAGCCTTCGCGATCTCCATCGCGAACCGATCGCACCAGCCCACGCGTTTCATAGCGCACCAGAAGCCTGGCGGGCACGCGGAGACGCTGGACAACCTCGTCACGCGAGATGATGGTCATGGTTTTCACGCCGCTTCACGGGTTCGGGCGATTTCACCACAGATTCTCACGCGGCTTCATCGGATTTTGCTCGGCAAACGTCTGGATCAGCTTTCGGCTTTCCTCGTCCACGTTGCGCGGGACAACGATCTTGGTGATCACGAACATATCCCCCTCGGGCTTGTCGCCATGGGCGGGCACGCCCTTGCCCCTCACGCGGAGCTTCTGCCCGCTGGACGTGCCGGGTGGGATATTCAGGCTGACCGTCGATCCGGCCAGCATCGGGACATCGACCTTCGCCCCGAGAACCGCCTCATCGATCGAGATGGGGAGGTCGAGCAGCACGTCCCGGCCGTCCCGGCGGAAGTATGCGTGGGTCTGGACCGAGATCGTGATGGTCAAGTCGCCCGCGGGAGCATTCGCCTCGCCAGGTCCCCCTCGCCCTTTCAGGCGGAGCTTGGCCCCGTTGTCGGTGCCGGGCGGGATCCGGACCTCCAGCGATTGCCGCGTCCCGTCCTCGCGAGCGAACTCGATCGTCGTGGGCCCGCCCAGGATCGCCGTGGCGAAGGGGATCGAGAGCGTGGCCTCGAGGTCCGCCCCTCGGCGAGGTCCCGACCGCCGACCGCGGCCCGACCCGAACCGTCCGAGCAGTTCGTCGAACATCCCACCGCTCGCCTCGGGGGCCTCGGCCCCTCCTCCGAAGAATTGCCGGAAGTCGATGTTCTCGAATCCCGGAGGCGCCTGGCTGGCCGACCACTGCTGGGCCGATTCGCGAGGCCCGCCCCCTCCGCCCTGCATCCCCGCGTGGCCGAACATGTCGTACCGCTTGCGGGTCTCGGGATCCGAGAGGGCGTCGTAGGCGGATTGCGCTTCCTTGAACTTGGCCTCGGCCGCCTTGTCGCCGGGGTTCACGTCGGGGTGATGCTTCCGAGCGAGGGTCCGGTAGGCCTTCTTGATCTGGTCGGCGGTCGCGTCGCGGGGGACGTCGAGGATCTCGTAGAAGTCGCGTTGAGCCATCTCGCCCTCGATCAAGCCGCTTCGCTGCGGGTCCGGAACTTGCCGCTCATCCCACGCCGTCAAGTCATGGTATTGTAGTCTCGGCCACGAAACCGATTCAAGCAAGGCGGATCGCAGCGCAGTCTCGCCTCCCTACCGCAGCATGTCTAGAATAGGGTCGAACCGAAATCAATCTTGCTCCATGTTTTACCATCCCGGGCTGCGGTCATGCGGATCCAAATGATCCTCCACGAACGGTTGAGCAAGTGGTCGGCGCAGGTCCGCCCTCGGGTGGTCTCCTGGCCGGTCCGGCTCAAGGAGACCCGTTCGCTGGACGAGCTGACGGCCGCCGCCTCTGGCCACGTCTGCCCGATCGTGATCATCGCCGGATCGGGAGCCCTTGGACAAACACTGGAGTCCGTGGCCGAAGCCCGCCGCGCTTCGGCCGGGGCGATGATCCTGGTGGTGGATGCCCCGGATTCCGCCGAATTCCTGCTGGTTGCCATCGAGCTGGGTGCCTCGCACGTGCTCGCCCGGCCTGTCCTCCCGCCGCAAATCATGACCTGGCTGGAACGCTGGGTGGCGCTCGCCCAGCTCCGTACCGAGGCCTCAGGCTGGTCTCTGGACCGCGCCCCTGAGCCCGAGCCGTGGGAGGCCCTGATCCTGGGCGACCCCGCCTTCTACTCGACCATACAAGCCCTTTCGTGACCCTCGAAGCCCTCGCGATTCTCTCTCAGGAACCTCCTCACCATGTTCGGCAAGAAGACGACGGCCTACTCCGAGCGCGAGATCCTCGACGCGTTGAAGGGCGTGAAAGATCCCGAGATCGGACGCGACCTGGTTGACCTCAACATGGTCAAGGACATTCGCACGGCCGAGGGCGAGGTGTGGCTCTCCGTCAACCTGACCACCCCGGCGTGCCCCCTGAAGGCGAAGATCGAGAAGGATGTACGCGACGCTCTCGCGGCGCGGCTCGGCCCCGAGCTCCGCGTCCACATCACCATGACCGCCGAGGTCCGCGGCAAGGGGGTCGTGGAGAAGGGCGACATCCCGGGCGTGAAGAACGTGATCGCCGTGGGGTCGGGCAAGGGCGGGGTCGGCAAGTCCACCATGGCGGCCACGATCGCTTATGGCCTGAAGTCCTACGGGGCGAGCGTGGGGCTCATGGATGCCGACGTTTATGGCCCGTCGATCCCTCACCTGGTCGGCGCCCAGGGTCGTCCCATGGCGAGGGGCGAGCGGATCGAGCCGATCGAAGCCAACGGGCTGAAGATCATGTCCATGGGCTCCCTGATCGAGCCCGAGCGGGCCATGATCATGCGAGGGCCCATGCTCCACGGGATCATGCAGCAGTTCCTTCACCAGGTGGAATGGGGCCAACTCGATTACCTGGTGATCGACCTTCCGCCGGGGACCGGCGATGTGCCCCTCACCCTGGCCCAAAGCTTGCCCCTGACGGGGGCCGTGGTCGTTTGCACCCCGCAGGAAGTGGCCCTGCTCGACGCGGTCCGCGCCGTGACCATGTTCCGCCAGCTCAAGGTCCCTCTGCTCGGCATGATCGAGAACATGAGCTTCTTCGACATCAACGCCTACCTCCGGTCGAGGGGCGGGCACAAGCTCCAGGCCTTGCTCGATTCGGGCGGGCTGTTCGAGGCCCCGGGCGAGGAGCGTGCTTACCTCTTCGGCCAGGGAGGAGCCAGGCGACGTGCCGAGGAGATGGGCGTGCCGTTCCTGGGCGAGGTCCCGCTGAACATCACCCTGCGGGAGCGGGGAGACGAGGGCCGGATCCGCGATGCGCTGGACGAGAACTCCCCGTCGCGGCCCTACCTGCTGGCCGTGGTCGAGCAACTCGCCGCCCAGATCAGCGTTCAGAACCTCAAGGCCCCGAAGCTGCCGAAGCTCGAGATTCTGAACTAGGGCCACGTGGCCTCATCGTGCCTCCTCGTCCTCGATCGTGAAGGCCAGGCAGGCCCGGATGTCGTCGGTGGTGAGCTCGGGATGATCCCGCAGGAGGTCATCCCACGTCCACCCCTCAACGATCCGCGAGATGACCTGCTCGACCGTGATCCAGGTGCCACGGATCACGGGCGAGCTGTCGCTGACCTCAAGATCCATGACCAGGCGGGACCTCCACCTCTCGGGCTCGGGCTGAGCCTTCAGTACGGGAATCGATTCGGCCGAGCGATCGCGGACCTTCGATAGCGCGGAGATGGCCCGGCAGAGCGAGCGCTCGGCCACGCGGGCCTCTCGCGAGGTCAGGATCTCAGCCGTCTCGGTTTGCATGAGCGTCCAGGAGGCCGAGATCAGCCGATCGACCAGGACTTCCTCGATCAGGGTTCGCGGCGACAGCTGGTCGTGGACTCGCTCGGCGAAAAGCTCGGCGGAGTCATTTTCGAGTCCGAATCGGAGAAACCTGTTCTCATGGCCGCCGTCGGATCGTAAAGTCCCAAGGGCAGACACGGTCGAGGGGCTCTTCGGGGTCGATCGCTCGAGGCCGGTACAGAACCGCGGCATGCCTAAGCCCTCGGTACGGTTGTGCGAGGAGATTGTCGGAGGAGCAACACCTTGCTCCCTCCAGACGACATCATCGCGACCTGGGACCGGATCCTTTCGTCAATCGTTGGATTCGTCCAGACCGTAAGCCAGTCAGTCAGTTCGGGATGTCGTCGGCAGGCCCCTGCTTGAGCTGCTGGATCGGGCCGTTTCCCGAATTCGTGGGACGCGCGTCGATCACTCGCCACAGGTACCACATGGCGATCGATCGGTAGGGACGCCAGGTCTCGGTCAGCTCGACGCATTCCCTCGGCGACGGCAGGCCCTCCAGGCCGTGAAAGTCTCGCAAGCCCGCCCTCACACCCAGATCGCCCACAGGCAGGACGTCGGGGCGGTTCAGGCTGAAGATCAGGAACATCTCGGCGGTCCAGGGGCCGATCCCCTTGATCGACGTGAGCCGGTTCTTGATGGTCTCATCGTCCAGCCTCGCCAGCCTGGCCAACGGGACCCGCTTCTCCACGACCGCTTCGGCCAGGTTCAGGACGTACCGAGCTTTCACGCCCGAGAGCCCGCACGATCGAAGCGCCGCCTCGCCCGCCTCGAGGATCGCGCGAGGCTCGTGAGGCTCGCCAGAGAGGGTTCTCAATCGGGCGTCAATCGTTGAGGCGGCCTTCGCCGAGATCTGCTGACCAATGATGGCGCGTACGAGGGTGCCAAAGTGGTCCTTGCGGGGCTTGAGCGTGCAGATGCCCACACTCTCAATCAAGGGATGCCAGCGATCATCGGCCGCCCGCAGGTGCTGTACGGCGTCGTTCCAAAGGTCGGCTGACACCAGACTTCCTCCTTGTGTCGCATAAGAGGCGACAGAAGAATCAGTCTACAGGCGTCAACCTCTGTACGCAAGACGATCAAACCTTGCGGTGCGGGGTGGTCGTGGACTGGCCACCTTCGGGGAGGTCCACCAGCGAGTAGTCGCCGAACAGGTTCGGGCTCTCGGCTTGCAGGACCTTCAGCATGGCGACCGCCACCTTGCGGATCTCGGCGTCGGCCGCGGCGTCGCCGCGCATCTCGATGAAGTGTCGCAAGGCGCGGGCATTGCCGGTCACAAAAATTTGGGTCTCGGTTGCGTTGGGCAGGACCGACCGCGCGGCCTCTCTCGCCTTCTTGCGACGCAGGGTGCGGTCCTCGATCGACGCGAAGCGGGCGTTCAGCCCGTCGGCCAGGGCCTTGTACGCGGACTGACAGGTGGCAATCGTCTCCATCCAGATCCGGTGCAGTTCAGGGTCCTGCGCGATCGGGTCGGGCTCCACGAACGCGCACGACGACTCGTCCACGAATCTCTGACTTAGCTGCGAGTATCCAAACCCGGCGCGATGTCGAATCAGCTCGTGAGTGAACGATCGACTCACGCCGGTGATGATGAAGTTGAACACGGCGTGTTCGAGCACCGAGCCGTGGCCGACCTCGAGAATGTGGCCGATGTAGGCCGAATTTCCGCCAGGGCGAGGCTTGGCGTAAGACTTGTAGCAGAGCCGACCGGCGACCTCGACCAGGGTCTCGCCGGCTTCTTCGGTGTCGGTCGTCCAGCGGCTGACCTTCTCGTCGGAGAGGAACTGGCGGAGGCCTTCCTCGTCTATCGACTGGCGGCCGACCAGGTACACGCGGGGATCGTTGAGGATCGTCAGATCAGGAGCGTGGTCCATGGAAGCCATCCTAGCCTCGGGCTCATTCCGTCGCGACGACCGCGCCTAGATCGGGTCGTACCAAGTTCAGTATGATAAAGATTCCGTCAAATTTGGGTATCCCAAGAAGGTCCGGCCTCCCCCATGAGGAAGATCAAGATCCAGAGGTCGGCCGACGGCCGTCTGCGCGAGTCGTTTGCGCATGACCTGAACGAGCCGCAGCGCCTGGCCGCGATGGCACCCGACGGTTACAACCTGATCCTGGCCGGGCCAGGCTCGGGCAAGACACGCGTGATCACCTACCGCGTTGCGTACCTGATCGCCAAAGGCGTTCCTGCCAGCTCGATTTTGCTGGTGACCTTCACTCGCAGGGCGTCTCGCGAGATGGTGAGCCGCCTCGAAACTCTCATCGGCCCCCAGGCGGCGCAGGTCTGGGCGGGCACCTTCCACCACATCGGGAATCGCCTCCTCAGGCGCGCGGCCGAGCCTCTTGGGTTTGGGCCGAATTTCACGATTCTGGATGGCGAGGACCAGGCGGACCTGATCCGTCTGGCCATGGACGAGGCCGGGAAGCTGGGCACCGGCACGATCGCCCCGAAGCCCGGCGCCATCGCAAACCTCATCAGCTACAGCTTTAATGTGAGGAGGCCCCTGGCCGAGGTCGTGGCCGACCGCTTCCCGAACTGGGGCGAATGGTTGCCCAAAATCGAGCAGTCGGCCGAGATCTACGCCGCGAAGAAGAAGGCCGCCAACTGCATGGATTATGATGACCTGCTGGGCCAGTGGTTCCGGCTCATCCAGGAATTCCCCGATCAAAGGGAGCGGCTCGGCCGGCAATTCTCGCATCTGCTCGTGGACGAGATGCAGGACACGAACCTCGTGCAGAGCGACCTTGTTGAATCGATCGCCCGGGCCGGTCCCGGTAACCTCACGGCCGTGGGCGACGACTCCCAGTCGATCTACAAGTTCCGCGGGGCGAACTACGACAACATTCTGAAGTTCCCCGAGCGCAACTCCGGCTCGCAGATCTTTCGGCTGGAGATCAACTACAGGTCCTCGCCCGAGATCGTGGCATTCACCAACGCGTCGATCCACCACAACCAGACCGGATTCGCCAAGACTTTGGTCTCCGCCCGACCGCCCGGCACCCGGCCCGTGGTCGTGCCCACGGCCGACGCTTACGAGGAAGCCGAGCTGATCTGCCAGATGATCGTCGATGCCCACGAGGAGGGGATCCATCTGAGCCGAATGGCCGTGCTCTACCGGAACCATCACGACAGCATTTTGCTCCAGGCCGAACTTGTGGCCAGAGGGGTCCGTTACACGGTCCGAAGCGGACTTCGATTCTTCGAGCAGGCCCACATCAAGGATGTTCTCGCCTTCTTGCGGGTGATCGCCAACCCTCGCGACGAGTCGGCCTGGAGGCGGCTCCTGCTGCTCCTGCCCGGCGTGGGTCCGGCCAAGGGGGCGGCAATCTGGGAGAAGCTTGCCGGTGCGGCCGATCCTCACGCGACGCTGGCCACCGCCGAGGTCATGACCCTCCTGCCCACGAAGGCGAAGGGGCATTTCGCGGGGTTCGTGGCCGACCTGCGGAAGATCCAGGCCATCGGGCCCGAGGCCGACCCCTCCGCGGCGATCGCCGCAATCCTCCAGGGCGGATATCCCGCCACGGTGCGAGCCCGCTACGAACGGCCCGAAAATCGCATTGCCGATATCGAGCAGATGGGCGTGCTGGCCGCTCGGTATGACAGCCTCGAGCGTCTGATCGGCGACCTGTTATTGGCTGGCGACGTTTACGGAGTGGACACCCTGGACGCGGACGACGAGGCGGATTCGGGCGTTCTGGTCCTGAGCACGATCCACCAAGCCAAGGGGCTCGAATGGTCGCGGGTCTTCGTCCCGCGGCTGATCGACGACGGATTCCCGTCGGCGCGGGCCTTGATGGAACCCGGTGGCGAGGACGAGGAGCGACGTGTCTTCTACGTGGCGATCACAAGGGCGATGGACGAGCTCACCCTGACCTACCCCTTGACCGTCTCACGGGGTGGGAGGGGCCCCACACTCGTGACCTCGCCCAGCCGGTTTATTCAGGAGATCGATCCTGCCCTCTTTGAGACGGCCGCGGTCGAGAACGAGGCGGATTTCTCGTGGCCCGAGGGGCCGTAGCCATGCGATTTGGCCTGCTCGCCGACATCCACGAACACGTCGAGTTCCTGCGTCTGGCGATCGACCGACTGCAGGAATGCAAAGCCGAGCGCATCGTGGTCCTGGGTGACGTGTTCGAGACCGGCAAGAGGCTCGCCGAGACCGTGAGTCTGCTCGTGAAGGCGCAGGCCGTTGGGGTCTGGGGGAATCACGATTTCGGGCTCTGCCGTGACCCTCACAAGGACCTCTGCGAGCGGTACGGTTCCCAGGTGCTCGACTTCTTCGCCACGCTCGTACCGACGCTCGAGTTCGAGAACATCCTGTTCACGCACGTGGAGCCCTGGCACGATGCCGAGGATATTCTGGAGCTCTGGTGCTTCGAAGACGAGGAACCGTCCCGGAGCTTTCAACACCGGAAGCACCGGGTCATGCTCCACGGTCACCACCACCAGTGGAAGGCGAATCGGCCTGATGGGCTGATCTCATGGGACGGCGGGGCCCCCCTGTTCCTCGACCCCGGCCATCGCTATCTGATTGAGATCGGCGCGGTGAAACATGGCCAGTGTGCGCTGCTCGACACGGACGAGAATCTCCTCGTGCCGATTGACCTGAGGCCCAGGGCCGAGCAAGACCTTGCGAGGAATTTCGGCCCATGACCTCCCCGAACGTCACAATCGAAGACCTGCTCAACACCGCGGATACTCTGCACGAGACGGACGAGGGGGCCATCGACGCGGTGGTGGTCGAGTGCATCACCCGAATCGATTCCGAGACACTAACCCGGGCGATTCTCCCGCAACTCCGTAGGCTCCAGAGTGCGCGGGGCGTGGTGCTTGTGCGATTGGTCGAGGCAACGGCCCGCACCGATCTGTACGAAGCCCTGGCCGATGGACTGGCCGCCCAGCTGGACGTTGCCCCGTCATTGGCGCTGGAGGCCCTGGACGTGCTCGAGGGCACCGGCTGCATCGAGGCCAGGCCGACACTTGTGGAGTTACGAGCCGATCTCGACGCCCTCTACAATGAAGAAGCAACCCTACAAGAGTTTGCCGATCAGATCGAGAACGAGCCCGAGGACATGGACATTGCCCTTGAGGCTGTGTTCCTGCTCGATCCTCCGGAGCGCGATGAGATCCTCGACGGGCTGGCCGGGATCGCCGAAAGCCCCAACGTTCGTGAATTCCTTCGACGTGCCGACTCACGACGTTCATCGTTCTGAGAGCGAGACGCGTCGGCCGCCCTGGTGACGTACGGCCGACGCGCTCGGAAAAATCACTTCTTGCCGGGACCCGCCTTGGGGGCGGCCTTGGCGGCGGCCTTCGGAGCGGCGGCCTTCGGAGCCGCGGCCTTCGGGGCGGCCTTCTTGGTGTCGGCGGCTTTCTTCTTCTTTTCCTTGTCTTTCGGTGCCTTATCGCCCACGGGGGAACTCCTCGTGATCAGGGGGACGGGACGGGCAGGGAGACACGGCCGGTATGAGTTCCGGCAACGCGTTGATTCAACATGCGCCACTCCCGGCAAGTGGGCAAGCGGAAATCGCAAAACAACAAGGCCCGATCTCACGATGTTAAGGTGAGACCGGGCCTCGGCGAGGATTTGGCGGAACCTGTGACGAAACCTACAGCGCCTGGTAGCAGGTCCGCTCGGGGTTGCGGCAGTCGGGCCCGCTCACGTAATCGTCGTCCGGGCCGAAGCCCTTCATGGTGTTCAGGCACCAGTAAATGGAGTTGTCGTAATCCTCGTGACGCTCGCCCGAGACGCCGTCGCTGTAGACGTACATCCCCTTGTTGCGGAGGTGGCGGCACGGGGCGGCCAGGAGGATGGGCAGGTCGGTCGACGGAATCTCGGCGTCGGGATCGGCCATGGGATCACGCCTCCTCCCAGTAACGGTTGCCGATGGCGGCAAGCAGGGCCCGCTTGACCACGGTTTTCGTGAGGCCCACCTTGTAGGCGTTCATCGAAAGGGGCTTGGCATCCTTCACGGCGGCCTCGGCGGCGGCCGAGGCGGACGCGGCGTCGAGCACGTGCCCCTTGATCGCGGCCTCGGCGGCCTCGCTCCGCCAGGGGACCGGGGCAACCCCGTAGATCACGATCTTGCTGTCGTTGATCTCGCCCACGCCGTCGATCGAGACCGAGCAGAGCACCAGCGGCCAGTCGTGCGCCTGCTTCTGCCGGGCCTCGTAGGAAGCGTTCTTCCCCTTGGGATTGGGAATCGTGATCTTCGAGAGCAGCTCACCCGGGGCGATGGTCAGCTCGCGATCTTCGGCGGTCTTGGGCACCTGATACAGGGCTTCGACCGGGATCGTGCGCTCCCCCTTGTCGCCCACAATCGTCGCCGTGGCGCCCAGGGCGACCAGCGGCGTGGCGAGGCTCGACGGGTTGGCGAACAACGCATCCCCTTCGGTCAGGAAGATGCTGTGGTAGCGGTTGTCGCCGGTGCGGACCAGGCTCTTACCGTCCTTCATGCCGAGCAAGCCGAAGCCCGATCGGTAGTACCAGCACCGAGGGCGCTGGAGGAGGTTTCCGCCCACGGTCGCCATGTTGCGGATCTGGGGCGTTCCGACCTCGAGGGTCGCCTGCCTCAGGGCCGGGTATTTTTCGGCCACGGTCTTGTCGGCGATCAGATCGGCGAGCTTCGTGCCGGCGCCCAGGGTCAGGCCGTCGGGCCCTGCGGTGATCCCCGCCAGGGTTTTCACGCCCTTGAGGTAGACCACGCGGTCGGGGCTCGTCACGTAATCCTTCATCCGGCTGATCAGATCGGTGCCGCCCGAAAGCGCTTCGGAGGATTTGGCCCCGCTCAGGGCCTTCAGGGCGTCCTCGACGGTCGAGGGCCCCGCGTATTCAAAGGCTTGCATGGATGTTCACGCCTTCCCTTCTTTGGACGCCGAGGCCAGGGCGTTGAGGACGTTCATGGGGGACATGGGGAACTTGTTCACTCGGACCCCGACGGCGTTGGTCACGGCGTTGCCGATGGCCGCGGCGGTGCCGATGGTGGGGGGTTCGCCGATGCCGATCACGCCGCGGGCCCGCATCTCGGGGGTGTCGTGGGCGTGGACGATGATCTCGGGGATGTCGCTCAGTCCTGCGAGCTTGTAGAGCTCCATGTCGGGGTTGAGCATCACGCCCGAGCCCGGGTCCATCACGCGCTCCTCGAACAGGCCGTAGTTCAGCCCGCCGATCACTCCGCCGTAGACCTGGCTCTTCCAGGTGAGCATGTCGAGGATCAGGCCCGAGTCCTGCACGGCCACGATCTTGTTGATCTTGACCACGCCGGTCTCGACGTCCACCGATACGTCGGCGAACTGGCACCCGCCCACGCCGCCGGACGCGAGCCCTTCGGCCGCTCCTGCCGTCACGCTCACGGGCATCATCCCGAGCTTGCGGCAGGCTTCCTTCCAGTCCATGGCGGGCTGGCCCTTGACCAGGACCTTCCCCTCCTTGAGCTCGAGATCGGCCGGGGCCTCATTAATCGCCTTGCCCAGGCGGACGAACAACTCGTCGCGGGCCTTGCTCACGGCGTTGAAGCAGGGAGGGGCCATGGACGGCGTGGTCGTCGAGCCGCCCGAGGGCTGGCCCGGCGGGAACGTGGAGTTGCCGATGTTGGACGTGATGTCCTTCACCTCAAGCCCCAGGATCTCGGCCGCGATGATCGCCAGGATGGTCCGGGCGCCGGTGCCGATGTCCTGGGTGGCCGTCTTCACCTCGACCGACCCGTCGGGGCTGATCGTGCAGGCGACCTGCTTGTCATTCGTCCCGCCGCCGCCCCACTGGTGCAGCGCCATGCCGTACCCGCGCTTGATCGGGCCCTTGCCGTTCTCGCCGCGCGGCTTGCGGTTCTCCCATCCGATGAGCTTGGCCCCGATGGGCACCTGCTCGTTGTAGATCTTGGTGCGGAAGTCCTTGGGGAGGTTCTTGAGCCTCATCTCCAGGGGGTCGATCCCAAGTTTGTCGGCCAGGTCGTCCATGGCCGATTCCATGACGATGCAGGCCTGGGGATGGCCGGGCGCCCTCATGGCCCGGGCACCTCCGCCGTTGACGAAGATCTCGGTGTGCTTCCGCGAGAGGTCCTTCACCGTATAAACGTACGGGAACGGGAAGTTGGACCCTCCGCGAGTTCCGCCGGTGCCCGAGGTTTCGGCGATCAGCCCCACGAGCGTCCCGTCCTTGTTCCCGCCAAGCTTGACCTTGCCGATCACGCTCGGGCGGTTGCCCGCCGCGAGGTGCTCCTGCACGCGGTCGAGGAACATCTTCACGGGGCGTCCGCCGGCCTTCTGCGACAGCTCGGCGGCGGTAAGCCCCCAGATGTCGGCGCCGAACTTCGAACCAAACCCGCCGCCCATCACGGGCGTGAGCACGGTCACGTTCGTCTGCGGGATGCTGAACTTGCCCGCGAGCTCGCCCGCCGTGGCCTGCACGGCCTGGGTGCTGGCCCACGCGGTGATCGCGTCTTCCTTGTCCCACCGGGCGGTGAGCCCGTGGGGCTCAAGGCAGACGTGGGTGATGACCGGGGCGGAGTACTCGCCCTCAATCACGGCGTCGGCCCCCTTCAGGGCGTCTTCCGGCTTGCCCGTGACCTGGGCGCGGCCGGGCTGGGTGTTGCCCCGGGGCATGACCTTGGGGGCGTCGGGCGCGGTGGCCTGGGCCTCGGTCACGGCGTGCGGGAGGATCTCGTAATCGACCTTGATCGCGCGGACCGCGTCGCGGGCCTGCTCCTCGGTCTCGGCGGCCACGGCGGCGATGTCGTCGCCCTGGAAGCGGAGCGTGGCCCCTTCCTTGGCGATGACCACGAGCGCGGCCACGCCCGGCATCTTCTCGGCCGCGGCGGTGTCGATGCTCTTGATCTTGGCGTGGGCGTGGGGGCTATAGAGCATCACGCCGAAGAGCATCTTCTCGGGACGCATGTCCGAGGGATACTTCGCCTTGCCGGAGGCCTTGGCCATTCCGTCCAGGCGGGCGATGTTCTTGCCGATCAGGCGAGGATTTTCGGGCCAACTGGCCATGGCTCAGGCTCCCTTCATGGCTTTGGCCGCGGCGAGGGCCGCTTCGAGCACGCCGATGTAAGTGCCGCACCGGCAGATGTTGCCGTCGAGCCCGCGCCTGGCCTCTTCGACCGTGGGGTTCGGGTTCTTGTCGAGCAGGTTCTTGCACGCAGTCACGAAGCCCGGCGTGCAGTATCCGCACATGAGGCCGTCGCACTGGTGGAAGGCGTGGGGAACGCCCTTCTCGCCGGTGTCGAAGCTCTCGATCGTCTGGATCTCGCTGCCCTGGGCCGAAACGGCGAGCGTGGTGCACGAGTACACGGTCTCGCCGTCCATGATCACCGTGCATGCGCCGCAGCTACCGCGATCGCAGACCCGCTTCGGGCCGGTCACGTCGAGCCGGTGGCGCAAGGTGTCCAGCAGGGTGCTGCGGGGCTCGGCCTGGCAGGTCATTTCCTGGCCGTTGACCTTGAGGGTCACGGGCACCTCGCCCGCGAGGACCTTCGGCCCTTCCTGGGCGGCCTGGGCTTCGTCGAGCGCGGCGGTGGCCGGCCCGGTCAGGACGGCCGTGGCGGCGGCCAGGCCCGATCCTCTCAGGAAGTCGCGCCGGCTGTGGCCGGATCGCGGTCGCTTCGGGTCGTTCTCAGTCATCGTTCGTTCTCTCCCAGGAAGCCGACAGAAGGGGAGGATAAGATCGTGCGGCCCGGAAACGATGGGCGGGCATCTCCGGGCCGTCGGCCGGGGTAACATTGCACTATGGCGGGCCCGTCCGCGAATCGCAATGGGGCCGTTTGGGGTTCTTGCGCTCTCCGTGAGCAAGCAATCACGCAGTCCGGATCACTCGACGGGCAAGTCCAGTCGGGCCCCCCACTCGTTCCAGGACCCGTCGTAGTTGGCCGCGTTCTCCATGCCAGCCCGGTACAGATTGAACAGGACCACGGTCGCCGCCACTCCACCGTTGCAATAGGCGACAACCGGCCGGTCCAGGGCGACGCCCAGGTCCGAAAACCGCCCTTTCAGCTCCTCTTCGGGAAGAGCCCCGCCCCCCTCGGCGAAGAATCGCTCGCGGGGCACATTCACCGCGCCCGGGATGTGGCCCCCTCGGGGCCCGCGGCGTCGTGCGGCCGTGTATTGGCCAGCATCTCGGGCATCGAGGATCTGAAGAGACGACTCGCTCAGGCGATCGCGAAGGCTTTCGGCGGTGATCCGCAACTCGGGCCTGATTTTCGGGACGAATGTGCGGCGATCGACCGCCACGGGCTCCGCATCCGTCGGGCGATCCTCGTCGAGCCAGCGATTCCACCCGCCGTCGAGTACCGACACGCGATCATGCCCGTAGTATCGCAGGGCCCACCATAGTCGGGTCGCGAACTGGCCGCCCATGTGATCCACGGCCACGACGTGAGTCTCACCGTCGATCCCTCGCGAGCCCATGGCTTCGGCGAATCTCTCCGGGGACGCGATTTGCGCGGTAACGGGGTCGTCGGGATCGATAATGTCGGACGTCCAGTCCACGTAAACCGCGCCGGGGATGTGCTCTTGCTCGTATTCCTTGATCGCCCCCAGGTAGTCCGCCTCCTCCACGCCGTGTGCGACCGCGCGCGTGGACACGTACCCCCGGCAATCGACCACACGCACCGACGGGTCGTGGAGGTGGTCTTCCAGCCACTGCGTGGAGACGATCGGCGGGACGTTCATGATCCGGGACCTTCATTGGAGACGCGTTGCGGGAGAGGATTTCTTCACGATAGCGAATTTCCCGAACGAACCCAAGCGGCGGAACGGCTTACCACGAGCATGGCCTTTCGTGTAAGGTGTTTACGTTGCCCAGGCTTGTCCCCGAGATTGGGTTCGTTTGGCTTCGTTTGGGCCCAAAATGGGTTCGTTTTGGGTTCGTTTTTCGCCTCATCGGGTTTTCAGGAAAGCCTCACACGTCATGAAAGCGATCGTCTTCGAGCGGTTCGGCGAGCCTTCCGAGGTCCTCTCCGTGCGCGAGGTGCCCACCCCGGAGCCCGGCCCCGGCGAGGTCCGAGTCCGCATGATCGCCAGCCCCGTGAACCCCTCGGACCTGCTCGTGGTCCGGGGGCGATACGGCGTGCTACCCGCCCTGCCCTCCACCCCGGGGTTCGAGGGCGTGGGGGTCGTGGACAAGGTCGGCTCAGGCCTGCTGGGGTGGCTCGTGAAGGGGAAACGGGTCACCGTCATCAACGGAGCGGGCGGGAACTGGGCCGAGTACGCCGTGATCCCGGCCCGGCAGGCGAGGCCGGTGGCGGCCGACATCCCGGACGAGCAGGTGGCCTCCTTCTTTGTGAATCCAGGCACCGCCTTGGCGATGGTCCGGCACGTGTTGAAGGTGCCGAAAGGGGCCTGGCTGCTCCAGACGGCGGCAGGATCGGAACTGGGAAAGATGATCATCCGGCTCGCGAAGCACGATGGTATCAAGACGCTCAACGTGGTGCGAAGGTCGGAGGCCAAGGCCGAATTGACCGCGATGGGGGCCGACGCCGTGGTCAGCACCTCCGAGGAATCCATCCCCGACGCCGTGAGGCGGATCGTCGGCCCCGAGGGCGTCCAGTTCGCCATCGATCCGGTTGGGGGCGACGCGGGGACCGGGGCCTTCGACAGCCTGGCCGCGGACGGTCGGCTGCTGGTTTATGGGACGCTCACGGGCGAACCCCTGCGTATCGATTCCCGGAAGATGATCGCGGGCCGTAGGGTCGTGGAGGGGTTCTGGCTGGGCCACTGGATGCGGAGCCGGTCGATCCCTCAATCGTTGTCGCTGTTCCGCGAGATCGCCCAACAGATCCGCGAGGGGACGCTGGCGACCCAGGTTGGGGAGAGCTTTAAGATGGACCAGGTGGCCGAGGCCGTGAAGAAGGCGGAGGTCCCGGGCAGGAGCGGTAAGGTCCTTATGCGTCTGGGAGACCGTTGAGCGGGCATCGACCACGAAGGCGACCTGTCCCAAGGGCGAATTGGAAGTTTTTTCGTGGATTTGAGTCGCACGCAGGGCCGCCCGTCGCTACAATCCATTCATGAAGGTGAGGGCACACAGCCTCCGCCGGTAAGGGTTTGCAATCCGAAACGACCACCCACCTTCGCGAAGCCTTCTTGCAGGCTTCTCCATCCGAATGGGCTCGGGCGCCGGATCTTGGGCCGTCTTGGCCGATTGTTGACGACAATGCTGGCGTTCGCGCCGAGTTGTCTTCTCCCGCCGGTGGTCTAGAATGCAATCATGCCGAAAGATTGGTGTGCCCCGCGTCCCTGGCCCAGTTGCGGCCCGGGGCTCCTTCGCAACCGTTGATGCCTTCTGCTGTTATGCAAAGACCCGTGGGGGAGTCGCCTGGTTCACACCGGGTTTACTATCGCTCCTGCGGGCGGGGATGACTGACTGATGAGCTCTGCAGAATCAACAAGCGCTCAAGACTGGCGGGCCGTGGCCTGTCTCGCCCCCGGTGGCGAGCGTCTTCTTTGCGTGGGCGGCACCTCCGCCCAGGTTCGCGCGGCCTATACCGGCGCTTGGGTCGATGTGATCCGCGACGAGGACCGCCCGACGGTCCGCAACATCTCCCTCCAGCGTTGGGCTGGCAAGGAGTGGGCCGGAACCTGGGAACACCAGTCGTTCCTGCCCGTGCCCACCACCCGCACCGGGAAGAGCGGCCCGACCGACGCCGAGCCCGTCCCCGCGTCCTGAGCAACTTGCCCTGGACCGACCCTCGAAGTGAGTCAGACCCCCGGCCCCAGCCGGGGGTTCTTTTTTGCCTCAGCTGGAGACGCTCAAGAACGGGTCTGCTTCGACCCGGCTGGCCCACACCGAGAGCGACGGGAAGGCCTCGGCAAGCCGCAGGGCCAGGGCCTCCACGCCCGGCCGCTCGGTCGCGTGATGCCCCGCGACCACCAGGCCGATGCCCAGAGACCGGGCCTCCAGGCCGCGATGAAACCGGGCCTCGCCCGTGAGCAGGACGTCCGCCCCGGCCCGATGGGCATCCTTCAGGAAGTCGTCGCCCGCCCCGCATGCGATCGCCACCGTCTCGACACGCCGCGTGGGCTCACCGGCATATTGGATCGTTGACGAGCCCAGCTCCCGCGAGACCATCGTCGCAAAGCTCTCCAGGCTTTGAGCCTCGACGAGTCGCCCGATCCGCCCCACCCCGGGGCCCGAGGGTTCGTCGCGGAGCGGGATCACGTCGATCGCGGGCTCTTCGTAGGAGTGGGCCCGCCGAATCGCCTCCAGTACACCCTCAAGCCGATCGCCTGGGCAGACAATCTCGACTTTCCACTCGCGGACCTGTTCCCGACGTCCGCCCTGCCCGACTGTGGGGTGCGTCGCCTCCGACCCGAAGAACGTGCCCCTCCCTGCCGTGGTGAAGGAGCACTCGGAATAGTCCCCAATTTGTCCTGCCCCCGCGGCAAAGCTCGCCGATAGGACCGGGTCGCGGTCGCCGGGCGGAACGAAGGTGACAACCTTGAAGCGCGGTCGGGCCGGGGCCTCACGCAAGGGACGAATCTCTCGCAAATCAAAGCGTTCGGCGAGCCCCTGGTTGATCCCCTGGGCCGCGTTATCGAAGGCCGTATGGGGGCTATAGATCGCCACTCCCGCGCGGGCCAACGACCAGAGGAGCCGGCCCTCTCCGACGCCGACCACGACCTTCTGCGTGGGGCGGAACAGCACGGGGTGGTGCGACACGATGAGATTCACGCCACTCGAGACCGCCTCTCCGGCCGTCTCGGGCGTGACCGTCAGGCAGGTCATGACCCGTTCGACGCGATCGGTCGGATCGCCCCAGAGCAGCCCCACGTTGTCCCAGGGCTCGGCCAGGTCGAGAGGGGCAAACTTCCCCATCCATGAGGAGACCTCGCTCACGGTGATCACGCGCACTGGACTTCCTCCTTCAACCAGGCCTCAAGGGCCGTCTGCAGCCGTTCGGTGATCGTCCTGACGGTCGAGAACGAGCGTCCCCCGACCTGCCAGACCGGGAGGATGCCCCGCACCGAGTTCGTGAGAAAGACCTCGTCGGCCCCTTCCAGAGGTAGGCTCCCCGCCTGCTCCTGAATCGAGCTCCAGCCGACGACCTCAATCTCAAGTCCGATCCTCGCCGCCAGTTCCAGGACAAGACCTCGCATCACACCGGGCAGGATCGGCGCATCCTCGGCCGCCGTCAGGAGTCGATCCCCGACCACCAGGAAGAGGTTCGTCCGCGATCCCTCGACGGCCACGGATCCGAAGCGTGTGGGCATCAGGAACAATGCCTCGTCGAACCCCTCATACATGGCCCGATAGTGGACGAGTTGTCTCGACCAGTAGTTCGTGGTCTTGTGGCGGGACAGGACATCGAACTCCGAGACCGGCGACGGACAGGCCAGAAGTTTCGAACCGAGTCGCGACGACGACGTCCCGGGCAGCGGACCTCGTCGCATCCAGACCCGCCCTGGGCCGCTCAATGGGCCTCCGCTCAGCGTGACCCGGAAGACGGACTCACCCCCGTGCGGATTCGAGGTTAGAAACGACTCGATCGTACGATGATCCGGGAGGGACGCTCGTTGAAACGAGATCCCCAGCTCGGACGCGGAACGAGTCAGGCGATCGAGATGACGCTCCAGGAGAGGGGCCCGCCCGTTCCAGGTGCGGAACGTTTCGAAGAGCCCTATGCCGTGAACGCATAGGTCATCCTCGGCCCCGATCGAGAAATCCTGATCTTCGATCCAACGGTCCTGGGTCCAGATCATGGGGCGAGTTCCTCCAGGACTTCACGCATGGCGCGGCCCTTGTGGAGGGTCTCCTCGTACTCAGCTTCGGGCTTCGAGTCGGCCACAATCCCGCCCCCGACCTGGAACGACACGCGTCCGCCTTCGAGAATCATGGTACGGATCGCGATGTTGAACGCGGAGTTGCCCGAATCATCGAAGTAGCCGATGGCACCCGTGTAGACGCCCCGTCGCGTGGGTTCCAACTCGTCGATGATCTCCATGGACCGGATCTTGGGGGCGCCCGTGATCGATCCGCCCGGGAACATGGCCCGAAGCACGTCGATGCGGCCGATACCCGCCCGGATGCGGCCCTCGACCGTGGCGACCCGATGGTGCACCTGGGCGAAGGTCTCGACGCGTCCGGGCTCGGTGACCTTGACCGATCCATACTCGCAGAACCGGCCTAGGTCGTTCCGCTCCAGGTCCACGATCATGGTCAGCTCGGCATGGTCCTTCGCGCTCGACCGGAGCTCCTCGACGAACGCAAGGTCCTCAGCGGACGTGATCCCGCGCGGCCTGGTGCCCTTGATGGGCCGGGTCACGATTTGATCGCCCCGAGTCTCGTAGAACAGCTCGGGGCTGGCGGAGATGACGAACGAATCCATCCCCACGGGAAGCAAGGCCGAATAAGGCGCGGGGCTCCTCGCACTGAGCCTTCGGTAAAGGTCCAAGGGCTCGAAGCGACCCTCGGCCTCGAATCTTTGCGAGAGGTTAACCTGGAAGATGTCGCCGGCTCGGATGTAATCAAGAGCCCGCTCGACCGTCTCCATGTAGTGATCCCGCGTGAAGTTGCTGACAATGGGCGAACGAAGACGGCTCCCGGGCGAGGATTCGAAGGGTTTCTGGAGGATTCGACGAAGGGCATCGACCCGAGCCTGGACGAGCGACGGACCCTCGTCGCGATCGTCGGTCGCCACGATCTCGGCCCGCCCGGTGGTTTCTTCCACAATCGCGATCAGGCTATAGCGTTCGAAGTGGAAATCGGGCAGGTCCGAGGTGCGGCGTGCCCGCGAAGGCAGGCGCTCGAAGCTCCGGCCGAGGTCGTAGGCAAAATAGCCGATCCAACCGCCGAGGAACGGGGGGCCCTCGGGGTCGCGGTCGATCGCCTCGGGACTCGGAGCGATCGCCGTCTCCAGGGCCGAAAGCGGCAGGCCGGCGGGATGGCGGCCCGAGATCGTCTGGCGGGGCTCGAAGCCGTAGAAGCTCCATCGGCCTGCATTCCCGAAGCCGGTCCCGCCCTCAAGGATAACCCTTGCTCGGGCCTGCAGGGCCGCGCGGAGATGCAGCGGTTCGAGATCCAGATTAACGCGAATCCTCCCCCTCTGGGCCGCCATCAGGCCGAATCCTCTCTGTTCGCGGACCTCGACGTCAGGGTTCAATGGAGAGGGCGTGGTGCCCATTGAAACACCCCGCGCCTTGCGGCGCCAATCGGAGGTTGTACCTTGATCCGCTCTCCCCTCGGACTTCGGATCGGCCTGGACCCGTCCCGATCCCCGCGTGATCAGATTCGCGAGGCGGCGGTTCTCGGCGCCAAGGGCGTTGTCCTGGATGCCGCGGGGGACCTCTCGCCGGATCGCCTCTCGGAGACAGGCCGACGCGATCTGCGTCACACCCTGCGTTCGGTCGAGCTTTCGCTCATCGCGCTGAACCTCCCCACGCGCCGGCCGTGGGATACCGACCAGGACCTCGATTCCCGGCTCACCCGGGCCGATCGGGCGTTCGCCCTGACTTACGAGCTCGGCACCCGGCTCGTCCTGCTCAACCCGGGAGCGATCCCGGCCGAGGACGATGCCCTTCGACGCACCTCGTTTGTCCACGCTCTGACCGAGCTGGGCCGGAGGGCTGATCATCGCGGAGTGCGGCTCGCCATCGAGACCGCCCCCGATCCGGGAGTTGCCACCGCCGCAATCCTCGACATGATCGCCTCCCCGGGGCTCGCAGCCAGCCTCGACCCATCGCCGCTTCTCGTCTCGGGCCACGACCCCGGCAGCGTGGCGGTCGCCCTCAGCCAGTGGCTGGTTCATGCCTACGCGCCCGACCAGGAACGCAACGCCACGATCGCGGGAGGGTTCGGCCGTCGCGGGGTGACCGCGGGGCGCTCGTTCGCCTGGGAGGACTATCTGGGCGCCCTCGAAGAGATCGGATACCGCGGCTTTCTGACCATCTGGCCCGACGCGAAGGGAGACGTGGCCGGGACCTTCCGATCGACCAAAGCCCTGCTCGATCGATTTTGACGCGCTTGAGGCGGTCGGCCCCACCGGCTACCATGATCCTCCGGCCTCCGACCCTGTGCTCCCCCGGACCTCGACCCCTCATGACCCTGACCGCAAGCGAAGGACGAACCTGGGTGCCGCTTTCCCATCGCGAGCGGCGCGTGGCGGGCGTTCTGGTGGAGAAGCAGAAGACCACCCCCGAATACTATCCCATGTCGGTCGCCGCCATCGTGACCGGCTGCAACCAGAAGTCCAACCGCGACCCCGTGACCAATTTCGACGCGGACGACGTGGAGGAGATCCTCATCGAGCTGCGCAAAAAGGGCGCGGCGGTCATGATCGAGGGCTCGGGGCGGGTCGTGAAGTGGAAGCACACGCTTTACGACTGGATCGGCCTGCGGAACAAGCCCGTCGAGATGGCGGTCATGGCCGAGCTCTTGCTCCGGGGGAAGCAGACCGAAGGCGATCTCCGGGCCCGAGCCGCCAGGATGGAGCCGATCCCCGATCTCGACGCCCTCCAGGGTATCCTGAACACGCTCAAGGACATGGACCTGGTGGTCTATCTGACCACGCCCGGCCAGCGTCGAGGCGCCGTCGTCACTCACAATCTCTACCCGCCGAATGAGCTCGTGCGCGTCCGCGAAGAGTTCGCCCGATCGGCCCCTCTGATGGACGATGCTCCGCCCCCCGCAAGGTCCGAGGCCTCGACCCCCTCCCGCCCCGCGACCGATGCAGCGGTGACCGCCGAACTTGCCGAACTCCGCGAGCAGGTCCAGAGCCTGAAGCTTCAGGTCGAAACGATTGCCTCTGCCCTTCGCGACCTTCAATCCTCGCTCGGGGTCTGACGCATGGAGACCTCCGGCGAGGAACTGCCGCCGTCGCGACGCCTGATCGTGATGGTCGAGCACCCCGGCAAAGAGATCCCGCAGTCCTTCCCCGAGTCGCAGGCCGAGGCCGCCTGGGCCGCGATCTCGGCGGCCTGGCACCCTGCTCTGCTGGCGAGGGTCGACTCGTTGCCCATCATCGAGGGCGTGGAATTCCCCCCCTACCCCGACCCGGGCGACGTGCGGATCGTGGCCCAGGGCGCCGGCCAGCGGCTTCCGCAGGACTATCGCCAGCTCGCCACCGACGCGAACGCGATGGTCGTGGAAGGCGGGATCGACCGCCACGCACTCGTCCGGAGCCTGCTGGACAAGCTGGAACCGGGGAGCGAGCCGGGTGACCCGGGCGATCCGCTGGTTGGCGACTTCTACGCCCTCGGCACGGCGAGATGGTGGCTCAAAGACCTCACGCTGGCCATGGGGCACGCCGACTGCCTGGACCTGGAGAGCCTCACGCGAGAGACCCTTCAAGGTGCGAAGGACTGGCTCGCGGGCGAGCGGACCGGGGCCTCCAACCGGCTCCGCGCCGCGTTCGAAGTCCTCACGCAAGCTCGCGAGCGGTTCTATCCGGTCGATGCGTATCTGCTCGACCTCGTCCTGCTGGATCCGGCACTGCCCGCGGGCTCCCTCGCCGACTCGCTGGCCGCTCGCACCCCGTTCAGCGTGATCGCCCCGGCCTCCGCGATCGACCGAACGGCGGCGGTCGATCCCGACGCGGTGGCTGCCTTGCGGACGGCCGTGACGGACGGTTGGGCCGACGTGGTGGGCGGGACCTATGGCGAGATCGCCGAACCGCTCGCACCGCTGACCTCGATCCTCTGGCAGTATCGCAAGGGGGGAGAGGTCTACCGGACGCATCTGGACGATCGCAACGTCGAGACGCTCGCCACTCGGAGGTTCGCCCTCTACCCGCAGCGGGCGCAGCTGGCGCGACGGTTCGGATTCCGATTCGCACTGCATTTGGGGCTGGACTCGGGACGATTCCCCATCCCGATCGAGACGAAACGGCTGTGGGAGAGCCCCGACGGCAGTCATCTGGAAACCTTGATGAGGCCGCCAATCTCGGCGGATCGCCCCTCCGAAGCCTCGCGGCTCGCCTGGAGGCTGGGCAAGAGTATGAAGGATGACCATGTGGCGACGGTCGCGATCGCTCATTGGCCCAACCCCGTCGCCGGCTGGTTCGTCGATTTCCGCCGCATGAACTCATACTCGCCCGTGCTCGCGAGGCTCGTCACGGTCGGCGATTACTTCCACCTCAGCGACCGTCCGTGGGAGATGTTCCGCCCGAAGCCCGACGACTACACAACGCCTTACCTGGACCAGGCCGTCGCCCGATCGTCGCCCGAGCCGATCTCCGGGGCCGTCCGCCATGCCCGCCTGCGATCGCGTCTGGATGCCCTGACCGTGATCGACGCACTCGCCGAATCGCTGACTCATCCCGCCTCGGAAGTCGGCGACGACGTGCCCGCTCGCGGGCCGATCACCGCGTCCGAGGCACGATTCGCGGCGATCGAGGAACCGCTGGAGACCGGGCACCTTGTCCAGGCCGAGTCGATGCTCGACCACGAGGAAGAACGTGCCCGCGTCCGCCTTGCGGGGGCCATCGCGGGGAGCTCGGCGGGAGGGCGACCGGGCTTCCTCGTCCTGAATCCGCTTGGCATCGCACGCAAGGCCCCTGTGGTTCTGCCCGGAGCTTCGGACAACCTCATGGCCGAAGGGCCCTTGATCGCGGCTCAGCCGACCGAGGACGGCGTGGTCGGGGTCGTCGAACTCGCGGGCTTCGGCTTCTCGTGGGTGCCCCGCGACTCGGCACCGGAATCGACGTTGCCCGCCTCCGCGTTCGTAGGCGTCGACGGTCAGACGCTCCGGAACGAGACCACCGAGGTCGAGATCGACCCCGCAACCGGCGGTATCCGTTCCCTCCGCCTCCGGGGCGAGACCACTGCGCGGATGGGCCAGCAGATCGCGGTCGTGGGCCTCCTGGACGAGAAGGGGCAGGCGGCGTCCTCCCGAATGGTGGGAGAGGACTTCACGATCGACTACGCAGGCCCGGCACTCGTCCGGGCATCATCGGTGGGGAAGCTCGTGCATCCCGAGGACGGCCGGATCCTCGTCCGCTTCCGCCAGGAGTTTCGCCTTTGGAGCGGTCGGCCCAACGTCGAGATCGACGTTCATCTGGATTTCCTGGATGACGACCTCCGGACTCAGCTTGCCCATGCCTCGCCCTGGTCGACTTACGTGGCCTGCCGATGGGCCTGGCCCGATGCCACGTCGAGGCTGCGACGCGCGGGGCTCCTGTCCCCATCGGCGACCGAGACCGAACGGCCCGAGACGCCCGACGCGATCGAGATCTCCACGCGGTCGCAGCGTACCACCCTCCTGTTCGGCGGTTTGACCCACCATCGTCGTCACGGGACGAGGATGCTCGACACCCTGCTGCTTGCCGGGGCGGAGACCGAGCGATCGTTCAAGCTGGGCGTGGTGCTCGATCACGACCATCCCTTCCGCGCCTCGCAGGACTTCCTCACGCCCGTGTGCGTGGTGCCCACCGAGGCCGGGCCGCCGCGTTCCGGCCCCTCGGGCTGGCTCATCCAGGTCGAGAGCAAGGCGATCGCCGTCGTCCAGGTCGAGTTCGTGAAGGCCACGGCCGACGGGCGAGGCTGGGGGCTGTCCCTGATCCTGGTCGAGACCTCTGGCTACGCGGCTCGCTGCAAGGTTCGCTTCTTCCGGGACCCGATCGCGGCCCGTCAGACCGATTTCCACGGCGAGCTGATCATCGACCTGCCCTGCGTAGGGGATTCCGTCCCGCTGGACCTCACGCCCCACGAGATGGCCCGTATCGAGGTCACGCTGGGCTCATGAGCGACTGGGATAGGGCTGGCTCAGGCAGAATTCCGGGTGGAGTTGCCGGAACTGGGCGACTCGCTCGGAACGGGCGAAGGCGACGGGCAGGAATTCCACGGCCCGTGCGATCCGCTCGTCGGTCTCGGCGCAGCTGAACCGTAAAAAGCCTTCGCCCGCCTCCCCGAACGATTCGCCGCCCAGACAGGCGACCCCGAAATGGTCGTCCGCGCCTTCCAGCAGGTAGAGGGCGAGTCCGTGCGAGGTCAGCCCCAGTCGGTTGCAGATCGGGCGTACGTCGGGAAACACGTAGAAGGTGCCCGCAGGCTTCGAGACGACCATGCCCTCGATCGTGGACAGTCCTCGGACCAGCAAATCGACCTTGGCCTCGAAGAGCTTCATGGTGCGGTCGCGGGTCTCGGCGTCGAGGTCGAGCGCCGCGATGGCGGCCTCCTGCACGAAGGGCGGGGCGCACGAGGCCGTGGTGTTGATCAACCCGCCGATGGCCTCGACCACGTCCGGGGAGGCCGCCGCGAACCCGATCCGCCAGCCGCTCATGCTGTAAGACTTGCTGAATGAGTAGGCCGCCACCACATGCGGCAGCATGCCCGGTTGGGCCAGCAGGGAGACGTGACGCCCCCTCCAGACCATGTGCGAGTATGGCTCGTCGGAGAACACCATCAGGTCGGTATCGCGCACCACATCGGCGATCTCGGCCAGGTCCTCCTCGGTCGCGACCCCGCCCGTGGGGTTGTGCGGGGAGTTCTGGAACACGGCGCGCGGGCGGGGGTCGGTGGCCAGGAAATGGG
>JANOBY010000458.1:0-1958 GCA_031411935.1 Planctomycetales bacterium | reverse complement strand
CATGGCGACCGAGAATCTCATGATGGCGGCAGTCCAGTCCGGCGGCGATCGCCAGGATCTCCACGAGCGGATCCGCACCCACTCGCAAGCCGCGGGCATGCGGATCAAACGGGAAGGGGCGTCGAACGACCTTCTGGATCGGTTGAGGGGCGATGAGGCATTCGCGAAGGTGGATATTCAGTCGGTCATGGATCCAAGCCGGTTCGTGGGCCGATCGCCCGAGCAGGTCGACAACTTCATCGCCGAAGTTGTGGAACCGATCCGCAGGAAATACCCCGAAGCCCTCCGCCAGGAACGGGACGTCCACGTTTGAGGGTCGCTTACGGTGCTCGTTTCCGAGGATGGCGTTCCCTAGCCGGCCAAAACAAAATGCCACGAGTCGAGAACGACTCGTGGGATGAGATTTCGTGGTAGACGGAGCGAAGGAGTCATCCGGAAGGCGAGGGCACTCAAACGCGGGCGGCCTGGCGGGCCTTGCGGAGCCGCTTCAACTCTTCGCGACGACGACGCTCGCTGGGCTTCTCGTAGTAGGCCTTACGACGCATCTCCTTGCGGAGACCGCTACGCTCGCAGAGCTTGCGAAAACGACGAACAGCATCCTGAATCGACTCGCCGGACCGAACCCTGAGCTTCACCACAACCCGGACCCCCGCCTAAGTGGATGGCCTGACCTCAACGAGCAACGTGCCCACATCTCATATCCTCGGCCGCAACGGCCTACGATCTCCTCGCGACGAGTGCAGGCTATCGCTCTCGCAATCGCGGGAAGTCACCGAATATACTTGATGGTTGCGGAAATTCCAAGGGCTCCCGGGAAACTTTCCGAGGCTCAGCCTCCGTATCCGCCCCCACCGTATCCCCCACCGCCGCCATACCCGCCGCGGGAGCCACCTACTCCATATCCGCCGCGGTCGCCTGGGCCTCGCTCTTCGCGGGGCTTCGCTTCATTCACGGTCAGAGCACGATTGCCGTAGGGGGTCCCGTTCAGGGCGTCGATGGCCGCCTGGGCCTCATCGTCGTTGGCCATCTCGACGAAGCCGAAGCCTCGGCTCCGGCCGTTGAACTTGTCGATGATGACCTGCCCGTTGCTCACTGTCCCGTAGTTCCCGAACAACTCCACGAGGTCATCGCCCGTGGTCTCGTAAGGGAGGTTCCCGACATAGATGTTCTTGCCCATGGTCGCTGCCTTCGTCCGAAAGACCCCATGCCCGAACCGTTACGGATCACGGGTGCGTCGTCGAATCCCTCGCGAAGGGGCCTGGCTGGAGCTCGCCCATCGACGAACCGGGATCCCTGCTCGCGATGAAGATTGACCATACGCGGGCGGTCGGACCAGACTCAAGCAAATTTCCCTGTCATTTTTTCAAGGACGCTAATGACCGCGAGCCCTCGTCCCGGCGGGTCAGGCCGGGAGAGGGCTCGCGAGAAATGCTTTTTGCGAGATGCGACCGAATCAGGCAAGATACTCGTCGGCTTTCGGGAGCAACCGCGCGAAGTCCAGGCTGCTCGGGCAGGCTTCGCGGGCGGCGTGGAGGTCGGAGTCCTTCCAGTCGCGTTCGGCGTCGGTCAGGGCCGCAAAATCTGCACGAGCCTCGGCCTTATAGCCGTGATGCTCATGGTAGGTGAGATAGCGGGTGATGTCGCCCAGACGCGCCTTGGTCCCTCCGGCGAGCGAGCATCGCCCGTCGCAGTCGGCGCACAGGGTCGGGCCCGAGGCGAGGACTGCCTCCCTCAATTGCTCGAGCTCCGCCTGCTTCAGCGGCTCGAACTTCTTCGCGGCCTCGACATTCTCGCTGATCTGGTCGAGGTTCCGCATCGACACGCAGCTCGAGGCGATCCGCTCGTCGGTCCAGATGGCGTGGAGCAGGGCCTGGTAAGGGGAGAGCCCCTTCTCCTTGAGCATCGGGGCACGCTTGAAGACCTCGTCCAGGGGGCCGCCGGTCTTGGCGTCGCCGAAC
>JANOBY010000457.1:0-16981 GCA_031411935.1 Planctomycetales bacterium | reverse complement strand
ACTATCGGGATGTCCTGCGGGACGGGAAGCTCGCCGTCGAATTCTCCTGGGAGGGGAACGACGAGATGGACCCGGCCCAGGGCCGAGGATGGGCCGTCCTGGACGACAATCGGCTCAACGGGATGATCTTATTCCACCAGGGCGACGAGTCCGATTTCGAGGCGGAACGGGCAGTTCTCGAGGGGGATTGACCGTGGCCGAAGAGGATCTCAAGTTGGTCATGGTGTGGCCTTCGTCAAGAGTCGCCTGAAACGGCTCCCGTGGGCGGCGACATCGGGGAGGCTGACCTCCAGGCGTTGCCCAGGCCGATCATGCAGGGCGAGACCCACTACCTCGGGATGGTCGTGACGGAGGGCGGCTCGCTCCTGGCCGACCTGCCCGTCCACGGCGGGCCCTCGGTCAACGACCTCGCCACGCTCCTGGCCAACGCCCTTTTGGTTGAGTCACGAGGAGTTTTTGTTGGATCGTGAGAAGTGCTTGAGGCGGCCTCGGTGTTCATGGTGGTCCGGGCGAGGTCGGTCAGGGCCGCGAGATTGGCGTACCCCTGCGGCGAGGCACTTCCTGAGCGCGATCCAGCCCATGGGCATGGTGGCGTACGGGAGGGGGCGAGCGGTTATACTCTGGCCATGATGATTGACGTGATCCTTGAATCGGTCATGCCCGGCTTTCATGGCCCGGTCGTGGCGGCCCTGCTCACGGCTCGGATCCCGAGTCGTACGAAGTGGACGGTCGTTGCTGGCTTCCGGAGCGCCTCCACGGTCGGGCTGGGCCTTTCCCAGGAGGATGCGGCCCGGCTGGCCCTGAATCCCCCCGTGGTCGTCGCGAAGGGCGTGACCTCCGAGGATGGTGACCACCTGAAGGCTTACCTGGAGGCCGGACATTTCCCCGAGAAGCCCGATTGGAGTCGACCCGAGCCGGGCCAGACCTGTTGCGAGGTCTCGGTTCGCCCCGCGAAGGGCCCCGGTTGATTGCCCCGAACGGAAGGGGATCGCCGGAGATCCGGCAAGAAATGTTGATATCGTGCGAATACGCGACAAGAACCGTGGCGGGAACCGCCGGAGCCGAGTATGCTCCGTGCCCAGTTCCGGGCGAATCGCAGCGTGAACGGGCAGGATTTTTCTCATGTCGATCGAAAGCCTTCCGACGCAGGAAACTCTCGACGGGGCCGCGACTTATGCCCTGGCCGAGGTGGTCGTTGCCGACTCCCCGGCCGCCGAAGCAACCGAGCCCGCACCGGCCCCGAAGGCCGCACCCGTGGAGGCGGCCGAGCGATTCGCCTCGGTGGACGTGCTCCGCGGGTTCGCCCTGCTGGGCATCCTGGCGATGAACATCGTCAACTTCGCCTGGCCGGGCTCCGTGTACAGCGTGCCGATCATGGACCCCGAAGCGGGCAAGCTCGACACCGCCCTCTGGGGACTGAACCATCTTCTCTTCGACACGAAGATGATGACCCTGTTCTCCATGCTCTTCGGCGCGGGGCTCGTCCTCATGTCGGACCGCGCGGACGGCCGCGGGGCCAAGATCCGCGGGATCTTCTACCGTCGCGTGACGTGGCTCCTCGTGATCGGCGCGATCCACGCTTACCTGATCTGGGACGGGGATATCCTCGTCATGTACGCCTCGTGCGGGTTCCTGCTCTACCCCTTCCGCAAGCTCAGGCCTCGCACGCTCATCCTCACCGGGGTGGCCTTCAACCTGGTCTTCGTCCCCTTGCTGCTCGGCTTCAAGTATGGCGTGATCCCGTACATCGAGCGGACCGCCGAGCGGGTCGAACGCGAGACGAAGGAGGGCAAGAAGCCCCTCTGGTGGGAGGAGAAGGTCCGCGACGCGAACAAGTCCATGAAGAAGCAGGAGATGCCCAAGCGCGAGGACTTCCTCAAGAACATCGCCCGCCATCGCGGGCCCTACAAGGAGCTGGTCGCCGACCGCGCGGGCGACCTCATCATGAGCCAGACGATCGGGTTCGCCCTGGGCGGGTGGTGGCTCGCGGGGGGCCGGATGCTGATCGGCATGGGGCTCATGAAGCTGGGGATCTTCTCGGCCGCGAGGTCCCGGCGCTTCTACATGAACATGATGCTGATCGGCTACGGGATCGGCATGCCGCTCATGATCTTCGACGCGTACCACCAGATCGAGAACGGCTTCTTCCTCGGACGCAACCTCCCTTATCTCCTTGCCGGCTGGCCGTTCCTGACGCTTTACGGGAGCGTGGTGGTCGTTTTCGGACACATCGGCGCGATCATGCTGATCTATCAGGCCGGGGCACTCACGTGGCTGACCAGTCGGCTGGCCGCCGCGGGGCGGATGGCGCTGAGCAACTACCTGTTTGACTCCATCGTGTGCACCACCCTCTTCTATGGGTACGGGTTCGACCTTTTCGGGACGATCCATCGGCCTCTGCTTTACGGGATCGTGCTGGCGCTCTGGATCTTCCAGCTTCTGGTCAGCCCCATGTGGCTCTCGGTCTTCCGGTTCGGGCCGGCGGAGTGGGTCTGGAGGTCGCTGACCTACTGGAAGCCGCAGCCCATCTGGGCGAAGCCCTCCGCCTGATCGCTCGGGACTCGGGCCGGAGTCTTGTGCTCCGGCCCGTGCGAGGCCTGATCGACGGGGCGTCGCTGAAGAGAAACCCGGCGAATGGGTTCGCTCCCCGCCGCAAGCCCCCAATTTGGCTTCGTTTTGGGTTCGTTTTGGGTTCGTTTTGGCTTCGTTTTCGGTCGGCAGACGAGGGTGTTTTGCCCCGCTGACGACGCGTAACCTCTTTCCGTCGTTCTGGATCCAGAGCATCGTGCCGCGCTGGCTGGGCGGTCGAATTGGGTTCGTTCTGCAAATTCACGTTTTCGCGCCGCACCGCTTCCCGGGTGGTCGGACCCTGCCCGGCGTGCTGGTTTCGATTGTCAAGGAACGGGAATGGTGCTCGGAGGCTCCACGCCTCCCGATACTATCGAGGTATCCCCGCCTCCCGATCATCCGGAGGCCGGGGCCTTCTCCAGAAATCCGTCCCCGCGGCCTGATTCAGTCGCCGAGGGCGAACACCACGAAGGCGTCTCCGGCTTTCGTCCTGAGCTTGCCCGCTCCTCCGGCCGCGACGACCACGTACTGTTTGCCCTTCACCTGATAGGTGGATGGCGTGGCGTATCCGCCGGCGGGCAGGGGGTGTTCCCAGAGCATCTTGCCGGTCTTCTTGTCGAAGGCGTGCAGGCGTTCGTCCTTGGTGCCGGCGATGAACACCAGCCCCCCGGCCGTCACGATCGTCCCGCCGAAGGTCTCGGTGCCAGTTCTCGGGATGCCCCTCGCGGTGAGTTCGGGATGCTCGCCGAGAGGGACCTGCCAGGCGATCGCGCCCGTATTCAGGTTGATCGCCGAGAGCACTCCCCAGGGCGGCTTGATCGCGGGGTAGCCCTCGTGGTCGAGGAACTGGATGTAGCCGGTGTGCCGATAAGGTCCCACCCTGGCCCGATCCTCGGATTTGGTCTCGACCATCGTGAGCACGTTCGGCACGTTGTTCGAGTTCACATAGAGGAGGCCCGAGGTCGGGTCGAACGAGGCTCCCGACCAGTTGGCCCCTCCGTGGAATCCGGGGATCACGATCGAACCCTGGAGGCTCGGCGGGTTGAACGCGGGGCCGCCCCGGACCTTGCGGAGCCGTTCGAGCGCCGAGGCGTGGTTTTCTGGGCCGATATCCGTGAGGTTGGACTCGTCGAGGGACTGCACCGCGAAGGGAGGCGGCTTCACCGGGATCGGCTGGGTCGTTGCGGCCCGCTCTCCCGGCAGGTTGGACGCGGGTACGGGCTGATCCTTGATCTCGAACAGGGGCTTGCCGGTGGCCCGATCGAACAGGAACACGTACCCCGTTTTCGTGACCTGCGCCACGGCATCGATGGACTTGCCTTCGTGATTGACGGTCACAAGGTTGGGGTAGGTCGGCAGGTCGTGATCCCAGAGGTCGTGCCTGAGCGTTTGATAGTGCCAGACCCTCTTGCCGGTTCGGGCGTCGAGCGCGATGGTGCAGTTGGCGAACAGGTTGTCGCCCGGGCGGTCCCCCCCGTAGAAGTCGAACGCCGCCGAGCCGAGCCCGGCGAAGACCATCCCGCGATCGGCATCGACGCTCAGCCCGCCCCAGGCGTTGGCGGCCCCCCGGTTCTTCCACGACTCGTTGGGCCAGAGTTCGTGGCCGAACTCGCCCGGCTGCGGGACCGTGTGGAACCGCCAGACCTGGGCCCCGGTGCGGACGTCGAACGCCCGGATGTCGCCGGGCGCCGCCATCCCCGGCCCCTCGTCGCACGAGACCCCAAGGATGATCGTGTCCTTCCAGATCGCGGGTGCCGAGGTCGGGCCGTAGGAGAGCCTTGCGACCTTCGGATCGAGCTCCGTGCGCAGATTGCGGATGCCCCCCTCGCCGAATTTCGGGTCGAGCTTGCCCGTGCGGGCGTCGAGCGAGAAGAGGCGTCCGTCGGACGTCCCGTGGAGGATCCGCCGCTCGCCGTTGGGCTTGCCGTCGGACCAGTATGCGCACCCCCGATTCACCCCACCCGAGGCCGGGGAGAACGCAAACGGGTGATCCTTCAAGGGGTCGAATTGCCAGAGTTCCTTGCCGGTCGCGGCGTCGAGCGCCACCACTCGCAGGTACCCCGTGGTGATGTACATCACGCCCTCGATCACGATCGGCGTGCACTCGATCGTCTTGCCGGTCCGGCCTTCGAGCTCTCCGGTGTGATAGGTCCAGGCGGGCTTGAGCCTGGCCACGTTGTCGCGATGGATCTGGTCGAGAGGGGAGTACCGCATGCAGCCGGGGTCGTTGCCGACACCTCGCCAGTCTCCGCCGGATTGGGGCTGAGCCTCGACCGTCGCGGTCGGGAGGAGGATCAAGCAGGAGAACGCGAGGGAGCGGCAACGCATCGGGGTGCCTCCGTGGCGGGGTGGAACCGCCTCAGCATACACGCGTCCTCGGGCAGCGAAAGGGGATCGACCCTGGAGGGCCGTCCGAATCGCGAGATGAGATGGATCAGGCCCGGCCTTGCCGGTGGTCCGGCTCGGTCCTTGCGGTTAAGGTGGTGCATCGGCATCGTTTGATCGGCGGAACGACTCACGGAGGGGCCCATGCGAGCCTGGTTCTTGCTAGTCGCGGGAGGGATCGTGGCCCTGGGGGCTGACGACCCGGTGCGTCCGCGTGCGACCTGGAGCGAGAAGGATGCGTCGATCCTCGCGTTCTCGCGCGACAGCTCGATGGTGATCGCCTCGGGGAAATCGGGCGTCCAGGTCCGGGACGCCAAGACCGGGGCCGTCCGCTTCGCGCTTGCGGATCGTCCGTACGAGGTCAGTTCGCCGAGCTTCTCGCCCGACGGCACGCGGCTCCTGGCCATGGTCTGGAGCGATCGACACAAGCCCGTCCGCGTAATGGATCTCAAGATCTGGGAAGTCGCGACCGGCAAACTGATCGAGACGTTGCCCTACGTGGGCGACGGAGAGAACTCCGTCGCGAGCCACTACGCCCTGTCGCCCGATGGGAAGACGCTCGCCGTCGGCGATCTCGCGGAGCGCCTGCCCGTGAAGCTGTCGGCCGCGGAGTCGATCATCGGCGGGCAGGCGCACAAGATCTACTTCAATGGGAACCCCGGCCTGCCCCGGATCCGGCTCTGGGACATGGTCCGGGGAGAGGAGATCGCGTCCCTCGACGGGGGCCACTGCATGATCTTCTCGCCCGACGGGAAGACACTTGCGACCGGCAGCCGGGACTGGATGGTCCCCGTGGCCCGGCTCTGGGACGTCTCCACGGGCAAGCTCATCGCCGACCTTGAGGGGAAGGCCCCGTGGGCGAAGCCGATGACCTTCTCGCCCGACGGGAAGTTCCTCGCCATTGGTGGCGAGAAGGACCACACGATCTGGGAGCTCTCCACACGCAAAAGCTGGCCCACGCCCGTCGATCTGAACGGCTCCAATCCGATGGAATTCAGCCCGGACGGATCGGTGCTCTTCCCCAACGGCCTGCCGAAGGGGTATCCGGGCTCCAACATGAACCAGGAGTTCCCGGCCTATCGCGTGTCCCGCATGCCTCCCGAGCGCGTGGAGCTGGGCGAGGCGCAAAGATTGGTCCAACCCATCACGTATGACGAGCCCCGCCTGCTGGTCTCTCCGAGCACGATGAGAACCATCACCTTCGGCGAGGCCGACAAGCATCAGCGGCGGACCGTCGAGGTCTACACCCTTCCCGAACGCAAGCTGGTGGGCGAGTATTTTGTGGACGGACTGATCCAGGGGGATCTCTCGCCGGACGGGCGCTGGCTCGTCCTCTGGACCGGCCATCACGTGGTGGACGCCGACGGCGGGAACCCGGCTTATGAAAGGCAGTTTCAGATCCTCGAGCCCGAGACGGGTCTCGAGGTCATGTCGCTCGTGCTTCCGCGGGAGACCGTGGGCGACCCCGGGTGGAGGTACTCGCCCGATGGGGAGACTCTGGCGGTTCGCTACACCACTCGCGCGGAGAAGGAACCGGGCGGGGAGGGGAGTTCGACCGTGGACCTCTGGAACCTCCCGAAACGCTGAACTCCGGACCGGCCGCGGAGGCGGGCTCATCTGGACCCCGGAGCGCGGGGCGTCGCGAGGACGGGGCGTTGTTCAGCCCCGCTCGTAGGTCGTATTCAAGCCCAGGGGATGGAATCGATCGGGGCGGGATGCGATAATTCCGCCCGAAGCTCGTCCTTTGTGCCCCGTTTTTTGGTGACCACGCGATGTCTCAAGGCGCCGAATCTCTGAACACGAACACCGCTCCCGGCGCCGGAATGCCTCCCCTGTTCGTGGACCTCGACGGGTCGCTGATCTCGACCGACCTGCTCTGGGAATCCCTGTTCACCCTCCTGAAGACCCGGCCCTGGATGATCCTGGCCGTCGTGGGCTGGGCGTTGCAGGGCAAATCGACGCTCAAGGACCGGGTGAGCCGGGCGGTGAGCCTGCCCTCCGAGGCCTTGCCCTACGACCCGGCGGTCCTGGAATTGATCGACGCCCGGCGCAAGGCCGGATCGGCGGTGATCCTGGCCACGGCCTCGCCGGCAAGCTGGGCCCGATCGGTGGCGACGCACCTGGGGCTCTTCGACGCCGTCCTCGCCACCGAACCGGGGCAGAACCTCAAGGGCAAGCGCAAGCTCGAAGCGATCGCCGAGCTCTGCCGCGAGCGAGGCTGGCCGCGATTCGACTACGTGGGGGACGCCCACGCCGACCTCCCCATCTGGAAGGCCTCGGCGGGGGCCTACGTGGTCGGCGGAGGCGCGGGATCGCGCCTGGGGAAGCGGGTCCACGGGCTGGGCTCCGGCGTGACGGTCTATCACATCGGGCCGCCCCGGAAGACGGCGAAGGCGGCCCTCAAGGCGCTTCGGCCGAGGCAGTGGGCGAAGAATATCCTGATTTTCGTCCCGGTCGTCACGGGGCACAAGATCTTCCAGGTGCGCGAGGTGACCGCCGCGGCCATCGCGTTCGTGGCGTTCAGCCTGTGCGCCTCGGCGATCTACCTGGTCAACGACCTGACCGACCTGGCGGCCGACCGCGACCATTCGGAGAAGCGCAGGCGTCCGTTCGCGTCGGGCCGCCTGCCCCTGTCGTGGGGACCGCCGCTGGTGGCCGCGCTCTTGCTCATGGCCTTCGGGCTCGCGGCGGCGTTCCTCCCTCTGGGGTTTGTGGGGGTTCTCGGGCTCTATCTGGCGGTGACCACGGCCTATTCGCTCGTGCTGAAGAGCCGCCTCATGGTCGACGTCCTCACCCTGGCCATCCTCTACACGGTGAGGATCTTCGCGGGCGGGCTCGCCACCAACATCGAGATCTCGGAATGGCTCATCGGGTTCTCGATGTTCTTCTTCCTGTCGCTGGCGTTCGCCAAGCGCTTCATCGAGCTCGACCGATCGATCCGCGCCGGGAAGCTCGAGAGGATCAAGGGCCGGGGCTACGTGCCGGGCGACATCGGGCTGGTCGAGTCGATGGGCGCCACCAGCGGCTATCTTTCGGCCCTGGTGCTCGCCATGTACATCCACAGCGACCAGGTGCGTTCGCTCTACTCTCGCCCGAATCTCCTGTGGGGGGTCGTGCTCGTGCTGATCTACTGGATCAGCCGGGTGTGGTTCCTGGCCAGGCGCCATGAGATGCCGGGCGACCCCGTGGAGTTCGCTCTTCGCGACGTGCATAGCCTGGCGCTGGGAGTCATCAGCGTGATTGTCCTGGCGTCCGCCGCCCTCCTCCCCTAGTCGGCCAGGGCCCTCCGCCCGGGCCGCGAGCCCGTCACCATGACCTACGCTCTCGGTGGGAGGGCCCGGGCATGGAGACGAACTACAACGACATCGCCGTCGAATATCGGCGTGCCAAGTCGCAACCCTGGAGATCGGCGGTCGAATCCTTCACCATGAGGGAGTTGTGCGGCGACCTCGCCGGCCAATCCGTGCTGGACATCGCCTGCGGGGACGGTTTCTACAGCCGCCTGGTGCGCGGCTGGGGGGCGACCCGGGTACTCGGGATCGACCTCTCGGAGGCGATGATCGGGCTGGTTCTGGCCGAGGAGCAGAGACGCCCCGTGGGGATCGAATACCGGGTCGGAGACGGCCGCCGGATCGACCTGCCCGAGACCTTCGACCTGGCCGTCGCGGCCTATCTCCTGAACTATGCCCGCAGCCGAGAGGAACTCGCCTCGATGTGCCTGGGGATCGCGAACGCGATCAGGCCGGGCGGGCGGCTAGTCGCCGTGAACTCCAAACCCGGCATGGATTTCGCCACGCTCCCCTCGTTCCGGCGCTACGGGTTTGAGGTGACTCAGGACGGCTCGGGGGGAGAAGGGTCCCCCTACTTCTGGACGTTCTACCTGGACGAGGGACCTTTGCGGGTCGAAAATTATCTGCTCGACCTGGAGGTCCACAGCACGGCCCTCCGCGAAGCCGGCTTCCGCCGGGTCATCTGGCATGGACCCCGCCTCTCGCCGCGAGTCAGGAGCGAGACGGGCCGGAAATTCTGGGATCCTCTGCTTCGCCACGCGCCCGTGATCTTCCTCGAATGTCTGAAGTGAGTGTATCCCTCCCCACGATCGCGGGCAGAACCCCATGTCTCAACTGACCGACTTTTACCGGGAGCTGGGGACGGACGCCCGGGGCCGCACGCTCGGCGACCTCTGGGCGTTTTCTCTTGAGGAGTTGGAGGGCGTCCACGACTTCATCCAGTGGGTCTTCCCTCTCGCCGAGGCCAGCCAGTACAACCCGGACGCTCCGATCCTGACCGCCTCCGATCGCGCCGCGTTTCGCGAACATTCGGAGCTGCGGTCGAACCTTCGTCGGTCTTTCGAGGTGTTCCTCGCCTTCCTCGGCCTGAAGTGGGAATCGGGCCGGGTGGTCGAGACCGCGGACTGGGCCGATCGGTCCGGGGTCTGGCGGCACCCGAACCATAACTGGCTGAGGATCACGCGAGTTCTCACCAGTCTCCGCCTGCTGGGGCTCGAGGCGGAGAGTCGAGCGTTCTTCCTCTACCTCCAAGGTCTTCGCCACTCCGGTCGATCGGGAATCACCGATGCAAGGTTCTCGTTCTGGGAACGGGCCAGCCCGAGTGACGGCGACCCGGCGGTTTGACCCGGGATCGCTCGATGGAGAGGGTGGAAGCCCTCGGGATCGCCCGGAGCTCCGGGTTTCTCCTTTTGCTCGTCGTTCACGCGCTCTCCGGATTCTCAAACCTCGTGCTCGATCGACGCGCGAGGGCTTGGCAGTTGCAAGCGTTGACCCCCTGCCTCAAAGGAGCGAAGGATGTCCGAACACCAAGCCGAGATCGTCTGGAATCGCGAGTCGTCGGAGTTCACCTATGCCTCTTACAACCGCAACCACGACTGGACGTTCGACGCCGGCGTGACGGTCCGGGCCTCGGCCTCGCCCGACTTCAAGGGGGACGCGTCGTGCATCGACCCAGAGGAGGCGTTCGTGGCGAGCATCGCAAGTTGCCACATGCTGAGCTTCCTGGCCGTGGCCTGCAAGCGTCGCTTCGTGGTGGACGCCTATCGGGATGGGGCCGTCGGCATCCTCGCTAAGAACGAGGACGGAAGGCTGGCCGTCACCAAGGTTACCTTGCGGCCCGAAGTCACCTTCGGCGGCGAGCTTCGGCCCTCGCCTGAAGACCTCCGCAAGCTTCATGATGAGGCGCATCATTCTTGCTTCATCGCCAACTCCGTCCGCTGCGAGATCGTGGTCGAACCCGGCTGAGACGCCCCGGAGGAAGGTGCCTTGAGACTCTCCCGATCGATCGGCATGGTGGCGACCTTCGCGGTCTTCTGGATCGGGACCTCCCGCTCCGAGGGCTGCACGGTATGTCGGTCCGAGTCCGGAAGGGCCGTCCGCCAGGGGATTTTCGACGGCCGGTTCATGCGGAATCTGGCCCTGACGGCCTCGCCATTCCCCCTCTTCCTCGGACTCGTCGTCCTGATCCATTCGGGGTTCCCGGGCCGGCGCGATCAGGACTCCGATCCGGCCGACTTCCCCGCCACTTCCCTACCGGACGAGGAGTCTGCCCCATGACCCCGACGAATCGCAGGCCCTTGATCGCCGCCGGGATTGCGCTGGGGATCGGCCTGGGGGGATTTGTGGATGGGATCGTGTTCCACCAGATCCTCCAGGTTCACAGCATGCTCTCGGCCCGCTACCCGAAGTTGGGCGTGGACCCGTCCACGGCCGTCGTGAACTACGGGATCAACATGTTTTGGGACGGCCTGTTCCACGCCTTCGACTGGAGCCTTACGGCCATCGGCGTGGGCCTGCTGTGGTCGGCGGCGAGGCGGCCCGACGTGCTCCTCTCCACGCGCACCCTGGTCGGCGCGATGGTGGTGGGCTGGGGGGTCTTCAACCTGGTCGAGGGGCTGATCGACCACCAACTCCTGGGCATTCACCATGTGGTGGAGGCGGGGGACCACCTCCTGTGGGATCTCCTCTTCCTCGCTTCGGGGGCCGCGTTGGGCCTCGCAGGCTGGGCCGTGATCCGGAGCGGCCGGAACGAAGCCGAATCATGGCAACGTCGTTAAGGCAGAGGCCACCCCGAGTCGCGCTTCGCCAAGAACCCCGAATTGGACCGAGGACACGCCCGGGCCCGATGTCCGAGACCCGACCTCAAGCTCTATTGGCCTTGGCGAATTTATTGCGAGAGACTGCTCGAATCAATGCGTTCAGGCGAATATGCCTGGGCTGCGACTTGACTGAGGGGCGACCCGCGGACGTGGGGGGCTGGCCCCCCCTGTCCCTGGATGTGCTTGTCCCTCCTTCATTGGCCGAGCGGTTCGTAGAGCTCGGGTGTCCGACTTTCGATGATCGTGAACAGGCCGCCCACGGCGTACTCGAGGAAGTGGGGGGCGGCGCGGTGGAGGTCCAGGGCCTTGCGGTCGTCGTATTGCTCGTAGAGGAAGAACTTGTGCGGGTCGTCGGTCGATCGGTGGGCGAGGTACATGCGGCATCCGGGCTCCGTGAGGGTGGCCCGGGTCAATTGCTCGAAGAACGCGATGGCCTGGTCTTCGTGGCCAGGCTTCACGTGGAAGGTCACGGCGAGGCAGATCATCGGAGGGTCTCGCGGCGGGAAGGGAGCAGGCCCGGAAAGGCCCCATTGTAGTAGTGAGGTGGAGGTATGGCGAGTTCCGCGAAGACGCGCGGCATGTCATTGACTTGCGCGTTCTCGGGCCTCTACGCTGGTCGCCACAAGCCAACGGCCACACCCGCCTTTGAGGTCCCGTCATGACGGTTCGTTCCGCATCCACGGCCATCGCCACCACCGACGCGATCCGCGCCCATTTCCCCGCGATCGGGCGGAAACACGGTGGCCTTCCCGTTGCTTACTTCGACGGGCCCGGCGGGACGCAGGTCCCCCGGTCGGTGGTCGAGGCCGTGTCCGATTATCTCTACCATCACAACGCCAACACGCACTGGGCGTTTCCCACGAGCCAGGAGACCGACCTCGCACTGACCGCCGCCCGCGAAGCCCTGGCCGACTTCCTGAACGCGTCGCCCGACGAGGTCGCCTTCGGCGCGAACATGACCTCGCTCACCTTCCACCTCTCCCGCTCGCTCGGCCGCGGTTGGGGGCCCGGCGACGAGGTCGTGGTGACCGAGCTGGATCACCACGCGAACGTGGACCCCTGGCGGGCCGTGGCCAGGGAGCGCGGCGTGACGATCCGCACGGCGAGGCTCGTCCCCGAGACGGGCGAGACCGATTTTGAGAGCCTCCAGTCCCAGATCAACGCGCGGACCAAGCTCGTGGCGATCGGCGCCGCGTCCAACGCCCTGGGGACGATCAGCGACGTGGGCTCGGCAGCCCGGATGGCCCGCGAGGTCGGCGCGTTGGTCTTCGTGGATGCGGTCCATTACGCCCCTCACCGACTGGTCGATGTGAAGGCGATCGACTGCGACTTCCTGGCATGCTCCGCCTACAAGTTCTATGGGCCCCACGTGGGGGTGCTCTACGGGCGCAAAGGTCTGATCGAGGGGCTGGACGTGCCGAAGCTCAAGCCCGCCCCCGACGCGGCCCCCGAGCGCCTGGAGACCGGCACGCAGAACCACGAGGGGATCGTGGGGGCCGCGGCCGCGGTGGACTTCCTCGCCTCTCTGGCCGAGGGCCCGACCCGCAGGGCCAGGCTCGAATCCGCGTTCGAGGCCCTCCACCAGCGAGGGCGAGACCTGATCGAGCGGCTGTGGGAAGGACTGGCGGCGGTCCCCGGCGTGGAGGTCTTCGGCCCTCATCCGTCCCGCCCTCGTACGCCCACGATCTCGTTCGCCATGGCGTCGGTCCCGTCGCGGGAGGTCGCCGAGCGGCTCGCCGATCGGGGCGTGTTCGTGTCGAACGGGGATTTTTATGCGACCACCGCCGTGGAACGGCTCGGGCATTCCGGCGACGGCCTCGTGCGGGTCGGATGCTCGTGCTACACGACCGCGGAGGAGATCGATCGTCTGCTCGCCGGGCTCACCGAGATCGCCCGGGGCGGTCAAGGGACCCGAGCCTAGAAAGGAGCCCGGGATGTTGCTCAGCGTGAGGCGGGAGGGGGACGTTGCGGTGCTCGGCAACTTCGGCGGGATGCTGAACGACCCCCGTCACTTCGACGTGAGCCGGGATTTGCGCGAGCTCATGCGCGAGGGCACCCGTCATTTCGTCCTGGAGATGGCCAACATCCGCGAGATCGGCGAGACCGCCCTCGGTCTCATGGTCACGATCACGCGCCTGGTCCATCAGGAGCACGGGACGATCGTCCTGGCGAAGCCGGCCCGGGGCGTCATGGCGTTTCTCGACGAGATGCAGATGGACGACTACTGGGACGTATTCGACACCACCGAGGAGGCCATCGCCTCGTTCCGTCGGGGCCAAGAGCCGGGATGACCGGGCGTTCAGTTCATGGTCGGATCGAGAGGGACGTGGCGAAGGCCCAGGAAGTCCGAGAGCTTGCGGGCACTGGCCTGGCCGACCACCGAGGTCCAGAGATCGTCGTCCGACGTGCCGAACACGTGATCCGCATTCGCGGGCAGGGTGAGCCAGGAATCGCGGTCGAACTCGCTCTCGAGCTGGCCCGCGGACCATCCCGAATAGTTCACGACGATCAAGGAAGGCTCGGCCCGGGAAATTAAGAGGTCGCGGGCCTTCTCGGCTTCGAGCGTGAGGTACACGCCGGGCAGGACCTCGCGATCGGCCAGCTCGGCGTTCGCGTGCAGGATCATGAGCGGGCCGGAGACGGGCCCTCCGAGGTGCAGGGGCTTTTGCCAGTCGAAATCCGCGCCCAGGACCTCGCTGGGCAGGTCGGACGTGGTGGCGTCGGTCGGCCGATTGAGGATCACGCCCATGGCCCCATCGGCGTTGTGGTCGATCATGAGGATGACCGTCCGCGTGAAGACCGGGACGATCAGCTCGGGCGTGGCGATCAGGAGATGCCCTTTGAGGGAGTTCATCGCAAGGGACCATCGGGCCAGGGGATTGCCGGGGACGCCTACCGGGTGGGATCCACGAGCCAATTTCATACCACGTCCGCGGGCCGATGGGGCGAGAGGAAAATCTCGTCACCGGGTCGCCGCCCCTCGATACATGGTTCCGTGCGTACGGGGCAGCCCCTCCAGCTCGAACTTCTCCAGGTGGACGTCCGCGAAGCCTGCCTGCCGGACCAGGGCCTCGATATCCCGGTCGAGCCGACACCCATCGGCCACAAGACCCTCCAGGGGGTTCAGCCTCCTCTGCCATCGGGCCACTCCGGGATCGCTGCTCAACCCGTGCTCAAGCAGGACAAATCGTCCCCCCGGGCGGAGGACTCGCCGGATCTCGGACAGGGCCTGCTCCACCTCGGCGATGCTGCAAAGGGTCCAGGTGCTCACGGCGTAATCGAAGCTGGCGTCCGCAAAAGGCATGGCCTCGCCCCCGATCCTGCGGTGGTCGACCTGGATCCCGCTTGCGGCGACCCGTCGCAGGGCCATTCGGCCCATCCCGGGATTCGGATCGACGGTCGTGAGCCTGCGCACCGAGGCCGGATAGTGTGGCAGATTGAGCCCGGTCCCGAATCCGATTTCGAGGATCTCCCCCCGGACCTCGGCCAGGGCCCCGGCGCGGAGGCCCTGCAACCGGGGGACGTTCATGACCAGGTCGCAGAGCCTCGGGAAGATCAAGCGCGAATAGAGGCCCATGAGCCGCGGCTTTCTCAGGGGGCCTTCGACACCGACTCGCCCGGCTTCAGCTCGCGGATCCTCACGTTTCGCCATCGGACCTGGTAAGGCCCCTCCTCGCGGGCGATCCCGTGGACCTGGAGGCCGATGAGCCCGCTCTTGTCGAGATCGTCGGTGAAGTCGCTGGCCATCGCACCGTTCACCCACGATCGGTATCGGTTGCCCTGGACCACGATGCGGTAGCGATTCCAGCCGGTGTCCTCGAACGCAGGCTTCGCCGTCTCGTCGATCTCCGCGAGCCACTGCCCGCGCCGGCCTTCGTCATAGAACCGGCCCGCGGTCCCGGTCTCCTTGCGGGCGACCTCGCACTGGGGCCCGTAGACCACGCCCGCCCGCTTGCTCCGCTCGGGGTCCTTGTCGTCCTTCGAATACACGTGGCTCCGCACCTGGATGCCCGAGTTCAGGCGGGGGTCGCACTTGACCTCGACCTCGAGCTCGAAATCCGTGTAGTCCCCTTTGCAGAGGAACGTGTTCGGGCTGCCCTCGACGGTGGTCCCGACGATCGTTCCGTCCTCGACCTTGTAGCTGGCGGTCCCGCCGTTGACCTTCCACCCGTCGAGCGTCTTGCCGTCGAACAAAGACACCCAGTCCTCGTCCACAGGAGGGGGGGCCGCGCCCGGGAGCAGGAACAGAGCCACGGCCATCGCCGAAATCGTCAGCAAACGCGCATTCACGGGGGAGCCTCCGGGGTGAGAGTCGGCGGGCCGGTCGCCCGTCGGGTCGGATCGGCGCCCATTGTGCGGGACAAAGATCTCAGGGTCAAATCCCCCCTGACGATCGACTCGAAGGGACGATTCCGCATGTGAGGAGACTACGCCCGTTGCTTTTCTCGCGAATTGCATCTACAATTTGAAGCATGACATTGACCCCCGAGCGAGAGATCGCGAGCGAATGCCTGGCCGTCCGGTTGCGGATGCTGAGCCGCCTCGTGACGAACGTGTACGAGGACGCGCTGCGGCCATTCGGCGTTCGCGTGAGCCAGATGAATATCCTCGTCGCGATCGCCGCGATGGGGCCCGTGCAGGGCGTGGACCTCGCGAACAGGCTGGGGCTGGACCCCTCGACCCTGAGCCGGGACCTGGAGCGGATGCTCGCCCACGGGTGGGTCTCGGCGACCGCCGGCAGGGGCCGCGCCCGCAAGCTCGAGGCCACCGACGCCGGGCGTGAGCTCCTCGCCGGGATCCTGCCGGCCTGGAGGCTCGCCCAGGAGCAGGCACGAAGACTCCTCACACCGGCCCTCGCTCACGAGATCTCCGGCCGCGTCAACAGCATGTGGACCGGGCAGGGGGCGTGATCCCGTTTTTTTGACGTTTGAGTTGTATATACACTTTGAATCCGAGAAGGGGGAGGTTCCCGTGAAAGGCATCGAGGCTCATCCGACGGTCATTGCCGCGAGGTCCCGGTCCGCACCCGCTCCCGGTCCGATCCGGCTCGATGCGGCGTGGGTGCGGTCGCTTTGCCTGGAAGAGGGGGCCGACGACGTGGGGTTCGTGGCGATCGACCGGCCTGAGCTGGATGACCAGCGCGCTGAGATCCTCGCCGGATTTCGCTCGACCCGCACGCTCATCAGCCTGGTCTTCCGGATGAATCGCGAACCGATCCGCAGCCCCGAGCGGTCGATCTCCAACGTCGAGTTTCATACCACGACCGAGCATGCGAACGAGTGCGCGCGGGCGATCGTCCGGAGGCTGGAGGACGCCGGGGTCCCCGCCCTGAACCCGGCGGCGGGGTTCCCCATGGAGATGGAGCGCTACCCGGGGAGGATCTGGGTCGTGTCGCACAAGCCGGTGGCGGTCGCCGCGGGGCTCGGCCAGATGGGTGTCCACCGCAACGTGATCCACCCGAAGTTCGGCAGCTTCGTGGTGCTCGACACCCTGCTCGTGGCCGCCGAGGTCGACCACGAGGGGCGGCCCATCGACTTCAACCCCTGTTTGGGGTGCAAGCTCTGCGTGGCCGCCTGCCCGGTCGGGGCGATCAAGCCCGACGGCTACTTCGACTTCTCCGCCTGCCTCACGCACAACTATCGGGAGTTCATGGGCGGATTCTCGGAGTGGACCGAGACGGTCGCCGACTCGGGCTCCTCGGGCGAGTATCGGGAGAGGGTGGGGGGGACGGAGACGGCCTCGATGTGGCAAAGCCTGGCGTTCGGGCCCAACTACAAGGCCGCCTATTGCCTGGCGGTCTGCCCGGCGGGCGAGGAGGTGATCGCCCCCTTCCTGACCGATCGGCCGGGGTTTCTGGATCACGTGCTCACGCCTCTGCAGGAGAAGGTCGAGCCCATCTACGTGGTCCCGGGCTCGGAC
>JANOBY010000456.1:0-8557 GCA_031411935.1 Planctomycetales bacterium | reverse complement strand
CCCAGGTTCAGGGCCCTTACTACCGAAACTATTACGGCGGTCAGCGTCACCTGGGCATCCGCAAGGCGTTCGGTCACCACGACTGGAGCCACAAGAAGAAGTTCTACCAGGGTAACCACTTCGCGCTCGACGTCTTCTGAGCTTGAGCCGACATCTCGCTCGCGGACGGCCTTCCTGACAGCTTCGCGCGTCGGGCAGGCCGTCCGTGCTCGTTTCCGGACCAATCGAAAAGAGTCGGCCTACCCGAGGTCGATTGCCATCTGGTAGTAGATTTCGGCCGCTGCTCGAACTTCTTCCAGGTCGATCCACTCGTCCTTCGTATGCGCCTGGGCGATGTCGCCGGGCCCAAACACCACGCACGGGATGCCCGCCTGACCCAGCGGCCCTGCGTCGGTCCCGAACGGAACCCCGATCCTGGAGGGAGTTCGACCGATCACCTTCTGGATGCTTGCCGAGAGCTTTCCGAGGTCGTCTTCGTCCGGGTTCGAGCTGAGCGCGGGCATCCGGACCCAGGGGGAATGGAACTGGAGCCCATCCAGCGTTCCCAGGCGTTCGCGCAGGAAGTGCGCCGCGTTCTCGGGCGCCGATTCGGCGGACTCGCCCGGGATCAATCGCCGGTCGATCTCGATGGAGCACGAATCGGGCACGATGTTCACGCTCTGCCCCCCCTCGATCCGTCCCACCGACAGGCTGGGCGGGCCGAGCATCGGGTGGGGCGACTGGTTCGCGAGGACCGAGGCGTATTCCTGAAGCGCATTGATCACGCGAGCCATGCGATAAATCGCATTGTCGCCGAGGTGCGGCGTCGAGCTGTGGCAGGAGACACCCCGCGTCTCGATCTTCCAGCGGACCGCCCCTTTATGGGTGGTCACCAGGTTGAGCCCGGTCGGTTCGGCCACGACCGCCAGGTCCACGTCGGGCTTCTCGGTGGCCAGCCGCGAGCTGCCCACGTGCGTGTACTCCTCGTCCACCGTGCAGGCCAGGATGACCGAAGCCGAGCCCACGGGGCGTTCCTTCGCCAGGCGAGAAAACGCCACGAGCATGGCGGCCATCGACCCCTTCACGTCGCACGACCCGCGGCCATGGAGGCGTCCCTGGGAGATCGTGGGGAGGAACGGGTCGATCGTCATCCCGTCGGTCGGCACGGTGTCCTGGTGGACGTCGAAGAGGATCGTGCGCGAGGTGCCCGGCGCCTCGTATCGGGCGATCACGTTGTCTCGACCCTCCAGGACGGGGTCACGGCGGAATTCTGTCCCGAGGTCCCGAAAGTACCCCACGAGATAGTCGCCCATCGCCCGCTCGAAGTAGACCGGGCCCGAGACCGACCTGCCCATCGGGTTCACGCTCGGGATCGCGACAAGTTCAGAAAGTAGTCGGGTCACGTGGTCCACGATGGCGGCTCCGGGCATCTGAGCGCACCAGCCTCACGCGTGGTGCCGATCCCATCATACTGGAGGGCATCGCCGGTGTCATGCGAGTGTGAACACTTCGCTCTTGCCGAGCCAGGGGAAAACACGATCACGATGCCAGAACGATCGCCCCTCTCGGGATGATCTCATCGAGTCCTTGAGAACGGGATGAAAGGATTCTGCGAACCCGGTTGAGGTCCGCTTCACTCTCCGCTCGGCGGAACCGGGATCGTCGTTCCACAGCGTCGGTCCTCGACGATCTCGTAGTCGGCGCGGCGTTTGCTTTCGGTCCCCAAGTCTCGCTCTTGCCAGGAACGCCCCTTTCTTTAAAATGCCAACGACCATCAGCCCCGGGCTTTCGTCCGGTGCTCCTGACCTCGATCAAATGAGGGTCCAGTCGACGATGGGCAACTCCTCTTCTCCCACCGCACTCGTCGTCATCCCGAGCCAGGAGCTACCGGATGGCGACGAGCCTCCCAGTCGCCCGCTCGAACTGAGCTCCCCCTCCTCCGAACGGCACCCGATCTGGGCCGATGTGCCCGAGAGCGAATGGCGGAACTGGCGCTGGCAATCGCAGAATGCGATCCGCAGCCCCAAGCAACTCGCAGCACTCTTGCCCTTCTCGGACGAGGACCGCATGGCCCTCGAGGCCCTCTCGGCCGAATTCAAGACGGCCATCCCGCCCTATTACTTCTCGCTCATCAATACCCAGGACGACCACGACCCGATTCGCCTCCAGTCCGTCCCCTCGATCCACGAGCACGACCCCGACGCCGAGTCCGAGGAAGACCCGCTGGACGAGGATAAGGACTCGCCCGTCCCCGGCCTCACCCACCGTTATCCCGACCGGGCCCTGCTCGTCACGACCCACGTCTGCACGATGTACTGCCGCTTTTGCACCCGCAAACGGGCCACCATGAAGCGCGGCGGCTGGGACAGCGTGTCCCGCGACGATCATCGTATGATCGAGTACGTGCGCGATCATCCCGAGATCCGAGACGTGATCGTATCCGGCGGCGACCCGCTCACGCTTCCGCTCGAGAAGCTCGAGTTTTTCCTCACGAGTCTGGCCGCGATCGAGCACGTGGACGTGATCCGGGTCGGCACGCGGGTCCCCGTGACCCTTCCGCAACGCCTGGATGATGACGACCTGATCGCGGTGCTCTCCGCAAGCGACAAGGTCTGGATCCAGACCCACTTCAACCACGCCCGCGAGGTCACGCCCGAGGCCGCGAGGGGTTCGAAGCGGCTTCGCATGGCCGGGCTCCCCATCAATAATCACGCCGTCCTGCTCAAGGGAGTGAACGACACGCTGGCCGATCAACGCGATCTTTGCCGCGCCTTGCTCAGGATCAAGGTCCGTCCGTATTATCTCTTCCACTGCGATCCCGTGATCGGCGCGGGGCACTTTCGCACGAGCGTGTGGAAGGGGATGGAGATCATCGAGGGGCTGAGGGGGCACATGTCGGGCCTCGGCATCCCCACCTACGTGGTGGACGCGCCGCGAGGTGGGGGCAAGATCCCGATCATGCCCAACTACCTGATCTCGGCGGGGGACGATGTCGTGGTTCTCCGTAATTATGAAGGCATGATCGTGCGTTATCGCCCGACCGTCAGCCCCCCGCAACACGGAAGGCGGGCCGAGTCGCAGGGCGTGAGCGCCCTGCTTGAGGGGCAGGCGGAATCGCTGGTTCCCCGCGATAACGCCCGGATGGCACGTCGCAAGCCGATCCCGCCGTTGATCGAGGCCAAGATCAGCCGGAATGGGGCCGTCGAGCCGAACGGCCACGGCAACGGCAACGGTCATGGGCATTGAGGGGAGAACCGCGTGCTTCGGATCGGAATCGCTTGCAGCCTGAAGCCGACGGATCTCCCGACCGGGATGACCGGGCCGGACGATCAGTTCGAGGAGTTTGACCGTCCCGAGACCGTGGAGAGCCTTGCGCGGATCTTCCGTGGAGAGGGGCATGAGGTCGTTGTTTTGGGGGACGGGCGGGAATTCCTGGAGATCATGCTCGCCTCACCGCCGGACTTTGTCTTCAACATCGCCGAGGGGCGAGGAGCCGCCCGAGACCGCGAGTCTCGCGTCCCTTCGGTGTGCCAGATGCTGGGCGTGCCTTACTCCGGATCCGACCCACTCACCCTCGCCCTGGCGCTCGACAAGGACATGGCGAGGACGGTGGTTGTGGCCCGAGGAGGGTTATGCCCGGGGGGGATCAGCCTGCCCCACACGTCCTCGGTCGAGGAGGTGGCGAACCGGGCGATCCTCATGTTCGACGAGTCGCAGAGCGGGTGCGTGATCCTCAAGCCCGCGTTCGAGGGCTCGAGCAAGGGCATCCGCGCCCACTGCCTGGCGGAGACCCCCGGCGAGGCCGTGAGCGTGTTCCATCAGCTCGCCCGCGACTACAGCCAGCCGGTGCTCATGGAGGAGTTCATCGAAGGGGACGAGATCACGGTCGGCGTCCTGGGAAATGGAGACTCAGCCGCCGTCCTGGGCGTCATGCGGATCGTCCCCACGCAATCCGACGAGCCGTTTATATACTCGCTCGAGGTGAAGCGCGACTGGGCCAACCGGGTACGCTACGAGGCCCCTCCCGTGCTCCCGTCGCGGACGGTCGAGGCGATCTCCGAGGCCGCCCTGCTCGTCTACTCAGCCCTTGGATGCCGCGATCTGGCCCGGATCGACTTCCGGCTCGAGGGCGATTCCCCATTCTTCATCGAGGCCAACCCTCTGCCCGGACTGGCCCCGGTCACGAGCGACCTCGTGATCCTCTCCGAGGGTTACGGGATCGGCCACGATGACCTGATCCGCCGCATCCTGAGCATTTCTCTGGAACGCGTGGGTCTTACGGATCGGGCGAGACCATGACCCGTCGTCGCCCCCGCGTGGGGATCCTCTTCAATTTCCCCACCCTTCCGAAGGATGACCCCAACTACGCTTCCGAGGCGGGGGTGGTCGATGTGGCCCGCGCGGTGAGCTCTGCCCTCAAGCTCCAGGGGTTCCGCCCCTTCGCAATCCCTGCACGGCCCCCGGCCCAGCGATTGGTCCGGAGTCTGGTCAAGAAGCGTCCCGATGTGGTGTTTAACCTGATCGAGGGCTTCGCGGGCGACTCGGCCGGCGAGGCCCACGTCACGTCACTCCTCGAACTGCTTGGCGTGCCTTATACCGGGTGTCCTCCCGAGGCCCAGGGACTTTGCCGCTCGAAGTCCCGGACCAAACGGCTCCTCAAAGGGGCCGGGCTTCCGACCGCGCCCTTCCAGGTCTTGGAGCCGGGGGATTCAACTGCGTGCTTGATCTGGACGGGACCTGTGGTCGTGAAGCCCGATAGCGAGGATGCCAGCCTGGGCATCGATCAGGGCAGCGTGATCGTCGAGCCGGATGGACTGGGGCCGAAGATCGACAGGATTCGTGCGAGTCATGGTCCGCGCGTGCTCATCGAGTCCTACTTGCCCGGCCCCGAATTCAACGTGGGGATTCTCGCCCTGCCGCGACCCGAACCCTTGCCCGTGGCCGAGATCGTGTATCGTCCAACCGCGGGCCGATGGCCCATCCTGACTCACGCGGCGAAGTGGGACGTGGGATCGGTCGAGGATCTGGAGAGCCGTCCGCGCTGCCCCGCCGAGATCGATGTGCCCTTGGCGGAACACCTCCAGGCGCTGGCTATCGAGGCGTTCCAGGTCTGCGGATGTCGCGACTATGCCCGCGTGGACTTTCGGCTGGATGGGGACGGGACGCCGATGATCCTCGAGGTGAACCCGAACCCGGATCTCGACCCGAACGCCGGGCTCGCCCGCGCGATGGTTGCCGGCGGTCGGGACTGGCCCACGACGATCGCGCAGATGGTCAATCAGGCCCTCGATCGAAAGGCCGAGACGTGAGCGATCTGGTCCTTCGCCATGACGTTCGCCCCTCCGATCGTCGATCGATCGAAGCGATCCTGCGCAGCTCGGGGGCATTTCGCGAGGAAGAGGTTCAGGTCGGTCTCGAACTCCTGGACGAGACGCTGGACCCCCGGCCGGACACCGACTACCTCTGGATCCTGGCCGAATCGCCGGACTCGACGCTCCTCGGCTTCGCCTCCTACGGGCTGGTGCCCATGACCGAGGGGACCTTCGACCTGTACTGGATCGCAGTTGCAGGCGAGGCCCGAGGGCGTGGGATCGCCGTGCATCTCGAATCCGCAGTGGTCGAGCGATTGCGGCTACTCAAAGGGCGATGGTTGATCGCCGAGACCTCGTCCACGCCCCCCTACGAGGCTGCGAGGCGCTTCTACGAGCGGTCGGGATACCGCTTGCTGGAGACCATCCCCGAATACTATCGCAAGGGCGATGATCGCCTGACCTATGGGAAGCGGCTCGATCGCGTTCCTTCCTGAGAGCTTGAGGCGTCCATGTTTCGCATCAGCCAGGTGATCGGGACACATCGCGACCACGACCTGAGGTCGCTCGCGGATATCCAGAGACTCTTCGAGGCGGCCTTCCCCGACCTGGCCGACGACCCCGACTACATCCCCCGGAAGCTGGTCGAGCAGACGTCTCGAGGCTACCCATGCCTCCTCCTGGCGGCGCACGGGCCGGGGGAACGCGTGGTGGGATTTGCGCTCGCCGACTTCTTTGAATCCATCGGATACGGATATCTTGACTTCATCGTGACCGAGGCGGGGCAGCGGGGCCGAGGCCTGGGCGGAGCCCTTTATGAGGCCCTTCGCGGCGAGATGCTCATCCGGGGGGCCCTTGGGCTTTTCCTTGAAGTGCCCACCGACGATCGCTCGCAGGTCGCGACGGCTGCCGACCTGAAGGCGAACCGGGAGAGACTTCGATTTTACGAACGCTACGACGCGCGGCCGGTCCTGAACACCCTGTACGACCAGCCGATCCGCCCCGGAAATCCCGCCGAGCCGAGGCTCCTGTTCGACCCGCTCGACGACACCGACCCCTTGCCGGCCGACGAACTCAAGAGGGCGATCGGGGCGATCCTGACCCTCCGCTACAACTTCGATCCGGAAGATCCTTACGTGAAGCAGGTCATCGCCTCGGTACGCGACTCGCCCGTGAAAATTCGACCGCCACTCTATCTCAAGCCCACGGACAAGCTTCCCACTCGCCGCGCCCGGTTGCAGCCGTTGAAGGTCTTCTGCTCGGCCCACCATGCACTTCATCATGTTCGCGAGCGAGGCTATGTGGAACGACCGGCCCGCGTGGATGTGATCCTCAAGGCGCTCGAGGCGCTTCCCGACGTGGAGCGGTTGCCCGTCCGCAACTTCGGCGAGGGGCCCATTCGGGCGGTGCACGACGCCGATTTCGTCAACTATCTGCGGAACTTTTGCCGGGAACTCCCTGCCGGAGAGATGGTCTATCCCTATGTCTTCCCCATTCGCCGCACCGATCGGCCCCCTCACGACCGGAGCATGAGGGCGGGCTACTATTGCATCGATACCTTCACGCCCCTGAGCCGTGACGCCTACAAGGCCGCGCGTGCCGCCGTGAATGTGGCCCTCTCGGGGGCGGCCGCGGTCCTCGCCGGGGAACCCCTCGTGTACAGCCTGTGCCGCCCTCCCGGGCATCACGCCGAAAGGGACACTTACGGCGGTTTCTGCTACTTCTGCAATGGGGCGATCGCGGCGCAATACCTGGCCAAAACGCTGGGCAAGGTGGCGATCCTCGACGTGGACTATCACCACGGCAACGGAACCCAGGATATCTTCTATTCCCGCGCCGATATCCTGACCGTCTCGATCCACGGCCACCCCAGCTTCGCCTATCCCTATTTCTCGGGATTTGCGGACGAGACCGGCGAAGGCGAGGGATTGGGCTACAACGTGAACATGCCCCTGGCCGAGCACGTACTGGACGCCAAATATCTGGGAACGCTGGACGACGCCCTGGCCGTCGTGAGCAAGTTCAAGCCCGAGGCGCTGGTGGTGTCTCTGGGCCTGGACATCGCCAAGGCCGACCCGACCGGGACGTGGAGCCTCACGACTCAGGGGCTGGCCGAGGTGGGACGGCGGATCGGATCGCTGAAGGTGCCGACCTTGATGGTCCAGGAGGGCGGGTACAACATCCGGTTCCTGGGGCGGAACGCGACGGCGCTGCTGGGAGGCGTGTGCGCGGGGGCCTTGGGCAGGAGGGCTCGACCTCGCAATCGGTGAGGTTCAGTCCACTACTCGACATCTCACGCGCGATTACAGTAAGTGCGATTCCGAGATGATCACGATCATTTTAGGTCGCGACCGGGATCGGTGGAGACAGGCAGTGATTCAAATTAGGCGGTGTCCCAGGATCTTGCTGTCGTTCGCATTCGCGATGGCAGCCACGGCAACCGCGGCCGCACGCGGCGACATGATGTTCGTGGCCAATCTCAGTGCCGACCAGGAAGTCCCGCCAAGATCATCGACCGCGACAGGTTTCGGCACGTTCCTTCTGAACGACAGCGAAACCGAGCTCTCATTCGACATCAGTTTTAGCGGACTCAGTTCCGGCGCGAGTGCGTTGCATTTTCACAACGCCCCCTTCGGCTCGAACGGACGGGTAGTCCGGGGCATCGCCATCCAGGCCGGCGTCACGTCCGGGAATATCACTGGCAGCTGGCTCTCGACCGACGGGATGCCGCTGACCTCGTTCCTCGTGGACGAGTTGAAGGCAGGCCGGATCTACGTGAATCTCCACACCACAACCTTCCCCGGCGGTGAAATCCGCGGCCAGCTCGCGGCCGTGCCCGAACCGGCCAGCTTGGGCCTCGTTGCCGGCGGCATGGCTCTCTGCGGCGTGTATCGGAGGCGTAGGGCCGGTCGAAAGTCCTGAGCTATCGGCACGAAACGCGATGCCTGAGCCGGGCGGGTTGGGGTTTTGGACCGCAACCCGCCCGGCCCTGTTGGTTGGCTCGCGCTTACTTCACGCGTTCGACGTAATCGCCAGTGCGGGTGTCGATGCGGATCTTCTCGCCGGGGCCGATGAAGGGCGGGACCTGGACCTTCAGGCCGGTCTCCAGCACGGCTTCCTTGTACTGGTTGGTCGCCGTGGCGCCCTTGATCGAGGGGGGCGTGTCGGTCACGAGCAGGTCCACCGAGGCGGGGACCTCGATCGAGGCGGCCTTGTCGTCGATGAACTTCACCAGGACCTTGGTGTTCGGCAGGAGGTACTGCATCGAC
>JANOBY010000455.1:0-3425 GCA_031411935.1 Planctomycetales bacterium | reverse complement strand
CGAAGGCTCGGGACGGGCCACGCACGCAGCCAACTTCGCGTGATTCGGGGGATCAAACCAATCACACGATTCTCGAGACGCGAAATTTGCAACATAACTCCCATTATCGGACGCAAACCGAGTTGCCTTTCCAGCCTTTCGGGTGAGCGTGAGACAGGGGGTATCGGGGTTCAGGCCCTCTCGTGTAGTCTCTTTTCCAGGAGTGGTCGCATACCCTTGAGTACTGCGTATCCTGGGCCACGATGGGATTCGAACCTGGCATTTTCGAACCGGACGGGCCATGAATCTGACGAACATGCTGGTCAAGGGCGTCTCGGCACTCAAATACACGGTGGGGGATGTTGTCGCCGTTGCGGCCATTCCCCTGATGTGCTCGCGGGTCCGCAAGGTCAAGGCCGAACGTATCCTGTTCTTGATCGCCGCGGTCGCGTTGCTCATCCGCTCGGCCTGGCGGATGACCGCGAATCCTGTCTCTTGGGATCTGCTGATCCTTCGCATGGCGGGCGAGATGGCCCTGAGCGGGAGGAGCCCTTACGAAAATCCGATGATGGTCGCCCCTCCTAGCAGTTTGCCGCTTTATGAGCTGTTCGCGATGGTCGACCTGTTGACCATGCACCGGATCTGGGTCGTGGCGAATACGATCATGCTTCTCGTGCTGCCCTATGCGTGCTGGCGTATGCTCGTGTCGCTGGGCCCGGAGGAGGCACGCCGGACCGGGCCATTCCCGTTCGCGGCGGGGGCTTGCCTCCTTCTGTCCACGGCATCGCTCTACGGACTCGATGCGGGCCAGATGCAGCTCTTGACCACCTTGCTTCTCGTGGCCGCTCTCCAGCTCAAGACTCAGGGCCGTCCCTTCCTGGCAGGTCTTTCGCTTGCCATGGCCATGATGAAGGTCGCGATGGTGGTTCCCCTCCTTTCGCAGTTTTGTGACAGGAAGGGATGGAAGGCGTGGGTCGGGCTTCTTGTGGGCGTGGTGGTCCTGATGGCTATCGGCTCGCCCCTAGGCCAAATCCCGACCCTTCTGCGGCAAAACCTCGCGAACCTGGTGCAGACAAGCCGGCCCGGGGGCTTCAATGATATCGCCTTTGAAAATCGCCTGTCCGACGACCTTGTGTCGATCGCGCGATGGCTTTACTGCCTCGGGGTCCGGGACCGGGGTGTGATTGCCCTCCTAGAGCTGGGAATCCTTGGGGCCATGGGGCTTGCGTTGACCGTGGGATCGGTCACGGGCCGGCTCGCGGCTGATGCGGCGGCCGCGGCGGCCCTCGGAATGGGGTCCTTCTTCCTTTATCACCGCATGTACGACTCGGTGATCCTGGCCGTCCCGCTGATCTACTGTGCGGCCGCATCGCGACGGGCTGAGGGTCTGCGGCGGGTCGCGTTCCTGGCGAGTGTGGTCGGGATCCTCGCCGTGATGAACATGCCCCGGGGGCCGCAATTTGCGAAGCTCAGCCAGTGGACACTGACTGCAGGGACGACTGGACGCCTCGTTCAGATTTTCGTGCTCCCGTATGCCGTGTGGATCCTTCTTGGCGTGACGATCGTGATCGGACTGGCCTCGGACCGACCGGGCAGCCAGTCGAGGCCTGTAAATCCTGAATAATTCGGGAGCGGCGAACTTTCCCGGTCGCCCGAGCCCCGACCGGGTCATTCGGGCTTGAGGAAGTCCGCCACGTCGGCCTTGAGCTTCTTCAGCGACGGGCCATGCAGGTACATCATGTGCCCTGCCTCGTAGTACTCCACGCGGAAATTCTTCTTCTGCGAAGGATCCAGATTCATGTGCGCGAGCGTGTAATTTGTGGCAGGGTAGGGGGTCGCGAGGTCGTAATAGCCCGACCCCACGAAGACCTTGAGGAACGGGTTCTTCGAGAGAGCGTCTCGCAGGGCGGAACTGGTGTCCGGGTACCCCCCCCTGCCCTGCACGCCCCAGTCCCATCGGCCGGTCCCTTCACCCAGAATGTGGTAAGGCAGGTCGGTCTTGTAGGCCAAATCGTTGCGCACGTAGGCGTTGAACGTGGCCGTATAGGGACCGCGGATCGCCGACATGCTCGGGTCATTCTCGATCGTCTCCGACGCGTTCTGCGCGTCTATGCCCATGAAGCGGCTGTCGAGCCGGCCCACGGTGCGTCTCTCCTTGCGGAGAAGCTCCTTGCAGAAGTGCATGATTTCAATGCGGAGGTTGGAGGCGTCCACATAGTCGGGCGAAAGCCCGGTATAGCGTGAGAGCTTCCCCACCGCCTCCTTGCGTTCCTCGGGGGTCATGCGGTCACCCTTTTCGAGGGCCTTGGCGTAACCATCGGCGGCCCACGATTCGGCCTCGGCGAGCGTGGACTTGAGGTCTTTTTGCAGCTCGGGGGCCAGCTTCTTGTGATACCACGCGGTCGCCGTGTATGTGGGAAGATAAAGCAGATTCGGGAGGTCGTTGCCGTGGTCGAACTCCAGCGTCTGGAAGTTCAGGACGGACGAAACGAGGACGATCCCGTTCAGGGCGATCCCGCGATCAACAAGGTGATCGGAGAGGCCCGAGGCGCGGGTCGTCCCGTAGCTTTCGCCCACCAGATAAAGTGGGGACTGCCAGCGATCCTCGCGCGTGAGATACAGGCGGATGAACTCCCCCACGCTGTCAATGTCGCCGCGGAGGCCGTGAAACCGGGCGTTCAGCTCGGGCTTGCTCGCGCGGCTGTATCCGGTGCCCACGGGGTCGATGAAAACGAGGTCGGTCTTGTCGAGCCAAGTCGCCTCGTTATCCACGAGTCGAAACGGAGGCCTCGCAAACTCGCCGTCTTCGGGCATGAGCACGCGTTTCGGGCCGAGCGCCCCCATGTGCAGCCAGACCGAGGAGGAGCCTGGACCGCCATTGAAGCTGAACATGAGCGGACGTTTGGCGCGGTCCTCGCCGCCCAGAGTGTAGGCCACGAAGAAAATGCGGCCCTCGACTTCTCCCTTCGCGTCCTTGATGGGAAGGGTGCCGGCGGTCGCAGTGTACTTGAGGGTCCGATCGCCGATCGTAAGCTCGTGATGTGTGACGACCGGGGCTTCTTCTTTCTCGGGAGATTTGGGCGTCTCGACCGCCGGTTTCGCGGGCGTTTCCGGAAGTGGATTCTGGCCCGAGACCGGGCTGGCGAGGCCGAGAAACAAGGTCAAGACGAAGACTGAACGCAAGGTCATACGAGTTCTCATGGAATATTGAATCGGGGCGGAGTTGGGAAATCACGGGGCCTTGGAATAGACCTGGGCCCCATCAACGATCGTGTCGGTGATCCGGGCCTTAAGGATCTCGGCCGGCGGCACGGCGAAGAGATCGCCGTCGATGATCGTGAGGTCGGCCCTCATTCCCGTCCGGAGCAGGCCGAGTCGGGATTCCTCGAACGAGGCGAAGGCCGAGCCCGCGGTAAATCCGCGCAGGGTCTCGTCCAGGGAGAGCT
>JANOBY010000454.1:0-2355 GCA_031411935.1 Planctomycetales bacterium | reverse complement strand
ATCCCGATCGCCAGCCAGCCCAACGTCCAGGTCGACAGGCACGCCAGGAAGAACACGCTGACCACCGCCGCCCGCGAGAAGCTCGTCCGCCACGTCCCGTTCCATTGCGGAATCGCAGCGGCCGGGCTGCCACGGGCCTGCCCAACCCACGCCAGCCCCACCGCCGAGGCCGCGACCAGGATCATGGCGTCGGATATCGTGAAGGGGCGAGCCTTTGCCCTCGATGATGCCATCGGGAACTCCTGTGACCGGCGGCTAGGGCGACCCTGATCGAACTCGTTTCACGAGGAGGTGTTCGCCTGATCCATTCAGCGCATCATGAACCATTCCACGCTCCGGATCGCAAATGTCCACAACCAGAGCCAACCGATAAGCCGATCTCCGCAATCAGATCAACTCAATCAGCATGTACACGGCGACGATGGACGATACGGTGATCCAGAGGACCCCTAACGCCCGCCCTCCGCGATCGATCCAGCTCGGCTCGGCCCGCCATCGCCGCTGGATCGCCTGGAGCAGCCAGGCGACCAGCACGCAGGCCCCGACCAGCGGCGATGCGATCCAGAAGAATTCCAACCAGCTTGCCGCCCACTCCTCAAAAGTGGGCCACGAGGCCCCTCGCCTCAGGATCAGTCGGACCATGACCGCTACGCTGAGCAACCCGGCCAGTGTGATGCCGATGAGCGCACTCAGGGAAGCCGCCAGGCCGGGCTGCCGTCCCATCCACGTCCATGACGCCCGAGGCGACCGCAACCTCAGAAGCAGGGCGGCTGGCGTCCACGCGATCAGGCAAGGGATGACCAGGATCAAGACCGCGAGGAGGAATCGCTCGCCCCACGGCTTCCCGCCAAACGGGGCTGTGCCCTCTCGGAGAGACGATCGGTACACACCGCCCCCCCACGCCAGCCCCACCGCCGAGGCCGCGACCAGGATCATGGCGTCGGAGATCGTGAAAGGCCGCTCCAGCACCTTGGATCTAGCCATCGCGACGTTTCCCCGATAGATTTCGGACTGACGCGACGAGACTGTAACGAGGCCCCTCATGCAACGCAAGATTGCCACCCTGCCCGAGTCCGTGACCGAGCTTTGCCTGATCCGCCTGGGCTTGCAGGTGCGGAAATGGACCGCGCTTTCTTATGCGTCTCGACTCGGCAAGGCGATCGATCGCTCGGCGGAGGAGGCGATCGCCTCGGGCGCGGGGCTCCTGCGTTCGGAGCGATTTGCCCACTCGTGGCGGCATTTCGGGGTCCTGCAATATTGGCGATCGTTCGGCGACCTGGAACAATGGTCGCACCGGGCTCCGCACTCGGAGTGGTGGCGCGAGGCGACCGATCGCGTCCGCACGAAGGGGGACTTCGGCATCTACCATGAAGTCTTCCTCGTCCCTCCATCGGCGGTCGAATCGATCTATGTGAATTGCGACCCGGTGGGGATCCTGACGTTCGGCGAGGTGGGCGAGCCGGTCGGCCCGATGACCACCAGCCGCGATCGGCTCGGGCGTCGGGCCCCGAAGTAGGCAACATCGAAGGGACGAGGCAAACGTGGGGCACTGGGGCGTCAAGAGCTACGAGAACGATGATGCGGGCGATGCCCTGGATAGCGGGTTCGACCGCGTTCATGGGGGCGTATACGACGACCTCATGGACGACCGCAACCCCATGACGATCGAGCAGATCCACAGGCAACTCGCCAATCCCGAGACCCTGGCGAGGTCGATCGAGTGGCTCCACGGCGAGTTCGGCGACGACATTCAGGCCTGGGACGAGATCGCCCGGCTCGCCCTCGTGGGCGTGGTCGTCCTCCATGCCGAGATGAAGGTCGCCATCCCGGACGACCTCCGGTCGCGGGCGATCGAGTGGCTGGAGGCCGAGGACATCGACTGGGACGAGGCAACCTTACGCCGTCTGCGGGTGGCCAACGAGCTGGACCTCCTGCGGAGCCGCTCATGACCGACGCCTCAGGGAATAAGCCCTCGCCCCGCCTTGATTCGGTGGACCTCCTGCGAGGGCTGGTCATGGCGATCATGGTTTTGGACCACGTGCGCGACTTCTTCGGGGGGTTCAGCGCCCCGGCCACGGACCCGACGCAGACCTATCCGGCCCTGTTCTTCACGCGGTGGATCAGCCACTTCTGCGCCCCCACGTTCGTCCTGCTCGCGGGCACCGGGGCGTACCTGGCGGGGTCTCGCGGCAAGACCACGCGAGAGCTTTCGTGGTTCCTCCTCACGCGCGGGCTGTGGCTGGTGTTCCTCGAATTGACGGCGGTGCGGTTCGGGATGTCGTGGTCGTTCGACGCGACCCGCGGGTTCGTGCAGGTGATCTGGGCGATCGGCTGGTCGATGGTCGCGCTCTCGGC
>JANOBY010000453.1:0-12858 GCA_031411935.1 Planctomycetales bacterium | reverse complement strand
TGAGACGGTTGTCGGTACGGGAGAGGAAGGATTCTCCGGCGACGGCGGCACGGCCAACTCGGCGAAGTTTGGGGGAGTTTATTCCATCGCGATCACGTCGGATGGGACGACCATGTATGTGTGTGACCTGGACAATCGCAGAGTCCGCGCGGTCGACTTGACGTCAGGACGGGTCAGGACGGTGGCGGGTAATGGCAAAAAGGGGATTCCGCAGGACGGGGCGATCGCCGTCAATTCTCCCCTGGTTGATCCTCGGGCCATCGCCGTTGATGTCGCCGGAAATTTGTACATCCTCGAGCGTGGCGGACATGCCTTGCGGGTGGTCAAGCCGGATGGGACGATCCGAACCGTAGCGGGGACCGGCAAGGCGGGCCTCTCGGGCGACGGAGGGAAGGCGACGGAGGCGACACTCAACGGGCCGAAGGATCTGGTGGTGGATCGGGACGGTTCCGTCCTGATCGCGGACACCGAGAACCATTGCATCCGCAGGTACATCCCAGCCACCGGGGTCATTGTGAGGGTCGCGGGTACGGGGAAGAAGGGGAAGTCCGGCCTGGGCGGCCCGGCCGAGCAAGCCGAACTTGCGCAGCCTCACGGAGTGGCGATCGATCGCGACGGCTCGTTGCTCATCTCGGATAGCTCGAATCATCGAATTCTCAGGATTGAAACGCGGTTGAACCCCCTATAAATGGATTCGTGATTTTGTCTGATGATGGCGACCTGGCCCGACGGCGAGGTCCGAATTTCCCTGTGTTTGGAGTCTCCCAGTGCTGATCAGTGAACGCCTCAACGCTGCCATCAATGTCCAGATCGGCGAAGAGTTGGGCAACTCGAGTCAATACCTTGCCATCGCCAATTACTTCAGCTCCGAGTGCCTCTTTGGGCTCGCGAAGATCTTCATGAAACAGTCGGAGGAGGAACGCGACCACGCCTTGCGCTTTATCAAATTCCTGCAAGACACGGGCGGCAAGGTCGTCATCCCCGCGGTCGCCGCCCCCCGCAACGAGTTCCGATCGGCCGAGGACGCCGCACGGCTTGCCCTCGACTTCGAGATGCGGACGACGGATCAGGTGAATGAACTCGTCACCCTGGCGATGGAAGAAAAGAACCACATCGCGGTGAATGCCCTTCAATGGTTCGTGAGCGAGCAACTTGAAGAGGTCGCGAGCGCCGAGACTCGCCTCTCGGTTATCCGGCGTGCTGGGCCAAGTGTGCTGATGGTCGAAGCCTACCTCGCCCACGGGAATTGATCGGGCGACGGTCCGGCATGGCCATAAGAGTCGCCATGCCGGGCCCGTTCGGCGAGAATCCTGGCGGCCTGCGCAGGTGGCGCGGTATAATTGCTCTGTTGAATCACAAATTTGCGCCGGGATTTATGCCGTGAGTGACCCTTCCGGGGTTGTCACGGGATCGACCTGATCGTCGATCTTGTCGAGGCCGCTCCGCCAAGGCCAACATCTTGCACGGTTTACACCGCTCGATCCTCGCGGCATGCTTGCTGGGCCCACTGCTCGGAATCGATGCGGCGGGGCAGGACGCGAGCCCGCGCCAGGAGCCGCGATCGGCTGACGCACCGATCTACGTCCTGATCGAGGGGGAAAAGGCCCTGGAGGCCCTGCGCAATCGTATCGATCGCCCGGACTTTGTCCTGCTCAAGGGTGACCGCTACGACGAGCTCAAACGGCTGGCTCAGCCTCCGCCCGCGACGGCCCCCATGCGAAGTGTGGTGGAGTCGGTGATCCTTTCCGGCGAGATCCTCGCGGATCAGGCCAGTCTGACCTTCGATTTGGAGATCCTGCTCACGGGCAAGGATCCGGCCTGGGTTCCGATCCGACTCGACGGCAAGATCCCGACCTCCGCGCGAGAAGGCGACCGGGAACTGGCCATGAGGCAGGTCGAGGGCGTCTGGCAAGTCAAGCTCGACGGCGAGGGTCTGCATCGGGTCAAGGTTGGCTTGACGTCACGAGTCATGCCGGCCCCCGGGAGCCCGGAAGGTCGGCGTATGGAGTGGGCCATCCCGGAGGCCGCGACGACCCGGGTTCAACTTCTCATGAGCCCCGACGCGACCGAGGTCGAGGCTTCGGGACAGGGTGGAACGCACGAGCCCATTCTGATCGAGCCGGTCGAAGGAGGGCAACGGATCCGTGCTTCGGCCTCGCTCCCGCCTCAGCGGAAGCTGGAACTCTCCTGGCGGGTTGCCGAGAAAAGTCCGGTGGCGGGGCCTCCCCTGCTCATGGCCCAGGGCGAGATCGCGATTGAGGTCGAGCGCGGGACCATCCGCACCCGATCTGCGTGGGTCGTTCGCTCCGAACGGGGAACTGTTCGCCAGCTAAGCCTGAGGCTTGAGCAGGGCGAGGAGCTTGTGGGGTTGGAGGCCGACGGGAAACCCATGCTCGTCGAAGGGCCGGCCGACCCCAATACCGGGGCCATTGTGGTTCCACTGGGCGAGCCGTTGCGGCCGGGCGAGGCGGCGAAGCTGATCCTGTCCACGCGACGGGCGACCTCCACGGAATCCACGGCTCGGGTGAACTACCGTGGGGTCCCCTTCAAGGGGATCTCGGGCCAGGCCGGGGTGATCGCGATCTCGCAACGCGGCACGGACATCTGGGTGAGCGCCGTGCCCGGCCGAGGGGTGAAGCAGATCGACCCCCGAAATGACCTCCCTGCGACGTTGCGGGCGAAGCCGTCGATCGTCCTGGCCTATCAGTTCGCCGAGCAGTCCTTTGACCTGAGCCTCCAGGTCGACCCGTCGCCGCCCTGGGTCCAGGTGAAGTCGAGGACGACGATCACGCTCAACCCCGGTCGGGCCTGGGTGGATACCTGGCTCGACTACACCGTTCCTCGGGGACGAATCTTCGAGGCCCGCGTCGCCCTTCCCGAGGAGCTCATCCTCGACTTCAAGCTGATCGGGCCCCAGGCAAATGTGGAGTCGGCCGAGATTCTGAATGCCACCTCCCAGCCCGCGCGAAGCCGGATCCTGGTCGCGAGGCTCACGAACCGAGCCAGCGAAAATGGATTCTTCGCGATTCACCTGAGTGGCTGGCAGAACATCTCCTCCGAGGGCGAGCTCCGAGTCGGCCTGCCGAGTCCGCTCGATGCTCAAAGCCGCGGCGGGCTGATCGCCCTTGTGGCGGATCGCGGACTCTCGATCGAGACCGGCGATAATTCGAATGATCCGGGCGAGGGATTCCACCGGGACTCGATCGAGCCGCCCGCCTCGTGGGCCTGGCCGACCGACCGGCCGGTCGTGAAGGTGTCCCCCGCGATCTGGCTCCGTCATGAAGAAAATCCGAGGTCCCTCCCCCTGAAAATTGTCCCGCGCCTCCGCACGGTTCAGGAGTCCACGACGATCGAGGCCCGCATTTCTCCTCGCCGCCTCGATGCCCGGCAGACCACCGCGCTCCAGGTCGAACACGGAGTTCTGGATTTCGTCGATGTAGTCATTCCGAAGCAGATCGATGGTGCGTGGGAAGCCGAGGGAGCGGACTTTCGCCGTTCCGAGTTGGTCGGAACCGAAGCGGACGGTGCGAAACGATATCGATTGACCCTGAGCCGCGGTGTGGCCGATCGATGCCTGCTCGCGTTTCGCATTGGGCAAACGATGGCGACCGCGCTGGATGGGGCGAACATGCAGCCACTGACAATTCCTCGGGTCCGAGTGATCGACACGCAGGCAGACCTGCCGCGATATCGGGTCGGCGCGGAGGACCGGGTGGAGCTTCAGCCTGTGGGAGACGGCTGGGCCACCGTCCCCGCCGAAGATCAACTCTCTACCCTGGATTTCGCGGGCACATACCGCCTGGAACGCACCGGCGACGGCCCGGCCCAGGTACTCGCCCGAGCCAATCCCGTGGCGCTCCTGCCGCGTCTGGTGATCTCGCGACTTGCGATCATTTCCACTTTGGGTGCAGCAGGAGGGGTACGGACGTCGGCGTCATATCGGGTCGAGAGCCATGACGGGGCCTTGATCGCCTCGCTCCCTTCCGGGGCGCGTTGGGAACGCGCGACGGTCGGCGGGGAAGTTATCTCGGAGATCGAATCGATCGACGGCCCCGGGAACGCCTACCGAATCAAGATCACCACGGGATCGCCCACGCCCATCGTGGTCACGCTCGATTATGTCCAACCCGTGAAACCGGGAGATGCCTGGACCGGACCGCGACTGCTCGACGGAGGGGTCGTCCAGGAATGCTACTGGGAAGTGCGATTGCCCTGGAATGTCGCGTTGATCGGTGTGCCGACGGGGTGGAGCGACGCGAACCATTGGAGATGGAGTCTATACGCGTTCATCCGCGAGCCGCGCGTGTCGTCCGGTCAACTGGCCGCGTGGGTTGGTCCGACGGTCCCCACGGCCAGGCCGATGGATTCCGGCTCGTTGCATTCCTATCTGTTTGCGAGGGTGGGCAAGCCTTCGGACCTCAAGGTTCATATCGTAAGCCGCGCCTCGTTAGTGGGTTCGTGCTCGGGCATCGTGATGCTTGTGGGGTTGACACTGCTTTTGTTCCGCGGCTGGGGCCGTGTGGCCTGGTTCGTCCTCCCTATCGCGGGAGTCCTGATCGCGGCATTGGTCCCGTGGAATCTGATCCTTGTGTTTTTCCAGTCGTCGCTCGTGGGTTTTCTCTTGATCGGCGCTTCGGCACTGACGCAGAGCATTGTGGAGGGCCGCGCTCCGGTGGTCCGGGGCTATGACGAACCCCGAGAAATCCGACCGGCCTCGACCTCGGCCTCGGGCCAGGGGGTAAATCAAGGCGTAGTAGCTCCAGAGGAATCCACCGTGATACGTGCGAGGCCCGGGACGACCATCGACCATAGTCCGGCCATCGTTCCCGTACCTGAAGGCTCTCATCCCGGATGAGGCTAGAGTAGAGGTCCCGATGTCGCGAGCCCCTCTAATGCGTGTCTCCCGGGCCTCCACGTGGGCCGCCCTGGCGCTCGCCTGGAGTTGTGGGAGCAACACGGCCGGCCTTGCCCAGGATATGCCCGAGATCGTCAAGGTCCGCGTTCCCGCAGCGTCGGTCCAGAAGGTCTTCCCCGCCGGGTCCGAGTTGCGGGTGCTTCCTCCCGACGAGTTCCGGAAGCTGGAGTCCGCTGCGTCCGAGGCCGCACGTCGGGGTAGACGCTCCGAGGCTCCTGCCATCATCCGGGCTCGCCATGAAGCCAGGTGGGACGGCGAGGCGCTGTCCGGGAAGTCGGAATTCCTCGTCCGTGGAGTCAAGGATCCCGGCGAGAGTTCGGCGGTCCTCCTCCATCCGTGGTCCCCGGCCATCGTGGGCGAGAGGCCCGCCGATGGAACACTCAGCCTCGACGCCGACCGGCGCCTTCGTGCCCGACTGGGCCTGGGGCCGGATCAAACCCTCAGCGTGGTCTGGGAACAGCGAGCCCGCGCCAAGTCGAATGGCCGGTCTTTTGACCTGGCCCTGCCCTCTCTTCCGAGCTGTCGGCTGGCCCTGGACCTTCCCCTAGGGATGATCCCCGAGGCTGCGGGCATGGTCCGCCAGTCGCCCAGTCCATCCCCCGAACCCGGACGTCAGATCTGGAAGTTCGACGGGCCGGGCGGCGTGATCCGCGTCATTCTCAGGTCCGAGAACGAGGCGATCCATCCCGGGACCGCCACCTGGGTTCATTCGCGGACGGTCGTGGACGCCTCGTCCGTGCCGGCCGTGTGGCTATCGGAATGGACGATCGATCCAGGCTCGGTGGTCCCTTCCCGTCTGGTCGTGGAACTCGACCCAGGACTGGAATTGATCGAGGTCACTGGCCGCGCGGTCTCCACCTATCGCTCGGAGCCGATGGATACCGGTGAGAAGACCGTGGGCGTGCGCGTAATCGTAGACATCGGCGAGGGAGATCAAGCTTCTCCCATCCAGATCAAGGCCGTGTGCTCCTTGCCGCAGGATGCCCCCTGGAAGGTGCCCGCCGCCTCGCCACGCGACGCCGTGTGGCTGGGAGGTCGGACGCTGGTCCACCTCCCGAAGGAGACCGCCCTGTCCGCAGTCCGAGAGCTTTCAGGACGACAGGTCTCACCGCGCAAGGAGGAAATCGCCTCGCTCCGCGCGGACTCCGGGCTCCTCCTCGCGTTCGAAGGTCGAGAGAGTCGTCCAGTGGCCGAACTCTCGCTCATCAACCCACCCTCGGACGTTTCCGCGGAAGTCAGGGGCCAGATCGTGCTCTCCTCCAGAGAGCCGGCGCGTATCGAGGCCCAACTGACCTGGAAGGCCGATCGGGGCCGTCTCGTCACGCTCTCGGCGGACCTGCCCGCTGGCTGGAGCCTCGAGCAGGTCCATCAGCAAGGTTCCCAGGATCCGCTGCTTTGGCATTGCGAGAAGCGTCCCGGGAGTGGGGATCGACTCGTTGTGCGGCCCCCTCTCTTGGCGGATTCCCAGACGCCATTGACTCTCACGCTCTCCGCGGTCGCGGTCGGAGGCGGCCTGATCGGCCCCCTCGACCTGCCCAGGGTCTCGCCCTCAGGGGCTCACGTAACCGAGGAGATCTGGGTCATCCGAGGTGATCCGGCACTTCTGCTCACGCCGACCCGCGCGCGGGGCCTCACCTGGCTCGATCCCCAGAAGGTCCCCCCATTGTCTCCCGAGAAGGAAACGAAGCCGGCTTCTTCGACACCCGTGATCGCCTACCGTTGGACCGCGACGGACGGACGAGCCGTGATCGACCGTTCCCTCGTCCCGCCCGACCTGGCCCCCGAGATGTGGGTGCTGGCGGAGGTGAACGCAAACCGGCTGATTCTGGACTACTACGTCTCGCTTCGTCGCGACGCGGTTCCTCGCGATGGACTCGTGATGGGAACGAGCGGACCCCTCAGCCAAGCGCTTCGTTGGAGGTCCCTGAGCGATCCGAATCTGGTGGTCGAGTCGACCCCGGTTGCCGCGTCGGAGCAGTCGCTCCTCGGTTTTCGGGCCGAGGCCAGCGCCTGGAGATGGAAGCTTCAGGCGAATGTCACGGGGCGAGCACTCCTGCATGCTCGGTCCGAAACGCCCTGGAGCGGATCCGGGGAGATTCCGCTCCTTGCTGGATCATTGCAACAGGCCGCCCGCGGAACGCTCCTGGTCTCCGTCGGACGCGGGATGCGCTCCGAAATCGAGGCGAAGGGGCTTACCCTCCAGGATCTCACCTGGACGCGTGGGGCGGTGACACGCTCGCTCTCGCTCCTGCTAACGGACCCGGAGCGCGTCTCGGTAAATCCGCTCAGGCCGGCGCATGCCCTGGGATACGGATTCCTCTCCGAGCCGGTGCGGCTGACGACGGAGGACATGAGGCCCGCGACCACCGGCGGGCTCGTCAACGATGCGACCTTGAGGACGTTTTCACGCGACGGGATCACGGCCAGGCACGAACTCAGCCTCGGTGTGCTTCCAGGGTCCGAGGCGCAGATCGAGATCGAGGGGCAGCCTGGTCTGGATATGAATTGGATCCATGTGGACGGCCGCACCATTCGGCCCATCCATGTCGGCAATCTGATTCGTATCCCGCTTCCTGCCGCTTCGCGCCCAGGGCAAGAGGTCGAGGTGATCGTGGGGTTCCTAGGTCCTCTGAAACCCACGATCCCGCGATGCTCTTTACCAATCCTCTCGCTCTCCTGGACGGTCGCAGTCGATGAACTGGTGTCTCTGTCGAGTGCCGACGGGTCTCTCGTCGAGAGCGATCTCACGGAGAAAAGTACCGATGGGCTCCGGATCTCGACCTGGCGCATGCCCTCAACCGGGTCGAAGGGCGCGGCCGCCACGCTGGGCGAATTTGACGCAAGGGTTCGTGAGACTTCTACGGAGGGGCTCGATCTCGGTGAGTGGTTCACCAGGCTCGATTCGGGTTCGCTTGCGATCGTGGTGGACCGCCTGGCGTTGGCGGAATCGGGACTTTGGCCACGCACCAAGGCGTCTCCCGGTCTCGCAAAGTCGCCATCTAGCACGCAGGGGTCACACCTTGCATCGTTGGGCTTGCGAGCCGAACCCTTCGGTCGGATCGTCCTGATCACTTCGGAGGAGGCTCAACGTCTTCCGCAACCATTGAAGGAGTCGGAGCCCTGGGACCGGGCCCTTCGAGTCGCCGCAACACAGGGATCCGACGCGACCGACCGTTACCAATCTGTGGGCCGATGGAGGCGTGAGCCCTCCCGAGCCCCGAGACAACCGGGGGGCGTAGCCCATCGCGGGGGCATAACGCCGCTGTCAACCTCTCGTTTCGCGGCCATGGGCACCCCCGGATTGTATCGATTCCAGCTCGTCCGTTCATCCTCACCGCTCCTGGCTGTCTTGCTGGGCGTCGTCGTTTTTCTCCTGCTGGGCTGGGCGATCACTTATGGCGAGCGGATCGGATTGCTCGGGGTGGGAGTTGCCGTCAGTTTGGGCCTGGGCCTCCTGGCCGGGGGGCCTGTGGGGTGGAGGTTGGTCGCTTCTTCCGTGGGCTGGGCCTCGATGGCGGCCGCGGGTTTTTGGCTCGGGAGGGTCTGGTTTCGTCGGAACCACGTTCGCCACTCGCCGAATCGGTCCACGATCCATCGACGAGACAGGATCTCCCGTCCGGAATCGGGAATCGTCGCGGGGTTGCTAATGGCGTGGGTTGGCCCACTGGCGGACTCGACGGCCCGCCAGGAAGAAAGCCCACCACGCCCCCGGATCCTCGTGGCCGAGGTCTATGACGGCGACTTTGATCCGTCGACGACGCCCTCTCGCGTGGTCATGAAGCTCGCGGACTTCGACCAGCTTACTTCGATCGCGACGCCGCCTCCCCCCATGGCCCCCGCTGCTCGATTGACCGACGCTCTCCACGAACTTCGTCGTCAAGGTGCGAACCAGGCCCAGGTGGCGTCGGAATTCGTGCTGTGGTGCGACACCGACGATCCGACCTCCTGGACGTTGCCACTGGAGGGATGCAGGAACCTACACGCCACCCTGGACTCTCAGGATGTTCCGATCGCCATCGATCGGGAGGGTAAGTCCGGGACCATTGGGATTCGTGGGCGGGGCAGGCACCGGCTTTTGCTCAACAGGACGGGGATGATCACCAGGGTTAAGGGCGTGGATCGGCTCGTGATGGCCATCCCTCCCATGGCGTCGGCGCGATTCCATGCAGAGATCCCGGGGGCCGGCGAGGAGCTGAGCCTGCCGTACGCCTTTGGGCTGGCGAAGGAGAAAGGGGGAATCCTCAAAGTCAACCTCGGTCCCGTCGCCACACTGGACGCACGCTGGTCGCGTCACATGTTGATGGGGCCACCCGTGACCCAGACTCCCGGATTGGTCACCACGCTGTGGGATATCGAACCCGCAGGGGATCGACTCCACATGCGATTAACATCGACGCAGGCCCAGGGATTGCCCCGTGTCGCGTTACGACTCGAGCCGGGCCTCTTCATCGGCTCGGTGGTGGCACCGGGAGTGGCGGTGGAGACGTCGAGCTTGCCCCTGGAGACGGGAGTGGCCTGGGAGGCCCAGCTTGACCCACCTCTACCCGAAGGGGAGTCGATTTCCATCGAGTTGTGGGCCCCGCGGAAGCACACGGGTCGCACCCGTGAACTCCCACGGGTCGAGGTCCTCAGCCCCACGGTACCAGCTCCCATACTCGGGGTGCGGCGACCCGACGACTGGGGGGGACGCCTGGACGCAGGCAACGAGACGGAACGGGTCGCGGACGATCGGTTCGCGGCCCTCTGGGGCCCATTCCCCTCGGGCTTCATGACCCTGGCCGGAGCTACGAAGGTTCTTCCCGACGCGAAGGTGACGGTCGAGACAGGTCCGGTGGAAATCCGCGCCCGGCTTCGTCCCGCGGCGATTATCACGCTTGCGCCCGGACGTCTCGACTTCTCCTACGCCGCCGAGGGGATCACGGCGAGGGGGGCCTCACGCGAGGCCGAGGCGATTGTTCCGGCCGATCTCCGCATCGTGCGTGTGGAGGCCCCAGGGCTCACTAGCTGGACTCGGATCTCGGCGACGCAGTTGCGGCTCCGATTTGATGGCGAGCCGACGAGTCTCACGTCGACAATCCGGATCTCCGGGTCGGTCCCGCTTGACGGCGACCCGCTGACTCCCCTGCTCCACCGGGGACGGAGCGAGATGCCCTGGGTCCGATGGCCTCACTCGCAGGTTGAGCCCGGGATTCTCACGATCGCCGCGTCGGGAGGCGTCAACTTTTCGGTCGATACGCCTCCAGGCGTCCAGGCGACCGTCCCGGCGGCCGTACCTGGGGCGACCTCCACCTCGGCTTTCAATATCGCGCCGACGGCCTCCCCGGGCGTGCTGTCGTGGTGGATCGAGCCCACGGGCGTGAACGTCAAGGTGCAGAGCCTGATCACCCTTCACCCGAGGGTGGCCGAGTGGGCCGCCTCGGCCACCTACGCCGTGCCCTGGGGGCCCTGCCCGCCCATCCGATTCCGGGTCGCGAACGCCTGGGCCGACGTGAGCCAGGTCGAGATCTTGGGCTCCCGGGTCAAGCCGCAGATCGATCGCGGTCCGACCTTCACCACCTGGATGCTCGTGCCGGAACGTCCGATCTGGGGGAGCTTGCACGTGCGCATCACGGGGAGGCGAGATCGGCCGAGCGCGGCTTTCCTTGACTTCCCAGACCTCGTCCCCCTCGGGCGGGCCCCCGTGGATCGTGTCGAATCTTATCTGGGATATGCAGACGCCTCGGGCAACGCCACCGTGGTCGAGGGGTCGGCAGAACTTCAGGCGGTAGACATGAGCCGCTGGGATGAAACGAAGCTGCGTTGGCCCCCCGCCCCCAATCCGAATATCTATCGGGTGATCGCGGAAAACTGGACCCTGCGCTTCGGCCCACCGGCCGTCGTCGTAGAGGGTGCCGATTCTGAGGAACGACCTCGCGTTGGGCTGGCCGACTTGACGTGCACGCTGTCCGCGGATGGATCGCTCCTCGGGCATGCGTCCTACCTTCTCAGCGGAAGAGGGTCCGCGTTCCTCCCCTTGAATCTTCCCAACGCGGCATTTCCGCTGTCCTCCAGCGTTGACGGACGGGTGGTCCCCTCGAGTCGAGACCTTTCCGGCAGGATCCTTATCCCCCTGCCAGAATCCGGGGCCTCACGCGTTGAGTTTGTCTGGAAGGCCGATCCTGGGGCCGCAGATTCGTCCGGACGCTTTGGACTCAAGATTCCGGTTCTCGAAGACCCCGGTGTCTCGACGCTTATTACGATCTCGGCGGCCCCTTCACTGAAGGTGACAGGCGGGCAGCCCGAAGTCTCCTGCGGGAGGCTTGCCCTTTCTCGGGCCCGGCATCTTGCCCAGTCCATCGCGGATCGGCTCCCGGTGACGGACCGAAGCGCGAAGTCGAAATTGAGCGCACTGCTCGGAGATTGCATCGAGTTCGAACTGCTCTGCCGAGCGGCGAGCCGGGCAAATCTGGAAAGGCCCGGCCCCCAGTCGTCTACCCAGGTTGAAGCCCTGGCACGAATTCGCCTGGAGTTGGACGAATCCCTCTCCGCCGCAGGGTTCGGCGACTATCTGCAATCCTCGCGTGCACGGGTTGGATTCGCCGAGGTCGATCCCCTGCCTGGACTCCCCGCCTCGCCCTCTTCTTCGGACTCATTCCGAGTGCGTCCTCTTGGGCCCTTGCACGCCTTCGAGACGACCTCAATTCAGGACCTCTCGCTCTCGTGGAGCCGCGCCGAGAGCTCAGGTTTTCGGATGGCGAACTTCACGCCTATGTGGATCGGGATCATCGGTTTCCTCTGCCTGGCGCCGCTGGCGGGTCATCGACCTCGACTGGCTTCGACCGGGGCGACGATCGTAACCCTTCTGGCGATCCTCGTGGCCGGGGCCGGTTGGCTCGCGCCCTTGGTGACGATCGGGGTCTCCGCGATCGGCGGGATGGCGCTGAGAAGTGTGGGCGTTCGGGCATCGGTCGATTGACCGCTGTGGTGAGGACGATTAGATTTGCTTCTGGTCGCGATCCATCTCTAGGAAGGTGCGGGTGTCGTCATGAGCCTGGGCGAAGGCGGAGAGAGCGGAGTTGGATTCGAGACCATGCAGGGCCGGAACTGGCCCACGGTCACCCAGTATTCCGTCTTCCTGGAAAATCGCGTGGGGCAACTCCTCGAAGTTGTCCGCGCCTTTCACGGATCCAAGGTCAAGATCGTCGGACTCTCGATCTCCGACTCGGCCGACTGTTGCATCGTACGTCTGATCCTCAGTCACCCCGAGCAGGGCCGGGAGATTCTGGAACGTGCCGAGCTCCCCTATGCCGAGAACGAGCTCCTCGCCGCCGAACTCCCCTCGGGCCCGCAATCCCTTGTCGATCTCTGCACCGCGCTTCTTCAGGCGGAGATCAACATCCATTACGCCTACCCGCTGATCGTCCACCCTCACGGACGGGCCGCGATTGCCCTGCATGTCGATAACGTGGAGCAGGCCGGCACCACGCTTCACGCCCAGGGCGTGGACGTGCTCAGCGAAGCCGATCTCAAATCCTGAGCGGACACTTCCGCCTCGGGCCTACTTTGGATTCACCCGACGATAGCGACCTGGCATTCCCTTGATCTTCTCAATTCTTCCGAGCAACTCCAGCCGCCTCGCGATCCACGACGCTGGACGCGAAGAGGCCAGGGTGGCCTTCGTCACCCGCTTCATCCCGTTCAGGTCAAAGGTTTGCGGGAGGAAGTCCAGGGCCAGGTCGCTTGCCTTTACCCCCGAGGCCAGCCACGTCAAGGCAAGCTGGAGGATCTGAGCGTGATCGAAGGCCAGGTCCGAGACCTCCCTCGGATCGAGCCAGGCCGCGTTGCGGGCGTCGTCCCCGCCCGAGACCTGGGGCGGCTTCCCGGCGATCACGGCCGCGTGGGCGATGCTGATGGTCCGGCCCCGGGGATCACGCCCAGGAGCGCCGAACACGCCGATCTCGTCG
>JANOBY010000452.1:0-5080 GCA_031411935.1 Planctomycetales bacterium | reverse complement strand
GGCCGCCGCGGCGAGAATCAGCAAGAGGCCAAAAATTCGGCCCCTCGTTCCCACGCTCTGCGAGGGAATGCCGTCCCGGACGCTCTGCGTCCCCTGCCCATCGGCGAAGGTTCCAGCCGAAGACGACGCGGAGCGTCGCAGACGGCATTCCCGCGCAGAGCGGGGGAACGAGGAAATGCCAGGCATGATCACTTGCCCCCCTTTCGCGTGGGGAGGCCCTTGGACACGAGGATCTTCATGGCGTCGTCGATCGGGATCACGGCGGTCTTGCCGGGATCGTTCCACTGGAGGGTGTTGAGCCTCAGGCCGTCCTCCACGCGGAGCTCGTCCATCTCGGCCTCGGGGGCCCTCTGGATGGTGGGCTCGCGGCGGGGGCCGTCGGCCAGCGCGGGCAGAGGGGGGGGGCCGGGCCTGGGCAGGTCCTGCTCGCGCTCGAAGAACGAGAACTGGGCGCGGAGGACCAGGAGAACCAGGGTCAGGGACACCACCAGGCCGATCAGGAAGTAGACCAGGGGTCGGACGGCGATGTCGGTCGTCTCGTGTCCCGAGCCTTCGTGCAGGGGGGACTGGAGGTCGGGCGTATCGTGCTGGCTGTGGCTGCGGTCGCTCATGGGTGGTGGATCCCCTCGAAGCTGACGGAGGTGTGCTCGTGCCCGTTGCCGTGGGGCAGGGGGGCGTTGGCGGGGATCCACGGGCGGCGGCCCAGCAGGGTCAGATACGCCGCGATCCAGATCCCGCCCAGGCCCACCACGCTCGCGGCGAGCGACCAGTGCGGCCAGGCTCGTTGCGGGTGGAACGCCGGGGCCACGATCCAGTAGGTCGAGAGCAAGTTCATAGCCACGACCAGGGCGCACAGGCGGGACAGGCGGGCCGGGTTCCGCTTGGACTCTCTCTGCAAGAGCGTGAGGAACGGCAGGACGAACTGGAAGGCGATCAGCGAGACCGCGATCCACTGCCACCCGCCGTTGATCCGCTTGAGGTACCAGGGGATTTCCTCGAGCAGGTTGCCCGACCAGATGATCAGGAACTGCGAGAGCTGCATGTAGGCCCAGAGCATGACGAAGGCCAGGAGCAGGCTGCCCAGGTCGGCCAGGACGTCGGGGCCGGTGAGGTCGGGGCGGTTCCCGCGCTCGGGCCTCGGGGCCACGACCAGGATCATGAAGGCCAGAGTGGTGAGGATCTGCCCGACCATCCACAGGGGGCCGAAGATGGTCGAGAACCACTCGGGCTCCAGGCTCATGATCCAGTCGATCCCGGCGAACGAGACCACGAACACGTGCAGGAGGAGCGCGGGGCCGCTGATCGCGCCGGCGAGGTTCGAGGCGCGGGCCTCGGTCTCGGGCCGATCCTGGCGCTTCGAGATCCCGTTCCACACCAGGGCCACGATCGACCAGAAGGCGAAGTAGCCGGCGGCGCGGATCAGGAATCCGTTGGTGTTCAGATAAGCGGCCTTGCCCGCGACGATCGGGTGTTTGGCCAGCTCCGAGGGGTCGGTCCAGGGATAGATCGTGCGCAGGTTCAGGGCGATGGGCAGGAAGAGCAGGGCCATGAGCGGGATCGTGAGCGCCCCGGCCTCAAGAGGCTTGCGGATCGCGTAGCCCCACTTGCCGCCGACCAGGTGGTGCAGCAGGATCACGGGCACGCAGCCCAGGGGGATGCCCACCCAGAACACGTAGCCGATCAGGTAGGTTTGCAACGCCGCCTTGCTGTCGGTCAGGTAACCCACGCCGAGCAGGGCCAGCCCCGCGGCGCCGGCGATCAGGGCGATGTTGCGGGCCCTCACGAGCGAGGGCGTGAGGGTGGACGAGGTCGCGGAGACGGTGCTCATTTCGTGGCCTCCAGCTTCTCCCGGAGGGGGGCGGGCAGGTCGGCGACCTGGGCGTTCTGGCGGAATTGCAATGCCCGCACGTAGGCGATGATCGCCCAGCGGTCGTCCACCGGCACGCGGTATCCGTAGGGGTACATGGAGCCGTAGCCGTTGGTGATCACGTCGAAGAAGTGCCCCACGGGGGCCTGCTGGAGACGCTCGATCGCGAACGAGGGGGGCGGCGAGAGACCCCGGCGGACGATCATCCCGTCGCCGCTTCCGGTGGCCCCGTGGCACGGGTAGCAGAAGATCTGGAACCGTTCCTTGCCTCGGGCCATGACCTCCTCGGTCACGGGGAACGGGAAGGTGTCCACCAGCTTGTCGTCGGCGGTCTTGCCGAAGTCGCGATGCTTGTCGGCGCGGAGCTCTCCGCGGGCGATCGTGCCCGGCACGAGCGGCCGGAACGACGTGCGGTCCTTGAAGAAGCTGCTCTCGGCGTACGGCTTGAGCTTGGGCTGGTCGTACATATCCTTGTGGCAGCCCGCCAGGCCGATCAGCATGAGGGCGACGGCCCCCAGGCTGGCGATCGCCTTGCGAAGGGCTGCGGGCGTGGTGCGGGTCGTGCTTTGCATCAGAAGCCCACCTCGTGGACGGCGATGGGGCCGAGGTTTTCGAGGAATGCCTTGGTCTCGGCGCGGTCGAACATGGGGTCGTCCGAGAGGACGCAGAGGAAGAAGTGGGAGCGCGAGGCCAGCTCGAAGCTCTCCACGTTGAACACCGGGTGATACGGCTTGGGAAGGCCGTTCAGGGCGATCATCCCGAATACCGCGGCCATCGAGGCCGCCAAAATCGTGCACTCGAAAGTGATGGGGATGAACGCGGGCCAGCTGTTCATGGGCCTGCCGCCGATATTCATCGGGTAGTCGATCACCGACGAATACCACTGGAGCATGAACCCGCCGATGGCGCCGAGGATCCCACCGGCGAAGACCACCTGCGGGAGCGCGTTCTTGGTGAAGCCGATCGCCTCGGCCAGCCCCTCGATCGGCATGGGGCTGTAGGCGTCGAGCCGGCGGAACCCCGCGGCGTAGGCGCTCTCGGCCGAGTGCAGGAGGATGTCGGTGTCGTTGAACTCGGCCATCAGGCCGTAGATTTCGGGACGAGCGATGGGTTTCATGCGTGCGCCTCCGTGGCGACCGGGGGAGCCCCGGGGCCGCCGTTCCCGCCGTTGTTCTCGTGCGACTCGTGGACCAGCTCGCGCATCTCGGCGATCGAGATCACGGGCAGGACGCGGATGAAGACGAACAGCATGGTGATGAACAGGCCGATCGTGCCCAGGAACATCGAGTAGTCCCAGAACGTGGGCTTGAAGACCTCCCAGTTGGCCGGGATGAAGTCCGCGTGAAGGCTCACCACGATGATCAGGAACCGCTCCAGCCACATCCCCACGTTCACGATGATCGAGATGAACCAGAGGACGTACACATTGCGACGCACCGCCGGCAGCCACAGGGCCTGCGGGATCAGCACGTTGCAGAGGATCAGGCTCCACCAGAACGGCCAGTAGGTGCCGGTGGGGCGCTCCTTGAGGATCTGCTGCGACTCGTAGACGTTCTGGCCGTACCAGGCGAAGAAGCCTTCCATCGCATAGCTGTAGGCGACGATCAGCCCGGTGGCCAGCATGACCTTCGCCATGTTGTCCAGGTGCTTCATCGTGATGAAGTCCTGAAGGCCATAGGCGGCCCGCAAGGGGATCGACAGCGTGAGCACCATCGCGAACCCGCTGAAGATGGCCCCCGCCACGAAGTAGGGCGGGAACACCGTGGAGTGCCACCCCGGGACGATGCCCGCGGTGAAGTCCCAGCTCACCACCGTGTGCACCGAGACCACCAGGGGCGTGGCCAGCCCCGCCAGCAGCAGGTACGCCGTGCGGTAGCGGTGCCAGTGCTTGGCCGAGCCTCGCCAGCCCATGGCCATGATCCCGTAGATCTTCTTCTGGTAGCTCTTCGGGGCGCGGTCGCGGAGGGTCGCCAGGTCGGGGATCAGCCCCACGTACCAGAACAGGAGCGACACCGTGGCGTAGGTCGATACCGCGAACACGTCCCACACCAGCGGGCTGCGCCACTGGGGCCAGAGCGCCATGGTGTTGGGGTAAGGCATGAGCCAGTAGAACAGCCAGGGGCGGCCCATGTGCAAGAGCGGGAAGAGCCCGGCGCAGCTCACGGCGAACAGGGTCATGGCCTCGGCGAACCGGTTGATCGACGTCCGCCACTCCTGCTTGAGCAGGAGCAGGATCGCCGAGATCAGCGTGCCGGCGTGGCCGATGCCGATCCACCAGACGAAGTTGGTGATGTCGACCGCCCACATGACGGGTCGGTTCAGGCCCCAGATCCCCACGCCCTGCAACAGGAGCTTGGTGACGGTCACGAGGAACAGGGCGAGCAGCGACAGCCCCACGCCCATGCCCGTGAACCATCGCCAGTTGTAGGGGCGGGCGATGACCAGCGAGCTGATCTTGTCGGTGACCGAGCCCAGCGTGTAGCCGGGGGCCAGCACGTGGTGCTCGTGGCCGTTCTGGTCGAGGTCAATGGGATTGCTGGCCATGGGCCTCCTCCTCCGGCGTGATTTCGCGGTTGGGGTTCGTGACCCTCGCCAGATAAGTGGTGCGGGGGCGGGTGTTCAGCTCGGCGAGCAGCCCGTAGTCCAGCGGCTGCGCCTTGAGTTTCGAGACGGACGACTCGCGGTCGTTGATGTCGCCGAAGACGATCGCGCGGGTGGGGCAGGCGGCCTGGCAGGCGGTCACGATCTCGCCGTCCTTCAGGTCGCGGCCCTCGACCTTCGCCTGCTGGCGGGCCCCGTTGATCCTCTGCACGCAGTAGGTGCACTTCTCCATCACGCCGCGGGACCTCACCGTCACGTCGGGGTTGTTCAGCACGACGAGGCTCGGGGGCGTGTCCTTCGTGTAGTCGAAGAAGTTGAAGTGACGCACCTTGTACGGGCAGTTGTTGGAGCAGTACCGCGTGCCCACGCAGCGGTTATAGGTCATCTCGTTCAGCCCCTCGGCGCTGTGGCTTGTCGCGGCCACGGGGCAAACGACCTCGCACGGGGCGTTCTCGCAGTGCTGGCACATGCGGGGCTGGAGGTGAGTCTTGGGGTCGTCCAGGTCGCCCGAGTAGTAGCGGTCGATCTCGATCCAGTGCATCTCGCGCTGGCCGAGGATCTGATCCTTGCCCACCACGGGGATGTTGTTCTCGGACTGGCACCCGATCACGC
>JANOBY010000451.1:0-5138 GCA_031411935.1 Planctomycetales bacterium | reverse complement strand
CATCCGCAGGCCGTGGTAGAGCGTGCTGGCCCCGTAGCAGAGGGCCAGGGCCAGGCCGAAGACGAGCAGGCTCCCCCGCCTGCCTGCGGGGCCGCCTGCGGCACGTCGCCAGAGCAGGAGCGTGCCGGGGAAGGCCAGCAGGAACCCCGCGAGGTGGGTCCAGGTGCTCGCAGGCTCACGGAAGTCGAGGAAGTGCATGCGGGCTCGCCTGAGAAAGCGTTTTGGGGAGCGTCACCCCGAGGATCTGACCCTGGCGGGAGCGACTGCCGTCCCCGGTTGCTCGACCCCTCGGGGCACGATCACGGACTCGCCCTCCTCCGGCCAGGCTTGCCGGTCCCGGAAGTCCATGCGGAACCTGCCCTTCACGACGAGGACGAGCCCATCCTCGTGGTCATGCCTGGGCCCGACGATCTCGACCCGGGACTTGACCGCCGTGACGTGCTGGCCGTCGAGTCCGCCGACGACCTTCGGGCTCCGGTGCTCGCCGAGGAGGGAGACCTTTTCGGCGAGGTTCACTCTCTCCATGGTCGGAAACTCCACGGCCCGTGCGGCGAATGGGCTTGTAGCCCACGCCACCCGGGGCGTGGGACCAGGGCATGCTACATCCTCAACCTCGGAGTCGGGACCCGTCAACCGCCCTCCGGTCGATGTCCGACAAAGGCGAACCTAAAGCCAAAGACGAATCGGCCCTCCTCGCCGACACGCACGAAGTGCCAAAGGGGGTCTCCGGGCTCCTCAACGGGCTCACGTCCCCGCGCGGCCCGCCCAGACAGACCGCTGCCGGGAACCTGAGCGCCTCTGGCCATCGTGGACCTGGGACGGAGGCTGCGGCGCTGAGCCTCGGGCAGGGTGCGGGCCGAGTCCGACGCTTCGAGAAAGAGGATCTCATTCCCGAAACCGATCGATTGTCTTCCGAACCCGACGGGCTACGATGTCTCGAGAAAACAGACCCGGCGGGCCGTGCGGATGTCCGGAAAGACCGTCCGTGCCGCCCGTCCGAATCCTGGAGGAGTCGTCCGATGCACGACAAGAAGGTCGCCCTGATCACCGGGGCGAACAAGGGGATCGGATTCGAGATCGGTCGTCAACTCGGCAATCTCGGCTTCACCGTCGTCCTCGCCGCCCGTGACGAATCCAAGGTCCACGCCGCCGCCGACCGGCTCCGGGGCGAGGGCCTGGACGTCCAGGGCGTCCGGCTGGATGTCACCGACCCTTCCACCGCCGAGGCAGCCGCCCGCTGGCTCGACGAGCGGTTCGGTCGCCTCGACGTGCTGATCAACAACGCCGGGATCGGCCCCGAGTTCGCCACGGGCACCAGGCCGTCCGGCCTGAGTCTGGAGATGCTCAAGGAGACCTACGAGACCAACGTCTTCGGGGCCTTCGCCGTGATCAGGTCGTTGCTGCCCCTGCTGAGGAAGTCGGCCCCGTCCCGGATCATCAACCAGTCCTCGACCCTGGGCTCGCTCGGCGTGCTGAGCGACCCGGGCTCGCCCTTCTACGGCAGCAACCTGCTGGCCTACAACTCCTCGAAGTCGGCCCTCAACGGCCTGACCCTGGCGCTCTCCAAGGACCTCGCAGGGGACCGGATCTCGGTCAACTCGGTCTGCCCCGGCTGGGTGAAGACCGACATGGGCTCCGACGCCGCACCTCGCTCGGTCGAGCAGGGAGCGGCCATCGCCGTGAAGCTGGCGACGATGGACGGGACGCCTACAGGCAAGTACCTCGACGACGGCGGCGAGATCTCCTGGTAGGAAGCGGGTCGCCGGGCACGGCATCGGGATGCGAAGGAGTCAACGCGTTGATCGACGAGGTGGGAGGCCGCCCCTCGGCCCCGCACCACTCCTTCGTGATCTCGCCCATCAGCGACTCGGCCCCCGAGGGACGGGACCGGCAACTTGAACCTCGACCTCGCCCATCTTGGGCACCTGTCGGGCGTCCTCGAGCAGAATCGGTCCGACGAGGCGGCTCCCTCGCCTGGCGAACTCGGTCGGGACCACGACCCCGGCCACCGGCCTGCATGACGCTCCCCTCGGATGCTGGCGGGTGCTCGCCGTCGGGCACCCTCTGCCAAACGAGCGATCGATGGGTGGGATCTCGGGATTGATTCGCCTACGAAGCAACCGGAGCACCACCATGCTGGGTGCCATCGCCGGGGACATCATCGGCTCGTTCGACGAGTTGGTGAACGTCAACACGACCGAGTTCCCGCTCTTCCGCGAGCACTGCCGGTTCACCGACGACACCGTGCTGACCGTGGCCCCGGCCGACAGCCTCCTCCACGGCACGTCGTACGTGGACCTGCTCAAGCGGTACGACCGTGCGTATCCCCGGGCGGGGTACGGCGGCAGGTCCCACTCCTCGAACTCCCGGGCCTCGACCCGGTCGACGAACTCCGGGCCGGGGCCGATCGGGTTGCCGCAAGAGCAGCAGGGTTGCTCCTCACGACGCCCCATGATCGGCTCGCCATCGAGGGACCGGCGATCGGCCGGGGACGATCCTCCCGGACCACGCCGACGACTCGAAGTCTGCGCCGCAGGACCGAGGACCACAACGAGGCCCCGGGCCTGCCGATTGGCGGCGATCGAAAGGGCTTTGCGGATCGCCCCCAGGGCCACGGAGGGCGGTTCGGGTCGCCAATCGGGCGGAGGGGATCGCCGTCAACGACGGTCGGGAGTCCGGGAAGCTTCGGACCCCGTTTCGTCAAACCGGCGGCGACTTTCGCCATCGCTTGACATGCATGGATCCTGTCCTAAAGTTCTCTTGGAGTCTTCATGTTTCCCACGGAAAGGGTGTCGAGGATGGCAGTGAGTTTGAAGTCCGTGGTGCCGGGAGGCATCCGGGCCGTGACCTACCGCAACGGCGTGCGGAGGTCGGTAATCTATCCGGGCATGGACGCCGTGGCCTACGAGCAGGCAAGTCCCCCGACCGGCGAGTCGTCCGTGGTGAGTCCCGAGCCGGAAGCCGGAGAGGAGTGGGGGCCGTTCGCCGGTTGGTATCGCCTGCCCAGGGTGGGCATGGCGGCGGTGTACGGGGCGGTCGCGACGGAGGACATGCCGGTCCCCGCCTGAGAAGGCAGGGCGGCTCCTCGTCGACAGATCGTCCGTAGAAGGAGTTCCAGGCACGAGTCGCCGGCGGGGACGCCCTCAAGGTTCCTCCGGCGGATCTCCCGGACGTCAGCATCGGGTATGCAGGGGCGGTGGACGATTCACCTTCGGCCCTCCGTCACGCGTGCGCCTTGCGAGACTTTGATATCCGGTTGCCAATGCGATGGCGGCCCTCGATAATGAGGTCCTCCGACCCGGACAAGGGGCTCTTCGACAGCCGCCGTTCGAGGTCCCGTCCGAGGACTCCACCCGAGCCCGCCCCATGATCGACCCATCGGCCTTCATCGCCCACGGGGCCGTCGTCCTGGGGGACGTCCACCTCGGGAGGGGCGTGAGCGTCTGGTACAACGCCGTGATCCGGGGCGATACCGAGCGGATCGCCATCGGCGAGGCGACGAACATCCAGGACCTCTCGATGGTCCACGCCGACCCGGGCGTCCCCTGCGTCGTGGGCCGCCGGGTCACGGTGGGGCACCGGGCCATCCTCCACGGGTGCACCGTCGAGGACGACTGCCTGATCGGGATGGGTGCGATCCTGCTCAACGGCGTGCGGATCGGCGCCGGCTCGGTCGTCGGGGCCGGGGCGGTGGTGTCCGAGGGGACGGTGGTTCCTCCGGGCTCTCTGGTGCTGGGCGTGCCCGGCAAGGTCGTCCGCCCGGTGGACGAGGCGATGCGAGGCCGGATCGACCACGCCTGGCGGCACTACGTCGCCGAAGCCATGAAGCATCGGGCGGGCGAATTCCCGGTCAGCCCGACGACGAAAGCCGACTGAAAGCGACACCGCTCACATGGACTCGAAGAAGGAATCCTCGCCGATGTGCGGGCCGAACTTCCGGACCAGATACCCGAGATTGACCTCACTCCCGGGCATCCCGAGGCCGATCGAGCCCCGTAAGCACCACCGCTGGACCCGGAACGTCCTGACCGGCTCGTCCACCAGAGTGAACCGCATCACCTTCATGGAGCCCCGATCGCGGTCCGGCAATTCACGGGCTCCGAGGCTGAGGATGTGCAGGTCGAGCGTGATCCGCTCCGCATGGTGGACGACGATCTGCTCGCCCTTGACATCGATGAGGCAGTTCTCGCCCGGTGCGTACCGCTCTGGCTCGCCAGACTGCCCAGGCCGCACCGTGATGCGCTCTGGCCGTGCCCGGCAATGCCAGCTAGCCTAGACTTGGCGTCGAACGGATGGGTGGACTCAGCCGGGGCGAGCACCGTGCGACAAACCCGGGGAAGCGATCCTGCATGGAATGCTGCTGTCGGGTTTGGCCCTCGACCCCGGCTACAGCCCCGGTGACGGGCCGAACTCCACCCCGCCGATCGATGCCACGACCCTCCGTCAGAAGGTCCTCTGCGGCTATCAGGGCTGGCTCCACTGCCCCGGCGACCCGGCGGGAGAGGGCTGGAGGCACTGGAGCCGTGACTCCGACCGGATCGCCCCGGAGACCGTGACCTTCGAGACGTGGCCCATCAGGAGTGGGGGCTCGTCTCTCGGCTCACTGCGGAACACCAGCGACGGGATGCGGCGAGGCCGTCTTCGGGAAATCTTGTGAAATGGAGGATCGTCGAGGGTCGGACGGCAGACGACATGTCATCGACGTCGGGTTCCGATCGAGTCAAAACCACCCGGCACCGGGACGAAAAAAGGGCGAGTCCCGGTGTTCCGGGGCTCGCCCAAGAGTCTTTCGCACTCATGCCGTCGTGGCCGGGTCCGAGCCCAGGTTTGGGATCTTTTGTGAATCGATTCTCGGGACGAGAATGTCGATTCCCCAAGCTCGACGCAAACCGTTCAGAAATCTCGACTTCCGAATACACCCGAGAGGATTCGAACCTCTAACCTTCGGTTCCGTAGACCGATGCTCTATCCAATTGAGCTACGGGTGCGAACGACAGGATGAACTTAACATCCAGAGCCTCCGGACGGAAGAGGCTTCCCCCGGTTTCCTCGCCTGGAGGAGATTATTTGCGATGCTCGAGCGAACCCAGTCGACAGGGTTCGCGTAAACCGCAGTGTTGAATTCAGCGGAGGCAAGC
>JANOBY010000450.1:0-4271 GCA_031411935.1 Planctomycetales bacterium | reverse complement strand
ACCTGCGTGGAGGCGCGGAGCAGGGCCACCCCGCCGCCGGGCAGGATGCCTTCTTCCAGGGCGGCGCGGGTCGCGTGGAGGGCGTCCTCGACGCGGGCCTTCTTCTCCTTCATCTCGCTCTCGGTCGCGGCCCCGACGTTGGTCTTGGCCACGCCCCCGGCGAGCTTCGCCAGGCGCTCTTCGAGCATCTCGCGGTCGTAGTCGCTCTTGGTGTCGGCGATCTCGCGGCGGATGGCCTCGATGCGGCCCTTGATGCCGTCGCTCGTGCCCGAGCCCTCGATGATCGTCGTGTTGTCCTTGTCGATCTGGATCTTCTTGGCCTGGCCAAGGTCGGCCAGCTCGACGTTCTCCAGCTCGATGCCCAGCGCCTCGAAGATCGGCTTGCCGCCGGTCAGCACGGCGATGTCTTCCAGCATGGCCTTGCGGCGGTCACCGTATCCGGGGGCCTTCACGGCCGCACAGCGGAAGGTCCCGCGGAGCTTGTTGATCACGAGGGTGGCCAGGGCCTCGCCCTCGACCTCCTCGGCGATGATCAGCAGGGGCTTGCCGGTCTGGGCCACCTTCTCCAGCACCGGGACGAGGTCCTTGACCGACGAGATCTTCTTCTCGTGGATCAGGATGTAGGCGTCCTCGAGGACGGCTTCCATCGTCTGGGGGTTGGTCACGAAGTAGGGGCTGAGGTACCCGCGGTCGAACTGCATGCCCTCGACCCACTCGACCTCGGTCTTCAGGGCCTTGCCCTCCTCGACCGTGATCACGCCGTCCTTGCCGACCTTCTCGGTGGCCTCGGCGATCATGGTGCCGACCTCGGTGTCGAAGTTCGACGCCACGGTGGCGACCTGCTGGGTCTCCTTCTTGTCGGAGACCTTCACGCTCAGGCTCTTGAGGACGGCGACGATGTCCTCGACGGCCCTGTCCATGCCCCGCTTCATGAGCATGGGGTTCACGCCGGCCACCACGGCGCGGAGGCCCTCGTTATAGATGGCCTCGGCCATGACGGTCGCGGTGGTCGTGCCGTCGCCGGCCACGTCGGAGGTCTTGGAGGCGACCTCCTTGACCATCGCCGCGCCCATGTTCTCGTACTTGTCTTCCAGCTCGATTTCCTTGGCGACGGTCACGCCGTCCTTGGTCACGGTGGGCGAGCCGAAGGACTTCTGGATGATGACGTTGCGGCCGCGGGGGCCGAGGGTCACCTTCACGGCGCGGGCGAGCTTGGTCACCCCGCGCTGCATCGCCTGGCGGGCGTCTTGATCGAACGCGATCATCTTGGCGGCCATGGACTATCAATCTCCGTGGATGAGCGGGAATGTGAGCTTATGAGGGAACCGGGAGCCGGGGCCGCAATCAGCCTTCGACCACGGCGAGGATGTCATCCTCACGCATGAGCAGGACCTTCTGGTCGTCGAGCTTGAATTCGTCGCCGGCATAGGACGTGAAGATCACCTGATCGCCGACCTTGACCTGCAGCTCGCGACGCTTTCCGTCCTTGGTGATGCGGCCGTCGCCCACGGCCACGATCTTGCCCTTCTGCGGCTTATCCTTGGCGGTATCGGGCAGGACGATCCCTCCCGCCGTGGTGCTCTTGGCCTCTTCACGCTCGACCACCACGCGGTCTCCCAGGGGCTGAACTTTCATGGCTCCGATTCGTCTCCTGTGCGGGCATTCGCCCCCCCAGCTTGGGGGAACGTCGTTCGGTTTGCCGCGACCTGGCACCAGACATCTGGTAAGCCGGAGTACGCGAACTCGCAAGTCCGCCGATGCAAGCCGCGTGCCCCACCCGTTGGTTTCGCCCAAGTCGTATCTTGCAAAGGGATTAAGGTAATCGTTACGTGCTCAAGGCGGAGAGGCCTGGCTGACGATTCGGCGTTCCTAGGACCGGTGGTCTGCCATTTCGGCAGTTCGCCGAGCCAGACCCCGTTCATGGCAGGTGCGCCGGCGTACGCCATCCCTCGGAGCGGAGGCGTGTCCACGTGGTATCGAGGTCATTCATGCGAATGGGTGGCGAGGTGACGAGCGAGGACCGGTACCATTTCGACCGACTCCACTCGTTGCCACGGTTCGGCCGGTGGTGCTGACGGGTTGGGGGAAGAGGGCGGACGTTGACGCCGCAATCGACCTTTTCCGCAAAGACATGTGTTATATTCGTGGAGACTGAAAGTCCGTTGACGCGACCTCGTCGGCTTTCGCTGGAAATTCTTCTTTTTTCTTGCGATAACGATTGACGGGCTCTGAATCTTCGTTAGAGTGGGTGCGATCATCAATTAGAGATGACTCGAAATGTGTTTCGGGATTTAAGAGGCCCATTTCTTGAATCGGGCTATGGGGATTTCTCCCCGAGTGATCGTCGATTGATCTCGCTCCGCTTCGACTTCTCTGGTCCTCACGCTGCACGAGGGGACTGATTCTGATCGCTTCGGCTCCTCCGGACGTATTCCGCTCTGAATCCGAACTGATGAAGACAAGCCTTGAGGTCGCCAAGCACGAGCGTGCTGACGGCCTATGCCATGGATGGCTCACGAAGAGATTTCTCCGCGTAACTGAGAGACACCGGCGTCGGTCGCCATTTCCAGGGCCCTGGTCCTCGTTGCGAACGTCCCCGCTGGGTCTTTCATCTCCCTGGCATCCATCCCATTTCGGGGGGACCCTCAGATGCTTCCGCGATTCGGCCGAATGTTTGGACACGCAGGCGCGGGCAGCCCCCGCAACGGAGCCGGGGCCTCGCGACGAGTGCGTGCGGCGAATCGCACAAAGCTCGCGATCGATCGCCTGGAAGACCGCGCCCTGATGGCCTACGGGCTCGGGGCCGGATATCCGGAGTTCCTGACGGCCCCGCAACAAGGTCAGCCCCTCGACCTGGCGATGACCTATCTGCAGTCGAATGCGGACAAGCTCGGGATCACGGGTGCCGACCTCGATCGCGCCGTGGTCACGAACATGTACACGGATGCCGGAATCGGCACCACGCACATCTATTTGCGGCAAGGCTATAACGGCATCCGGGTTTATAACCAGGATATCAACATCAGCATCGCGGCCGACGGATCGGTGATCACCGTCGGCGGCGGGTTCGATGCGAGCCTGGGCACCAAGCCATCCGCCGACGCCCCCCCCGCGCCTCTGCTGTCGGTGTCCGAGGCCCTGGACCGGGCCGCGAAGATCCTGGGCCAGCCCGGCGACACCACCACGACCCTGGTGAGCGGCCCCATCGGTGCCGATCAAATGATGGTCCTGAGCGCCGCGGGCGTGTCCGAGCTCGATGTTCACGCACGCCTCCAGTATGTGATGATCGCCGGAGGAGAGCGGCTCGCCTGGGAAGTCCCGATCGCCAGCCGGACCTCCTCGGATTACTTCGATGCCTACATCGACGCGAGCTCGGGCGAGTTGCTCGAGCTGGACAACTGGTCGGCGGACTTCTCGTCCTCCTACAACGTGTTCTCGCTGGGGGACCGGCTCCGCGACCCGCGCTTCGGCAACCCGGTGGTCGTGACCGACCCGTTCGACGCGACCGCCTCCCCCTCGGGCTGGCACAACACGGGGACGGGCTCGACCCCCACGTCGACCAGGACCTCGGGCAACAATGTGATCGCCTACGAGGACACGGCCAACTCCAACGCCGTCGGGTTCCAGCCCGATGGCGGTTCGGCACTGAGCTTCAATTTCCCGTTCGATCCGGCCACGGCGCCATCGACCTATCAGTCGTTCGCGATCACGAACCTGTTCTACTGGACGAACATCACTCACGACATCTGGTACAACCTGGGCTTCGACGAGGCCGCGGGGAACTTCCAGGTCAACAATTTCGGCAAGGGCGGGCTGGGCAATGACCCGGTCCTGGCCGAGGCGCAGGACGGTTCGGGGACCGACAACGCCAACATGCAGACCCCTCCGGACGGCCAGTCCGGCCGGATGCAAATGTATGTGTGGACTCTGACCAACCCACAACGCGACGGCGACCTTGACGCCGAGATCATCATCCACGAATACGCCCATGGCCTGTCCAATCGCCTGACCGGCGGGCCCGCCAACTCCGGGGCGTTGAATAACATCCAGAGCGGCGGGATGGGCGAGGGGTGGAGCGATTTCTTCGCCCTGGCCTTCCTCCAGCGGCCCGGCGACACCAAGGACACCCCGCGGTCAATCGCCTCTTACTCATTCGGCGACGACGCCGGCATTCGCCGGTTCCCTTACAGCTACGACATGTCGGTCAACCCTCAGACGATCAATGAGTACAACCTTGACCGATCGTTCTTCGGCGAGCCCCAGGTCCACAA
>JANOBY010000449.1:0-17905 GCA_031411935.1 Planctomycetales bacterium | reverse complement strand
ATCGGATTGATCGTGCCGAGGTCCTGGACACCCTGAAAAACCGGATCATTCGTCTGGGGACCTTCCTTGACCGCCCTAAAATCAACCGATCGGGCGCGAGAGAACTTTGCTCGCCCATCGACCATTTCCCTTCGTACGGCGTCCGGCCCGTTCGCTCCTCTCCTTGAGCGTGGCCTGCACGGGCCTCGGGCCTGAACCTCCGTCCTCCGACCCTGAACGCGATCGAAAATCGGGCAAGCCCACCCGATTCACAAGTCCGGGCTTCGGTCCGTCTGGTTGACCCTGCGGGCGGGTGCTAAAATTCATGCACCGAGGGCGATTCCGCGTGATTCGCCCTGATGAGTTCCGCAAGGTGGCGGGCCGGATGCCTGACCGAGACCCTTCGCGTGACGTTGCATTCCTTTCCCGTCACGCTTTTGATCATGATGACCCAACCGACCGCCGAATCACCCGACCTGAGCGTCCAACTCGGCCGGATCGCGCTGAAGAATCCCGTCCTGGTGGCGTCAGGGACGTTCGGATACGTCCGCGAGATGGCGAGCTTCATGAAGGTGGAGCGACTCGGTGGAGTTATCCCGAAGACCGTGACGGCGATGCCGCGGGCCGGGAATCCGACCCCGCGAACGGTCGAGACGGCCGCAGGCCTCTTGAATGCGATCGGCCTCGACAATGACGGGCTCGATCACTTCCTTGACCATCATCTGCCCTACCTGCGGACGGTCGGCACTAGCCTCATCATGAACATCGCGGGCGAGGACGAGGATCAGTTCGTGTCCATGGCGGAACGTCTGAGCGGTGAGGCCGGGATCGCCGCCCTTGAACTCAACATCTCCTGCCCGAACGTGACCCATGGCCTGGACCTCGGCATCGATGCCGGGGCCGTCCGTCGCCTCGTCCGGAGAGTGCGAGCCAGCACGCCGCACCCGCTTATCGCGAAGCTCACGCCCAACGTGACGGATATCGTGGCGATCGCCGCCGCGGCCGGAGAGGGCGGGGCCGACGCGGTCAGCCTGGTGAACACATTCCGGGGCCTCGTGGTCGACTGGAAACGCCGGCGCCCGATCCTGGCCAACGATGTGGGGGGCCTCAGCGGTCCGGCCATCAAGCCACTGGCGTTGAGGATGGTCTGGGAGGTCTCGCGAGCTCTGCCCACTCTGCCCATCCTTGGCATCGGCGGGATCATGAACGCCGACGACGCGATGGAGTTCTTCGTCGCGGGGGCCTCGGCCATCCAGGTGGGCACGGCCACCTTTGCCGACCCCACCGCCGCGGAAAGGCTCCTCGACGACCTTCCCGGCTGCCTGAGCCGACTCGGCGTGGGGTCCGTCGCCGAAGTCATCGGAACCCTCCGATCGAATCGGGGCTGAGCGTCCCTGGGAGAAGGTTCTGGGTCAGTGCCCGTCGGTCGAGCGGCGGCTTGTGGATTCCCGCGGGTCGCCCATCGCGTTTCCACGCCGGTGCTCGGGCCAATTTACACGAGGTCGGAGCGTCGTCGGTCCCAGGGTGCGCGATGCGAGAGTAACCTCCATGCAAGGCGATCCAGGTCGGACCGGGTTGCTTCTAGGTCCGCCGGAGTGAGATGTCCGGCGAAGGTCAGGGACCGGGTGGCCTGAGCGACCGCTCGACGTTCCACGAACCAGAGCAGCGGTCCAGGGAGGATCACCGAGAGCGAAACGAGCGCGGCCCCCCCATGGAGAAGCAGCCAGGAGCCAAGCGTCAGTCCAGCCGCCATCATGAGCCAGCCCGCGGCCCAGCCTAGCTTCGAGGCAAAGACCAGCGCGTCCCGCAACCTGCTGTCGTGGCTTCCTCGGAGGAAGCCGAGGGAATGCGCGGCTTCGAGAGCCGCCGACGCACGATCCGCAGGGGATCGCCCTGCGGCAACCCTTGCGGAAAGTCGAAGCGACCGAGTCTCGCGATCGAAGTACGTGGCAAAGGGGCCGGTAGAGATGAGGACGGGAGGCGTCACGAACCCCTCGGAGCGATGCATCGCGTCCACGACCTCCTGCCCCGATGGGCCGGAATTGGCTGGTGCCGCGGTCTCCTGCCATACGATGCGACGCCTGGCCCAGTATGAGACGGCCAGGCCCGGAAGAAGTGCCCCGGCCATCCATCCCACGTTCGTCAAAAGCAAGACGGCGTACCCCAGCCAATAGTAGGCAGCCTCCGAATAGACAGTCGGCTGGTCGGAGGCTTGGATCGAGGAGGCCGATCGAAGAGCTGGTCTGTCCGTCCTCCTCGTCCTTTTGTCCACCCCGCCGATGCCCGCAAGGAACGCGTCGGACGCCCCGGGTGGGACCTCACGACGAAAGACCCTGATGTGCGGTCCGTCGTGGACGAGCTCGAATCCTTGAGAACCGAGAGCCCCAGCATCGAAGTCGTCCGCGAGGCAGAAGACCCATCCGAATGAGGGGTCGAGAGCCGGATAACCAGGGGGGGTGTTCTGCCTCATCACATAGCTGTAAAGGATCCGCCTCGACGACAGAGGGGCCGTGATCTCATAGTGCGCGAGGACTCCATCATCCGGCCCTGCCCGTTCGATCCAGCCCCAGAGCTGCCTGGCTTCGTCCCGAGAGATCGGTCGAGGAATGTCCGCGAGCCACGACTCCAATTTCGCCCCGACAGCGACGAGCCCCAACGCTGAGAGCAGCCAGATCCCGGCCAGGCCCACGCTTCCCGCCCGGCGATGCGCCAGCCACACACCGATGCGCGCGTATCCGATGCAACCTGCTCCGATCATCAGAGAGACCATCGGGACGGCATAACGCACGTGGTGCCATTGCTCCGACCCGATCAGGCGGAGGGTCCACCGCCCTCCGGCCAGGCTGAGGATCCAGGGGACCGCCAGGACCGCAACGCGAGGCGCAAAGCAGGCGAGCACCGTCCACGAACCGAGCCCCACCACGAGGAACTCGGCCGCCGTCCCCAGGGTCATACGAAGGGGAATCCTTGGCCCCGTCATCTCGCCCAGGAAGACCTCGACGGCCCGGGGATTGACCATCCATCGCGAGTACATGAGGAAGCCGAGCAAGAGCCAGCCGAGCCCCGTCATGAACAGGGCAAACGCCCAGCGATAACGCCGCCCCACATCGTCTCGCTCCCTCGGCGGGAGGATCGCCAGCGAGGCCACGAGGATGGCGAATTCCTGCCGGCAGGCCAGCAGACCTCCGACTCCCAGAATCGTAAGTCGGAGATCCCTCGACCGGACCCCGTGGAGACCCCACAGCACGAAGGGCGGGGCCAGTTGCAGCTCGCGAAAGTCATTCCACGCGAGCGGCCACAACAGGGGAGTCATCGCCACGAGGATCGCGGCGGACAGGGCAAGGACTGACGACTTCGACTCCGATCGAACCAGCCCATAAGCTGCGGGCACCACCATCCAGAACACCGCAACCTGGAAGACGAGCAAGGTCTGAGGGCCCGGGAACATCGCATAAAGCGGCACCATCGCCAGACGGATGGGCGTGAGGTAGTTCATCTGCCAGACGGAGGGCCCCTCCTGCGTCCACGGGCCGATCGGTCGAACGGTGAGATCCTGACCGTGGATGACGCCCCAGAACCACTGGTTGTAGTAAGCCAGGTCCCAGGACCACCCGCTCCGCAAGTCACGGTATGATTGCAACGTTTGCGTGGTTGTCAGGATGACGAGGAAGGCAGTGAGAGCAAGCATGAGCCCGAGCGGCACCCAGGGCTCGACTCGGCCGACTCTCTGGAAGTCAATCCTCCGGGCGTACGGCGGGAGCCACGGGGCCTTCTTCTTCGTCATACCAAAGGGATCCGTGGAGTGATGGGGCTCGAGGAGAGCGTGCGATCGCGAGTGAGTCGGGAAACGGTTGGCGTTGGCCTCTGCCCTGGGTCGAAGCCTCGAGACACCTTTTGTAATGATCCCGACGAGGATCCCACCAGTCCACTCCCCCACGGCGAGGTGGGATCCCGCCTGCCGCCACTGACAAGAACCTCCGATTTCGAACCCCGCAGAGGGTCGGAATTCGTCACGACCCTCACAATCCTTAATCTGTCACATCTGTCCCACCGGATCCTTTTCAAGTTTCTTTGCCTTTCTTGCCGGGGTGTTATATTGGCTGTAACCCTCAGAGTTTGACGAGCGGGATGATTCCCGGAGGCTGTCCCAGGGCGTTTCGATTCGGCGCTCGGGCGGACGATTTTCACTCGATTGCGAGCAGGACTGCCATGTCCGCAGTGCTAGCCGGGGCCTCAGGCCCGAATTCTTCGTCTCCGCTCATCCAGACCGGCGGCGAGATGCTCCAGTTCGTGGGTTGCCGCCTCGCCGACGAGGACTATGCGATCGCCATCATCAAGATCCAGGAGATCATCTTGATGAAGCCGATCACGCGGATCCCCCAGGTGCCCGCCTTCATTGAGGGGCTGATCAACCTCCGCGGCGTTGTGATCCCGATCATCAACCTGCGGACTCGCTTCGGGATGGAGCCTCGTGGCCAGGACGAGGATAGCCGGATCATCGTGCTCAACCTGCACGGCAAGATCGTGGGGTGCATGGTCGACTCGGTCACGAAGGTCATGAGGATCGCCACGGACCAGGTCCAGGCCCCGCCGTTGACCATGATGTCCGTGGCCAAACATTACATCTCGGGCCTTGGCAAGCTCGAAGACCGGCTCCTCATCATCCTCGACATCGAACGCCTGTTCGACGCCGACGAGGTGATCACGCTTCCCTCCGCCCCCTGATCCGCTTCCGACCGACCACCACGACACCTCCCCGACTTCGCAACGGGATGCCCCTTCATGAAGCCCTTGAAGAAGCTCAAGAAGTTTTCGTCCGTCCGCGACTGGGATGGAGTCGCCCCGGATGCTTCGGAGACGAAGCCCGAAGCGGGAAGCACCGATGCGAATGCCCGTGCCGAGGCCGCCGAGGCCAACGTTCGCGCCTTGCTGCAAACCACCCAGGCCATCATCGGCGCGACCACCGTGACGGAGCTCATCCGCAGCACGCTCGACGCGGTCAGGGCCGCGTTCGGGTGGGCTTACGGGTCCTACTGGACGGTCGACCCCCGGGACAACGTCCTCGTCATGTCCCTCGAATCGGGCACCGTGGATGCGGAGTTTCAGAGGGTGACCCGTTCCGCCCGATTCCGCGAAGGCGAGGGGCTCAACGGTCGCGCGTGGAGGGCGCGCGACCTGGTCTCGGTGAGCGATCTCTCCGAGCTGACCGACTGCTCACGCGCCCCGGCGGCCCAGCGAGCGGGGGTCCGCGCGGGCGTTTGCCTGCCCATCATGCGGGAGAACGAGGTTCTAGGAACGATGGACTTCTTCTCCACGGATCGGACGAAAATCGGGCAGGATCGCATCGAGGCCCTGCGGACGATTGGGCGGGTCGCCTCCGACAAGATCGCCCAGCTTGCACGCCAGGTCGATATGAATCGGACCGTGCAGATGATCGACAATGCGCCAATCAACATCATGTATACCGACCTGGACATGAACATCCGGTACATGAACCAATCCTCGGTGCGGACGCTCACAGGGTTGCAGGAATACTTGCCGGTCAAGGTGAGCGAGATGATGGGCCAGACCATCGACGTGTTCCACAAGACTCCCGAGCGACAGCGCAAGCTCCTGGCCGACCCGAAGAATCTCCCGCACCAGACGGTCATCCGTCTGGGCCCCGAGTATCTGGACCTTCTGGTGAGCCCCATCGTCGACGATTCCGGGCGCTACATCGGGCCCATGCTGACCTGGTCCGTGGTCACCGACAAAATCGCCGCCGAGGCCCGCGAGAAGCACCTCTCGGAGGAGAGCGAACGCCAGAGGGAGCAGATCTCGCGAGCCAGCCAGGAGCTCCAGGGGAAGGTCAATTCGCTCATGAGGGTCGCGAGCGAGGCCGCCGCCGGCAACCTGTCGGTCGTGGTGGATGTTCGCGGCGACGACGACATGGGGAGGCTGGGCGAGGCGTTCTCCAAGATGATCACCGACCTGAAGAGCGTGATCGGTCAGGTGATCGAGAGTGCCAGCCAGTTCGCCGAGGGCTCTCGGGTCATCGCCGAGAGCGCGACCTACCTGAGCGAGTCCTCGCAGAATCAGGCGGCCACCGCCGAGGAGATGTCGGCCTCGATCAACCAGCTCAGCCAGTCCATCGTCGCGATCAACACCAATGCCGGGTCGGCCCGAAATCAGGCCGAGTCGACCGCGGCGCTCGCCAAGCAGGGCGGGGAGGCCGTGAACCAGGCGATCGAGGCGATGGTCCTGATCAAGAAGTCCAGCGAGCAGGTCAGCGACATCATCCAGGTGATCAGCGAGATCGCCAGCCAGACGAACCTGCTGGCCTTGAACGCGGCGATCGAGGCCGCCCGCGCCGGCGAACATGGGCTGGGCTTCGCCGTGGTCGCCGACGAGGTCCGCAAGCTGGCCGAGAGATCGAGTGCTGCCGCCAAGGAGATCACGGCTCTGATCAAGGAATCGACGAGACGGGTGGCCGATGGGGCGCAGCTCTCGGAGAAGGCGGGCCAATCGCTGTCCACGATCGTGAAGGGCGTGAACGAGACCGCGGCGAGCATCGCCAAGATCGCGTCGGCCACTCAGGACCAGTCCGACGCCGCCCATGAGGTTTCCAAGGCGATCACCGAGGTGTCGAACATCACGGAGACCAACGCCTCCAGCTCCGAGGAGCTGTCGGCCAGCGCCGAAGAGCTTGGTGCCCAGGCGGCGGCCCTGAAAGATGTGATTTCCGGCTTCCGGGTCTAAACGGGGAAGGAAGGAGGCCGCTCATGTCGGTTAAGCTCTCTGACGACGCTCCGATCCGCGTGACCACCGAAGGCGGCCCCCTGCGATGACCCCGACGTCCCTGACCGAGGAGGAGTTCGACCGTTTCATCGCGCTGATCTACAAGACCTCGGGCATCCGCATCCCCAACACCAAGCGGGTCCTGGTCTCGAACCGGATCCGCCGCAGGCTCCTGGCCACAGGGCTCGACTCGTTCTCGAAATACTACCTGTTCCTCGTGTCGAGCCAGGGGGCCAGGGAGATGCCCCAGTTCCTTGACGAGATCACCACGAACGAGACTTATTTCTTCCGCGATGTCCACCAGTACGACTGGTTCAGCGCGACCTTTTTGCCCGAGATCGTCCAGAAGGCGCGTCTCGGGAAACGCCCCCGGCGGCTGCGGATCTGGTCCGCGGCGGCCTCGAACGGCTCCGAGCTCTATTCGCTCGCCATCCGGATCCTGGAGAAGAAGGCTATCCTTCAGGGCTGGACCTTTTACCTGCTGGGGACCGACCTGAGCCCGACGGTCCTTAACGAGGCGCGGGCGGGGGTCTTCGATGCTCGATCGTTGAGGCTCGTCTCCCCCGAGATCCGTCGACGCTACTTTGACGAATGTCCCGAGGGCAAGACGGGGACGATCAAGCCCGAGATCCGGGCCATGGCGACCTGGAAGGCCCACAACCTGATCCGCCCCGGCAGCGAGGACGCGTTCGACTGCATCCTCCTCAAGAATGTGCTCATCTACTTCGACGCGGGGTCGAAGGCGGTCGTGGCCGGTCACGTGATGAAGGCCCTGGCGCCCGACGGCTACCTCGTCCTGGGCCCGACCGAGGTCATGGGATCCTTGCTCGGCGACCTCGCCAAGAGACAGACCTGGTTGTATCAGAAAGCCAAATGAGTTCCGTACGCCAAGCCGGCCGGGAGACTGTCGATGTCGGGTTTTGACCTGACCAAGATGATGCCGATCTACCTCGACGAGGTCGACGAGCTCATCATCGCGCTCAACGATGCCCTGCTGAGGCTCGAAGTCTCGCCCGACGACACGCAATCCCTCCAGGAAGCGTTCCGGTACGCGCACACCATCAAGGGCTCTTCGACCCTGATGGGGTTCCCGGAGGTCAAGGCCCTCACGCACGAGCTGGAAACGATCTTCGACCAGCTCCGAAGCAAGACGAGGACGCTCGACCCGGCCGTGCTCGAGATTTTCTTCCGATGCCTGGACGGGCTCCGCGATTACCACCAGGAGGTACGCGCCGGGGGGACCAGCCAGGTGGATCTCTCGGGGCTCACGCAAAGCGTGAAGGCCCACCTCAGCGCCACGTCCGCCCCGGCCGACCCGCCTCCTCCGATCCGCGAAGTTGTGCCCGACGTGCCCCGGCCGGAACTGTCGCCTTCGGTCACCATCCGCATCGATTTCGAGCCGGGCCTGCCCCTGGCCGACATCAAGGCCAAGCTCATCCTGAATCGGCTTGCGACCAGGGCGGTGATCGTCTCCACCGAACCGGCCGACGCGGTGCTCGAGAGCTCGGAGTCGCTCGACTCCCTGACCGCCACGCTCCGCTCCGATGCGTCGTTCGAGGAGTTGAAGACGCTTGCCGACGTGTCGGGCGTGGTGCGCGTGCGACTCGTTGATCCTACCAGTCCGCCGGATGAGCCGGAGCCAACCTCATCGGTCCCGGCCGAAGGCCCGAGCGACCCGGAGCATGAGGCGGAACCCGAGCCGAAGCCGGGCACTCCGGATCAGCCCGTGCCTCGCATGAAGATCGCCGAGACGATCCGCGTGGATATCGACCGGCTCGACTCGCTGATGAACCTGGCGGGCGAGTTGGTCATCAACAAGGCCCGGTTCGTGCAGGTCGCTCGAGGCCTCGCGGACCTGTTCCGGAGCTCGAACGCGAACGGGACCGCCGCGGAGACCCAGGACCGGATGGAAAGCCTGGAGGCGTCGCTGGATGGATTTTCCGAGGACAGGCCCGTCTCTTACGCCGTGATCGAACGCTGGCAGGCCCAGTTCCGGGGCCTCCGCGAGAATTTTCAGTCCATCCAGGTCGAGTTGCAGAAGCTCACCGACGGGCGCGACGGCGTGAACTCGCTCACGGAAGCGATCGATCAATTGACGCGCGTCACCGACGGGATCCAGAAGGGAGTGCTCAACACCCGGATGGTGCCCATCGGCCCGCTGTTCAATCGGTTCCGAAGGGTGGTGCGTGACCTCAGCGTGGCCTCGGGGAAGGAAGTCGCCCTGGAGATCCAGGGGGAGAAGACCGAACTCGACAAACGGATGATCGACGAGCTGGGCGACCCTCTGATCCACCTCATCCGGAACAGCGTGGATCACGGTCTGGAGACGCCCGATCAACGGCTGGCGGCGGGCAAGCCCCGGTTCGGGACCGTCTCGCTCTCGGCGGCGCATCGCGGGAACAGCGTGGTCATCTCGGTGAGCGACGATGGGCGGGGGATCGACACCGAGCGGATCCGCAGGAAGATCGTGTCGTCGGGGCTGATCGAGACGGACGAGGCCTCTCGCCTTTCGGAACGCGAGCTAATCTCGTATATCTGGCATCCGGGGCTGTCGACCGCGGAGAGGATCACCGACGTGTCCGGGCGCGGCGTGGGGATGGATATCGTCAAGAGCCGCATTGAGGGGCTCAACGGCGGGATCGAAGTCCGGACCGCGCCGGGGCAGGGCTCGACGTTCCTCGTACGATTGCCGCTCACCCTGGCGATCATGCCGAGCCTGCTCGTGACGATTTTCGGCGAGGCTTACGCGATTCCTCTCGATCATGTGGACGAAATCCTGGAGATCCCAACGCGATCCGTGCACAAGCTCCACGGGATGAGGGCGATCGAGACGCGCCGCAGGGTGATCTCGCTCGTTCGTCTGGACGAGGTCTTTCAATGGAGAGGCGAGAATTCCCCGCCCTCGGGGACTGGCCTCGCCGAGCGTGAGAAGCAGACGGTTGTGGTGGTGCAAAATGGGGAGACGACCGTGGGTCTCCTCGTCGACGAGCTGATCGGGATGCAGGAAGTCGTGCTCAAATCGCTCGAAAAGAACTTTCGGTCCGTCCCGGGTCTCTCCGGCGCGAGTATCCTGGGAGACGGGCGTGTGTCTCTCATCCTCGACGTCGATGCGCTGATCGGCATGGCGGCCCACCCCCGTCCGTCCCTCCAGATCAAATCGTGAGGCCCATGTCTGAGCATTCGCCCGACCCTTCGACACAGCGCTTGCACCTGATCTTCGATCGGGGAGCGGAGAATGCGTCCCAGGCATTCTCGCGATGGCTGGGCCATAACGTCTCGCTGCAAATCGGCGAGGTCGATCGTGTCGGGCTGGCCGAGGCCGTCGACGCCATGGGTCCGGGAGAAACGCTGGTTGCCGCCTGTGCCATGGAGGTCTTCGGCCCCCTGGACGGCCAACTCTTGCTGATCTTCGAGGACCAGGCGGGGCTCTCGCTTGTGGACCTCCTTATGCGAATGCCCCTGGGCACGTCGCGATCCTGGGGCGAGCTCGAACAGTCGGCGGCCAGGGAGACGGCGAACATCGTCGGCTGCGCCTATCTGAATGCCCTGGCCCATCACCTTCCGGGGGCGGTCGGGTCGCTGGTGCCCGGCCCGCCCCTGTTCCGTCACGAATTCGTGGGCAGCCTGCTGGAGTTTGCCCTGCAGGATCAGGCCGTGAATTCCGACGAGCTCCTGCTGATCCGGACGCGGTTCCGCGCCACCTCGGATCTCCTGGAATGGTCGCTCGTATTCGTCCCTAGCGGTGCGTCGGTGGTCAAGCTCTCCCAGATCCTCAGCCCTCGAGACCTCGGGTGAATCCAGCCTCGCAGACCCAGCCGGAGACGATCGTCTCGGTGCCCATCGCGCGGTGGGCGACCGTCGCGGCGCCGTCCTGCCTGCGGACCTTGCTGGGATCGTGCGTGGGGGTGGCGGTCTACGACCTGACCGCCCGGGTCGGTGGCCTTGCGCATGTTCTGCTGCCGGACTCTCGCGGCCAGACCGACCAGCCCGGGAAGTACGCGGACACCGCGATCTTGGCCCTCGTCGCCGAGATCGAGGCGAAACTCAAGGGCAAGCCGCGATCCCGCCTCGTGGCCAAGATCGCGGGCGGGGCCAACATGTTCGCGACGACCTCGGCCATGAGCATCGGCGAACAGAATGTCCTGGCGACGGAGAGCATCCTCTCGCGTATGGACATCAAGATCCTTGCTCGACACACGGGCGGTGAGACAGGACGAAGGATGACCCTCGACCCCAAAACTGGGGTCGTCGAGATTCGCATCCCCGGAGGTGGCGATGTTACCCTCTAGCGAAAGGAGGCGCGAGTTGAATCGGCTCCTGATCGTCGATGATGCGATGTTCATCCGACGGATGATCGCCGATGTGGCCTCGGAGGCGGGGTGGGACATCGCGGGCGAGGCGGGCGACGGCCTGGAGGCGATCGCGTCCTACGACGACCTCCAGCCCGACCTCGTGACGATGGACCTGGTCATGCCCAACCTGGGGGGCCTGGAAGCCCTGCGGTCGATCCGGGCCCGGGATCCCCAGGCGAGAGTGATCGTCATCTCCGCACTCGATCAGCGCGCGGCCCTGCTCGATTCGATCTCGGCCGGGGCCGCGGACTTTGTCGTGAAGCCCTTCGAACGCGACCGCCTGCTGGCCATGTTCAGGAAGCTGCTGGTTCAAGATCAACCCCTGTCGCAAGCGCCCGAGGCTCACGGTGGTTAAGGCCGAACGGATCCGCGTCCTGATCGTCGATGACTCGGCCCTGATCCGCATGCTGCTCACGGACATGCTGGGATCCGTGCCCGACATCGAGGTTGTTGGCGCCGCACGCGACGGCGACGAGGCCCTGGCGCTCGCGGCCAAGCTACTGCCGGACGTGATCACGCTCGACGTGCAGATGCCGGGCAAATCGGGGATCGAGATCCTGCCGGCCCTGTTCGCCATCAAGCCCTTCCCCGTGCTCATGCTCAGCACCCTCACGCAGGAAGGGGCCGAGGTCACGCTGAATGCCCTGGAGCTCGGCGCCGTGGATTACATGGCGAAGCCCGAGCGTCAGCAACTCGCCGAATTGCGCAGCTCGGCCGATCTCCTGCTGGGCAAGATCCGCATGGCGTTGGTCAGCAAGGTCCGCAAGCCTCGCCGCTCGCCCCAGCCGGCTCTGGGAGTGGCCGTCAAGGATCAGGCCACGCAATCGGCCACACGTCCGGGAGGCTCGACGGCGGCCACGAAGCAGGTGGTCGTGATCGGGATTTCCACGGGCGGGCCTCAGACCCTGAGCGATATTTTCCCCTCCGTCGTGCCGCCGGTGCCGCCCATCCTGATCGTGCAGCACATGCCGGCGAATTTCACCTCGGCCTTCGCCCAACGGTTGAATCGCTCCAGCCTCCTCACGATCAAGGAGGCCGAGGAAGGAGACGCCATCCTGCCGGGGCGCGTTCTGATCGCTCCCGGTGGACGTCACATGAGCATCGTGACCACGAGGCAGTACCCGACCATCGCGCTCGGAGACGGGCCTTCGGTCTCGGGGCACAAGCCGTCGATCGACGTCCTCTTCCATTCGGCGGCGAAGGTATTCGGCGGCGGGGCGATCGGCCTGATCATGACCGGGATGGGCCGCGACGGCGTGGACGGATGCAAGGCGATCCTGGCCGCGGGCGGCGAGACCTACGGCCAGGACGAGGCCAGCTCGGTGGTTTACGGGATGAACAAGGCTGCGTTCGTCGAGAATGCCGTGAAAAGCCAGATCGCCCCGGACGAGGTGCCCGGACTCCTGAGGATGCTGGGCCGCAGGGCCTGACCCCGTCGCCGGGCGATCGGGCCCGGAATCGGGGTCACTGGTTGCGGAACTCCTCGGCGATCTTGTCCTTGTCCTCGACCAGCGCAAATTCCTGAAACTGCGCCTTGAAGGGCTTCTTCGAGATGTTCGTTGCCGCGAGCCCGACCTGCACCTTCTCGGGGAACTCGGCGGCAAGCTCCTGCATGATCTTCCAGCTCTTGCCGTCGTTGCTGAACAGGCAACGGATCCGACCATCCTTGCGGATCATCATCAGTGACATGGGCCCCTCGGGGACGTCGATGTAGAAGGGGCGTCCCGACTCTCGCCCGTTCTTGCAGACCTCCACCAACAGGCGGGTCACGAGCGTTGGCCCGCCCGCCGTTCCGCACGTCCGCTCGAGCCGGACATAGTTGTCCTTGTCCTGCCAGAGCACGAGCCCCGCCCCGTGGAAGGTGAGCGGCAGGGCCTTGCCGGTCTTCGGGTGTTTCACCGCGTCCGTCCCCGGCCTCATATCGCCCGTGACGAGCACATGGGCGAGGAAGTCCCCCTCGACCGGGGCCAGCGTCATGGGCGAATTCTTGACCGCCACGTTCTTCTTGTCGGTGATCTGCGGCGACAGCGTATGCAGCTTCCCGGGGACCGAGATCGTGACCCCATTGTCGTCCTTCGAGAGCTGACAATCCTTATCCGGGTCTTGCAACGGGCCGAGCTTTTCGAGGGTCTTGCGGAGCTTGCTCTCCAGCTCGTCGCTCCGTTCCCCCACGGCCACAAGCTTTCCCGGGTTGGTCGGCAGGCGGTAGGCCCTCGGCGAGGAGAGGTAAATCTTACCGTCACCCCCGGTGAATCGGACCTGCACGAGGACCATCGGGGGGGGGCCCGCGAGGGCCGGGGTGATCCTCGCCTCGGCGGTCCTGGCCGCCTTGGAAATCGTCAGGGGAAACGGCGTGGCCCCCGGCAGGGCCTGGGCCGCCACGTTCCCCTCACCTGTGGCCGGAGGCTTGCCGTTGAGCGGCGCGATGAGCAATTCCACCGATCGAAGCTTGCCGATCGGGTCCACCAGCTCGGCGCTGGCGTGGAATGCGACGTTCCCCGAAGCATCCGGAAGACGCTCGATGGCGAAGTCCCCGACCCAGCCGTTGAGGATCGCGTCGAGGTTCGCCGAGGGGATCGCCAGTCCGAAGTTGTCGGCAATCTTGAGCTTGGCCACGGCCACTCCGATGAGTTGCCCCTGGTCATCGACGATCGGCCCGCCGCTATTCCCGGGTTGGACCGACCCGTCGAGTTGGATCAGCGAGAGTTGCCCTCGCTCATCGCGACGCAGGCTCGAGACCGACGCCGTGTTCACGGTGATCGCCGGATTCCCCTTGTTGCCGAGATTCAGGATCTGGCCGAAGGGAAATCCATAGATCCGGACCTCCATCCCCTCGCTCGGAACCCCCGCCTGGCTCAGCGGGATGGGCCGCGGCGGGCGCGAGACCCCCTTCACGGCGAGGATGGCCAGATCGCGATTGGTCTCGCCCGAGGAATCCTTCGCGATCACCTGGGCTGAGAGTTCCTGCTCCTGTCCCGGCCCCTCGCCGCTGCGAAACACCACGTGGATCTGGGGATCGGGAACCGCCGACCCTGGCTTGCTCGGCTTGGGGGCCTCGTCGTCGTCATGGTGGCTGATCACGTGGCGATTCGTGGCGATGAGCAGGGCATCCCCGTCGGATCGGATCACGAATCCGGTGCCCGACGACCGCGATTCGCCGTCGATCACCTTGATGTAAACCGTGGCGTCCTTCACCCTCCGGATGGTCTCGGACTTCGATGCAGTCGCCACGGGCGGAGGAGTCGCCGGGGCCGAGACCGGCGCCAGAGCGGCCACAGCCCGAGGGGGCTCGACGTCCGGTTCCTCGGCCCGGGCCTCGGGGGCAGGGGCCGGGGCGACCGGCAAGTCCTGACCCCGGTTGGAGAACACAACCATGATCACCAGCGCCCCGAGCAGGGCCACCCCACCGCCCACGCTGAGCAATAGCGGTACGAGGGATTTCTGCGGAGGAGCGTTCCGGCCTCGTTGTCCCGCGGATCGCGAGGGCTCGGGGGCGACCAGCGGCTCGTCGTCCCCCTCGTCGAGATCATCGAGATAGGACGGAGTGGGCTGCGGTTTGGGGGGCGAGGGTTTTGGCCGGGCCGCCGGAGCCCCAGCGGGCGGACCAGGGCCCGCGGCCGAGGGGCCCGCCGGGACGACGGTGACCGTTCCGCAGCCGGGGCAAGTGACCCGTCCGCCCCGGAACGTATCGGGCAGCTTCCCCGTGCGGGCGCACGAGGGGCAAATCATGGTGATGGGCATCCAGGCACCTCACGGCCGAGAGGTCATGACGACGGATAGATAACCTTCTCCGCAGGAGACCCGCTCGACCCTGAGCCCAAGTCTCATGCTTGCGAAACTGTTTTCTTATTGTACACCCCTCCGCTTCCGGTGCCCAAATCCAAACTCGCAAATACACCGATTTCCTGACCCGTTCTGGCAGGAGCCCCGCTCCGTGGGCCTTCAGGACTTCCCTGGGATGGCCTGATCTGCTTGACCGGGTCCCCGAGCCAAGGCCGAAGCCCTCAGGCGATCCCAGCCGACCCGCCATCGGCCCTGGAGGTCCGTCGCGATCGGACGACCGGGGGCGGTGAACATCCCTGACGGCTTTTGCCTCGCATCGTTTTTTGTCCTATGAACCTGGGGAGCATCTCGCCGAGGCGCGTCTCGGCGTCGTCCTCCGATAGCGAAACGGCTCGACGAGACACTTTCCTGTCCCCACGATCACAAAGGCCCGGGCTCATGAATCGTTCGATCGGATCGACCAGGAAGGCACGGCGGCGATCTTCCCTGAACGGGCTCGAGATCCTTGAAGCTCGCGAACTCCTCTCCACATTTACGGTGGATAACCTGAGAGCGAACGGGCCGGGATCTCTCCGCCGGGCGATCCTCGATGCCAATGCCCAGCCCGGGGCCGACACGATCCAGTTCGGCGTAGGCGGCACGATCCGCACGAAATGCCAGAGCCTTCCGGCGATCACCGACACCGTGATCCTCGATGGGGCCTCGGCGCCGGGATTCGCCGGTGCCCCCGTCGTGACGGTGAACTTCCACGGAGCCAGGGGGCTCGCGTTCCAGAAGGGATCGGACGGCTCCACCCTCCGCTCGCTGTCGATCGTCCGGGCCGGGAACGCGGGCGTGACGCTTCGTGCCTCAAACGTGACCCTGGAAGGGAATTACATCGGGCTGCTCGCCGATGGGAAAACCCTCGCCGGGAACAGGGGTGACGGGGTGAGGATCGTGGGCTCCTCGCGCGGGAACCTGATCGGGCGGAGCGATCCGGTCACGAGCATCACCTACGCCAACACGGCGAACGTGGGGATGCAGCCGGTGTCGGGATGGCAGGGGATCCGAGGGGCGGATGCTCCGGGGCAGTACTTGATCACGGGGACCTCGGGCAGCAACGGCCTGCTGTTCATCGGCGACATGCAGGGCAACGGGCAGAGCTACTCGGTCAATTACCCGGGTGCCACCACCTCGAGCGTGTACGGGCCCGACAACCTGAGCGGCGACGCGATCCGCCTTGTGGGCACCTACAAGACCGGCGACGACGTGGTCAACGCCTTCGCGTTCCAGGGCACGACCGCCGACCTTGGCACCGCTTCCGCGTATCAACCGATCGTGATTCCCAACGTCAAGTTCAATTACGCCCATAGCACCATGAACGGGCTGGTGGTGGGCAATTACGATGGGCCGACCGCCGAGGGCACGCCCATCGGCGTGGGTCGCGCCTACATCTACGATCTCGCGAGCAACACGGTGCTCACGGACATCCAGTATCCCGGCGCCCAGAGCAACACGGCTTACGGGATCTGGCACAATGGTTCGACGAAGTACACCATCTGCGGAGGATATAGCCTCACGCCCGGGAACAACCTCGACAACCAGAATCGTCCCATCGGAACCGCCTTTCTCGTCGATTACGACGCGTCAAACGGGAAGTTCACCAACTGGAAGTCATTCAATTACCCGAATGGCCCCATCGGCCGAGATTTCGTGAGCCATTTCGAGGGCATCAGCAGCGTGGAGAAGGGGGTTTACACCCTGAGCGCGGATTCCCTGGAGGTTGGATCGGGGGCTCCCGCGAAGGGCTCGCTGGTCAGCGTTCGGCGCAATCCCGATGGGACTTTTGGTGATGGCGACTGGGTTGACCTCAAGTACACCGGCAGCAGCGGGATCACGAGCTCAAACTCGGTGTACGGCAATCAGGTTGTGGGAATCGTGATCGCCGAAGGTGGGACCTTTTCCTATCAGGCCACGGTCAACGTCGGCTTCCAGCTTTCCAACGTGATCAGCGGCAACGGCGGCAACGGGATCGCCATTCGCGGCGCGACCGACAACCGCGTGGCCATGAATTTCATCGGCACCGACGCTACGGGGACGCTCCGCCGCGGGAACGCAAAGAATGGCATCCACGTCACCCGGGGCGCGGCCCGCAATTTGATCGGGGGCCAGGCGACTTCAGGCAACAACCCGACCGCCAACGTATTCGTGCGTCCGCCCCAGGGCAACCTGATCTCGGGCAACGGCGGAAGCGGAGTCGTCATCAACCGGAGGGCCACGCAGAACACCCTGAGCGGGAACTTCATCGGCACCGCGGCCTCCGGGAACTCGGGGCTCGGCAACCGGGGCGACGGCGTCGCGATCGTGAACGCCGATGCGAACCAGTTGATCGGCTGCACGTTCCAGCAAGATCCCTTCGTCTTCTACAACGTGATCAGCGGCAACGGCGGCAACGGCGTGAGGGTCACGAACTCCAACGACGTGACCATCCAGGCCAACTTCTTGGGGGTCGGTGCGAACAACGCGACGGTCGTGGCCAATCGGGGAGACGGGCTGCTCGTCTCGGGCTCGTCGGCGAACACGCAGGTCGGCGGGGTGATCCCCCTGGGCAACGTGATCTCGGGCAACGACCGCCACGGGATCGAGGTCACGGACACGGTCAGCGGGTTCGTCTCGTTCAACACGTTTGCGGGGCTTTATGCGTTCTCGACCGCCGCGCCCAACAAGCTCAACGGGATCATGATCACCTCGACCGGAGGGAACAACCTGATCCGCACCTGCGTGGTCTCGGGCAACCTGGGCAACGGGATCGAGATCGGCGGCAACGCCTCCGGCGTCCAGGTCGCGCAGGTCACGGCCGGGACCGACACGAACATCCAGACGGCCCTGCCTAACGGGTTGAGCGGGATCAAGATCTCGGGCAACGCCCACAACAACTCGATCGGGGGCTTCCAGCGATCGATCGAGCCCCAGGTGGACGTGGCGGCCAACGGCCGTTACGGGATCGAGATCGTCGGCTCCGCGCACAACAACTC
>JANOBY010000448.1:0-21403 GCA_031411935.1 Planctomycetales bacterium | reverse complement strand
GTTGTGAGCCCGAACTCGTTGCTCTGCGAGCCCGAGATGTTGAAGAAGATCTGGCTGGCGTTCTCCAGTGGCGACAGGTCCATGTAACGCCAGTCGTTGACGATATAGTCGAGACTGTTGTCCGAGGACCGCAGGTCGGCAAGATAAAAATCGACCTGAGTGTTGATCAGGTTGTCATTCGCATCCAGGCCGTACGCCGTGAGCTTCAACCAGTCGGCGCGAGTGCCGTCGATCCCTCCGAACCGGGACTTGAGCATGGACGCCGGATCGGACCCCTGGAACGGATCGCCCAGCAGCATCGTGGAGTACGCGTAGGTGGTGTTCGTCACCTGGAAGCCCCGGAGCTTCTGTCCGGAAGGGGTCTTGAATGTGGGCAGCCCGTCGCGCTGGTCAGGATCGGCGGGATCGAAGTTGGGGAATCCTTGCGGTGTGAACTCGTCAACATAGCCTGTCCCGATGGCGTAGTTTCCGCCTCCGCCCACGCCCGTGCCCGTCACGGCGGCGTACTGGTTGGTGTACGACGGGTCGGTCGTGTTGTTGACGTTCGAATAGGCGAAACCGTTCCAGTAGGAGTAGAACGGGGTCTCGTGGAAGTGGTTGACGAAGGTCGCCCCTCCACTCTGGAAGGACCCCGTGTAGGTGGAGTTGCCCCAGGGATCGGTCGTCTTGATCCCCGACTTGTCGGACCCGTTCCAGTAGGAATTGGGGGACAACGGCAATTCGTTGAATGTGACGACATCGGCCTGCACGGCGAAGGTCAGGCTCCAGAATCCGAGGGCAATCACGCCGAGGGCGAAGGGGCGAATTCGAGGGAATCTCATCGATCACAATCCTTGGGAATGAGGTAACTAGGGAACCATCGAGACGCGCAGAGGCGCGAGCCTCGGGACATGGCCGATCGCGAGGAATCCGGTCTCAGGGAGCTTCGTTGATCTCTCCGCCTGCGCGAGTGCACAGGGCGGCCAGGGCGCGAATGTTGATCGTTTCCTTGATGAACGAGGCGTGGCCGTCGCCGTACACGGCCTGGACCCCCCCCGGATGGTCGCTGTGCAGGTCGTTCTCGAACGACGGAGCCTTGTGGATTGCAAACGCCTGATCGAACACGTTTCGGGCATTGATCCACTGGCCGTCGGGCCAGTTCGAGGCCTCGCCCACGAAGATCGTGTTCGAGGTTCCGTCGAGGATCGACGCCATGGGGAACATGTCGTTGTAGATCATCGCCCCCTTCGGCGGGCTGTTCGATGAGGTGATCCGCTCGCCGTACATCCCGCCGTAGTCGATCGCGCCCATCCCGTAGGACAGTGGGCTCGACCTCCGGGAACTGGGGCAGAGATACGACGAGACGACCACCCTCGCCGCGGTGGTGTTGTCCGGGCTGTCAAAAGCCCTCGCCAGGTTGATCGCGTTGTAGAGCGACTCCTGCTCGACGTGCCGCAGGATCAGCGCGGACCAGGCGATCCAGCGCGGCCTGCGATCCGCGCCCACCGTGTATCCGCCGGGGGGGAATCGAAGATTGGCATCATGGTAGGTGTTGAGGGCCAGGCCCATCTGCCTGAGGTTGTTCAGGCACTGGGCCCGCCTCGCGGCCTCGCGGGCGGCCTGCACGGCGGGCAGGAGCAGGGCGATGAGAACGCCGATGATCGCGATGACCACCAGCAGCTCGATGAGCGTGAAGCCGCGAGGGCTCCGGGAGCGAACAGATCCGGCCAAGTCGTGGGGTCCTTTCCGTGGCCCAGGGCTTCGGCCGGACGGAAAGGCATGGGCGCAGACGGCGCGCGCCAGGACATGCCCCCGTGATGCTTTAAGCCGAAGCATCCATGGGTCACTCGTCGGGCCGTATTCTGGCTTGCGAGTCGAACGGTTCCCGGACGCCTTCCCACGAGCATTCGCTCGCAGTGGCAGTGTGTCCGGGCCCCTCCTCGCTTACAGCGGCGGTCCCGCGCCGGAATTTCACCGGCTTCCTGTCCGGCTTTTGGCCGGACGCCCAACGAGTGTCGTTCGCGATCTTACTCGAGTGAACCTCTTAAAGCAATCCAGGGCCGAACCGCTTCGCGATCCACGGTCGGGTCCGCCACCCCGATCCCGTGATCACATTTGCGAAAAAGTGGTGTTCTGACTCTCGGCAGTTTGTATCCTGAAAGGAGAACTTCCGGCGAGACTGGCCTGGCTGCGATTGCCGGTCGGGTGAACCCGGGTTTGATCGGATTCGAGCGTGGTTGCTCAGTTTCCTTCCTCGAAATCGAAGGTTGAATCGGAATGAGTCATCGCATCTGGTGCCTTGGAGCCACGGCGATCGCATTGCTGGTCCTGAGCCAGGGGACTGCCCAGGCTCAGCCTCGTTATCCCTCGGGCTACGGCCACGCGGGATGGAACGGCTGGGGCGGCGGGGCGAAGCCCACGGCCGCCGGCATGGGGGCGTTCGCCGCCGGCTCGGGGCAGGCCGCCGCGGGTGCCGGGCAGCGGAACGTGGACAACTCGCAGGCCCGCGCCCAGAACGCACAGACGATGATGGGCGTCAATAACTACATGTACGAGTGTCAGCAGAGGAACAACCAGGCTTACTGGTCCAGGCAAGCCCAGAAGCAGGCCGACAATGTGAACGCGATCAACACGATGCAGGATCGCATCCTGAATCACCCGCAGGACGGCGATATCGCCAACGGCGACTCACTGAACGCGCTTTATCTGGTGCTCACCGACCCGCAGATCTACGAGCAAACCCTGGATCTGGCCCAGCAGCCCATGCGAGGAACCGTCGTCAAGATCATCCCTTTCGAGAAGGACTCCCAGGGGATCACCTACAGCCTCGAAGAGTTGACGAGCCGGGACACCGTCCCCCAGATTTTCAAGAGAGCCGAGTTTGACGGGCAACGCGCGTCGGTTCGGGCGATCGCTTCCGAACTTCGCAAGGAGTCGATCGATCAGAAATCGCCCAAATCCGCGACGATCAAGAAGTTCCGGACGGCGATCGACGGAGTGAAGCAGACCCTGGAAGGGATTGATGGCCTGGACGACCAGCAGAAGTTCGAGGCCGAGAAATACCTCAAGGCCCTTTACGGCCTGACCCGCATGATCGATTCGCCCGCCTACGACGTCTTCCTCGCCAGCGTGGACCAGGAGCCGAACGTCCCGCTTGCCGAAGTGCTCACCTTCATGCACGCCTTCAGCCTCAAGTTCGGGCCGTCCAAGACCCCCGAGCAACGCGAGGTCTATAGCCAGATCTACGGGCAACTGTCGAAACTCCGCAACCAGGTCGCGGCGCCGGCCGGGAACTCGCCCCCCGCCGCGAACAATAACCCCCCGCCGCCCCAGAACGGAGGACGTGACAATCGAATCACGGACTTCTACGGAGGGATGAGCTATGACCACGCTCGTGGTCCCGGCGGCGCGAGCCCGCCGCCTCCCGCGCCCGGCGGATCCCAGTAAGACTCCGGCCTCCACGCAGGGGCGGGCCCAACGGCAAGGTCCCGCCCCGAACGCCCCTCTTCGTCACGAAAGCCGATCATGAACGGGGATCCACCCGCAGCTGAATCGATCCAACCCCTCGTGTCCAGATCCCGATTCAGGCGGCTCGGGCTTCGTGCGGCCAAGATCCTTGGCGTGATCCTGGTGCTCTGGCTCTTCGCAGCTTACGTGATCCTTCCGGCTCTCTGGCGTCACTACGAGCACCAGCCTTCGCTCGTCACCGCCCCGAAGACCACGCTGACCTCGCAGGGCATCCCCGGCGATCCCCTGAATGTGGGGCTGATCGGGAGCGAGGAAGGCGTGTTGCACGCCATGCTTGCCGCCGGTTGGAACCCCGCCGATCCGATCACGTTGCGAAGCAGCCTGAGGATCGCCGCGAGCGTGATCTTCCGGCGTCCCGACCCCGACGCGCCGGTCAGCAACCTGCTTCTGTTCGGGAGGAAGCAAGATCTGGCGTTCGAGAAGCCGGTGGGCGACGACGCCCGGAGGCGTCACCATGTGCGCTTCTGGAAAAGCGACGAATTGGGCCAGGACGGGGTGCCGCTGTATCTGGGCTCGGCCACGTTCGATGTTCGCGTGGGATTGAGCCGCGACACCGTGCAGATCACCCACCATATTTCGCCCGATGTCGACGCCCAACGGGATGAACTCATCGGCGATCTCGTGAAGGCCGGGCGGATCCTCCGCATGTACCAGGTCACGGGCGTGGGCGCCACGGTGTTCGGTCGTAATGGCGAGGGTGATCCTTACTACACGGACGGCGAGCTCACGATCGGCGTGCTGGCCGAAGGGAAGACCGAGCAGCCCCCGAGTCTCCTCGCCAATCCGCCGCTCGTGCGTCTCAAGGATCAGCTCTGGACGGCCATCCGGCCCATCCTTCAGAGTACGACCCCCTGAGCCGCCCCATGCCGGGATGGCTCAGGGAGCGGCGTCAGAATTCAGATTCCTTCGAGGCGGCCCGTCGAGTCGCCGAATCGGGTCTCGCCCTGCACGCCGAGATGGTCGAGCATGCTCAGGAACAGGTTCGACATCGGCTTGCCGCGCATCTTGAGATAGGCGTTGGACTGGAGGCTTCCGCCGGCACGCCCCGCGAGGATCACCGGCAGGTTGTCGTGATTGTGGCGGTTCCCGTCGCCGTTGCCGCACCCGTAGACGATCATCGAATTGTCGAGCACCGAGGAACCATCGGCGTCCTTGGCGGTCGCGAGCTGGCCGAGGAACCGCGCGAATTCTTCCATGTAGAAGAGGTCGATCTTGGCGATCTTTTCCAGGTTGTCTTTCTTGCCCTGGTGATGCGAGATGCTGTGATGCCCCTCGGGGATGCCGATCTCGGGGAAGGCACGGTTGCTGCCGTCGTGGGCGAGGATGAGCGTGGCGATGCGGGTCGAATCGGTCTGGAACGCGAGCGCCATCATGTCGTACATGAGCCGTACATGCTCCCGATGACTCGCGGGGATTCCCTTGGGGGTGTCCACGTTCGGGTCGGGCGTTTCGCCGCTGGCCTCGGCCCTCTGGAGCCTCGTCTCGATCTCGCGGATGCTTGAGAGGTATTCGTCGAGCTTGCCCCGGTCCTTCTCGGCCAGGCCGGTCTGGAGCTGGCGGGCGTCCTCAAGCACGAAGTCGAGGATCGACTTCTGCGTGCTCTGTCGCTCGGCAAAGTTCTTGCGGCGGTCGCCGTAGTCCCCTCCGCCGAAGAGTCGTTCGAACACGAGGCGAGGGTTCGGCTCGGGGGCCATCGGCATGTTGGGCGTGCGCCACGACATGTTGTAGTCGTAGGCGCAGGAGTAGCCGCTGTCGCACGATCCGGACTTGCGTACGCCGTCGCAGGTCAGCTCCATCGAGGGGAATCGGCTCAGGTGCCCGATGTGCCGGGCGGCCACCTGGTCGATCGAGATCCCGGCACGGATGTCGGCCCCCGACGTCTTCTTCACGCGTACGCCAGTCAGGAACGTGCTGCTGGCGCGAGCATGGTCGCCCGGACCGTCCTTGCCTCCGGTCGCGTTCTGGTGGTCGAGTCCGCCCAGAACGAGGATCTGGTCTTTCACCGGCGAGAGCGGCTGCATGGTCGCGCTGAGGGCAAAATCGCGACCGGGTTCCGTGGGCCACCAGGCTTTCTGGTTTGCCCCATTCGGGAAGTAGACGAAGGCAACCCGCTTGGCGGCACCATTGGCCGTCACGCCGGGGGCCCTCGCCATCATCGCCGAGGCGGCCTCAACGCGTTGCGTGAGCAGGGATTCCAGAGCAGGCAGGGCCACGCAGGCGCCCAGCCCTCGGAGGAACCGTCGGCGGCTTTTTGCCTCGTTGAGGAGCCCGGCGACCTGTTCTTGCTGAGGACGGACTGGCGTCATGGCTTGGCCCCGTTCTGCGAGGGTTGGGAGGGGGACGACGCGGTGAAACCGACCTGGCGTCGCTTCTGGAACGGCGAGGAGTCGATAATCCCGAGCAAGAGCGTCGAGAATCGCCCCTCATGGCGTTCCAGATCGTTCACGATCCGGTCGATCGTCGCCACGTCATAATACTCGATACCACGGCCCAGGGCGTAGGTCATCAGCTTTTCGGTGAGGCACCGATAGAAGTCGGCGCGATGGTCGGTCTTGAGGATCGCCTTCAGGTCGCGGATGTCCTTGAACGACTTGCCGGACAGGAGCGTCCCCGAGGCGTCGATCGGCTGCTTGGATTCGGTCTCTCGCCACATGCCCAGGGCGTTGAAGTTCTCCAGGGACAGGCCCAGGGGGTCCATCCGCGAGTGGCATGAGGAGCAGATCGCGTTGGACCGGTGCAGGGCCATGACCTCGCGGACCGTGGGCTCGCGGCCCGAGATCCCCTGGCGGGCCTCCTCGAGCGCGGGGATGTCGGGGGGAGGCGGGGGCGTCGGCGTGCCCAGGATGTTTTCCAGGATGAACTGGCCGCGCTTCACGGGTGAGGTCCGTGTGGGATTCGACGTGATCATGAGCACCCCGGCCTGGGCAAGTAAACCGCCCCGTGGGCTGCCCTCGGGGAGTTCGACTCGCTTCATCTCGCGACCCGTCACGCCCGGGATCCCGTAGTGCCTGGCCAGCTGCTCGTTGGCGAACGTGTAGTCGCTATCGAGAAGATCCAGGATGCTCCGATCCTCGCGGATCACGTAGGAGAAATACATCTCCGTCTCTTGCTTCATGAGCCGTCGCAACGAGCCGATGAGCGAGTCGGGGATCGCCGGGAGGCCATCCCTGCGGAGGATCGGCCGGGGCTGGATGGGGAAGTGCTCAACGTCGCGGATCTGCAGCCACTGGCCCGTGAAGTTCTGGACCAGGGCCTGCGACCTCGGGTCGGCCAGCATACGTTTGACCTGATTGTGCAACTCCTTCCGGAGTTTGCCCGTGGAGGCCAGCTTCTCGAGTTCCTCGTCGGGCATGGTTGACCAGAGGAAATACGAGAGCCGCGAGGCCAGCGCGTACTCGTCGAGATGTGGATGAACCTCGCCCGGCTTCGGGGGCTCGGTCTCCTCGATCCGGAACAGGAACCGGGGGGACGCCAGGACCGCGGTCATGGCCTGGGCGATGCCGGCCTCGGTCGTCCTGCTGGTGTCCGCGTAAGAGCTCTCGGCGATGGCGACGAGACGGTCAAGCGTCCGGTCATCGACGGGGCGACGAAAGGCGTGGCCGGCAAAGCGGCTCAGCACGTCGCGGGAGTACTCGCGACGCTGCTCGGGGGTGGACGGGGAGCGGTCGGAGAAGAAGCGATCGAAATTCTTGGGGCGTGACCAGTGCTCGGGCTCGAGCGGCCCCTCGACCTTCACGCTGTTGACCTTCATGTCGAGCTTCTTGATGAGCTTCTCGGCGGGCTCGAGCGGGGTCAGGGCGATCGTGAGCCGATGCTCACCGGCTTTCCACGCCTGCTCGAACGCGAAGGTTTCCCGCTTCTCGTCGGCCCAGGCAAAGTCCTTGCTCAAGAGCTCGCGACCATCGGCCGAGAAGGCGATCCGGCAGCGACCCGGGTCGGGATCGAACACGCCGTCAATCTCCAACTCGAGCACCAGGCGGTAGGTCCCGTCATGCTCGACCTTGATGGTCTTCGCGACCTCGTCCTGCTCGTAATAGCTCATGCGGGCACCAGAGCCCGACCCCTTCTCAGCACGAAACTCCGACCCGGTAAGGACTTCCACCGGCATGGTTTTCGCCGCGGTGGGCACGGCGCGGGTCACGATGGTCTCGGCCGCCTGCATGTATTTTTCGAGGAGCAGGGGGGAGACCGTGAGGACATCCCCGATGTTGTCGAAGCCGTAGCCGGCATCGTCGGCGGGAAACTCCTCGTCGGTGCGAAAGTCGATCCCCATGAGGTCGCGGATCGTATTCCGGTACTCGACGCGATTCAGGCGACGCAACGTCACTCGACCGGGATCGGGGTCCTGCTCGTTGGTCAGGAAAACGTCGCGCTTGACCCACTCTTCCAGTCTGGCAATTTCCTCGGCGGTCGGGCGAGGCTTGCCCGCGGGAGGCATCAGGCCCGCACGAACATTCTTCAGCACCGAATGCCAGAGCACCCGATCATTCAGCGCGGCTTCGGGAGTCGGGAATTCGTCGAGGGAGACGCCCCCCTTCTTCGTCCCCAGGCCGTGGCATCCGAGGCAGTATTCCATGACGAGCGGCTCGATCTCTTCGGTGTATCGAGTCTTGCCGTCATCGGCGGCTCGGGCCAGGGGCGACATCCCGATCGCCAGGGCCATCAGAGCGAAGGACATGCAGAGTCGCAGGTTGAGAGGGGCCAACGAGTGCAAGCGTAACTCTCCCGGAGAGGGGAAGGGGGTTGGCTTGGGTTGATGAATCATCAAGCATGCGTGAAACGGAAGCGTGGCGGGGCAGGCATGCGCAGACTAACTCAATCTAAAATAGCGACATTTGGGGGCCCGTGAACCACCAAATCCGAAATCTTTTCGGTGCGAAGGCCGGTTCCTCGACGGCTCACATGTCCAGAAACGGCACGGGCAGGAGGAACGCGTGCTGCTCGAAGAGGCTGTTCACGCCGCTCCAGGACGTGTACTGGGCCAGGAACACCACGAGCACGTAAAGGATCGCCACGGGCGCAATGGCCAGGCGGCCCACGATGCGGAAGAGCCAGTGGCGCGGCTGCTCCCGACGCCCCGCACGCGAGTAAGCCCAGCCCGTGAGGAGCCTCGCGGGTCCGAGGAAGATCACGAAGACCAGGCCTGGCAACCACGCCGCCTCGCGGGGGATCATCTCCAGCTTGAGGAGATAGAGCGGGATCGCCGCGACCAGGACCGAGCTCAGGGAGAAGGCGAACGCCCACGGGGCCCTCTTGAAGAGATCGCGAATGGCGCGCGGAGCGAACATGGCCCGCAGACGACCCTCCAAAGCGAACCGGACCTGCATGAACGGCAAGAACGGAACGATCAGCGCGAGCAAGATCACGCCAATCACCCCAAGGATCGGGTAAGTCTGTCCGGACGCGATCAGCAACGCGGGGACGATCACCCAGGGCAGGGTGCCGAGAAAACCCACGAAGCCCATTCGCCAGAAGTAAGTCAATCGTAGGCCTGCGACGAAATTCCAGAGCGCGTCACGGACCTCGGCGTAATGCCCACGCCTTCCCATTCGGCGAGCGATCCAGAAGAGGTGCCCCACAGGCCAGAGAAAGTAGCGAAGGCGTCCGCCACGGAGAACGCAGAACCCCAAATGCAGGAATATCAGGCAGGAGAGGAGCACGAGCCCGACCTGCCACTTTCGGGCCACGGGCCCATCGGGGTCGATCACCTCGGCCGAGCGGGCGAGCGATCGGACGATCCACACGGGGACGAGCGAGAGCCAGGTGCCGGCGACCAGGCCGCCGACCCTCGCGGCCTTCCTCACGCCGATCAGCCCGTCGCGTAACGAGCCTCTGCGGGCGACCCTCGCCGAGGATTCGAGCAGATACCCCATGCTCAGGAACTGGACCACGGGGATCGCGGCCAGGATCGACAGCCCCAGGATCAGGGAAAGGACCCCGAAGACCCACTCGATCGCGCGGGCCAGGGCCACCGTCCCCTTCATGAAGGGCAGAAGGAGAGAGCGCGACGTGCGGGCCTTTGGCTCGGCGGCACAGGCGACCGCGACGTTCTCGTCAACGGGACCATGAAAGGATAAGTCAGTCATGGCAGGAGTTACTCGTCCAGAGGGCTCACGGTTTCAGGCAACAGCGGTCACGCCCCGGGCGTTGGATGAAACCCCCCACGGACCTCCGGGGTAAGATCCCTTGTGTTTTCTGCTCGATGTGGCCATGCGAGGCGACTCAAGATGGGCCGGCGCGATCTTTTCCTGGGCCTTGTGGTGGTTGCCGGGGCGACTCTCGCCGTGATGGAGATCTCGCGCTCGATGTGGTCCGTCAAGCGGTCGGATCGGGTCGATGTAACCTCGCGTGTGGTCGAAGACTCAAGCGTCCGGGCCTCGGTCAAGACGCTCGATACCGCGATCGAAGAGGGATGGCGGCGATCCGACGTGGTGCCCTCGGCCGGGGCCTCCGATCTCGCGGTCATGCGTCGGATGTCGCTCGCGTTGACGGGCTCAATCCCGTCTCTGGAAGAGATTCGCAAGTTCGAGTCGAAATCTCCCGAAGTTCGTCTCGCGGTTCATCGAGAGAATCTCCTGAAGGATCGAAGGACCGCGGACTACCTGGCGGAGAGGTTGGCGAGGAGCTTCGTGGGGACCGAGGATGGGCCGTTCGTGCTCTTCCGCCGCCGTCGATTCGTGGCGTGGTTGAGCGACGCCTTGCTGGCGAATCGCCCTTACGACCAGCTCGTGCGCGAGATGATCCAGAGCACCGGCCTCTGGACCGATCACCCGGCCACGAACTTCGTGTCGGTTACGTTCGATCCCATGACGGAAAGGCCCGATCCCGAACGACTCGCGGCGCGCGTGTCGCGGGCATTCCTCGGAATCCGCATCGATTGTGCCCGGTGCCACGACCACCCGTTCCAGCCCTGGAAGCAGGAGGATTTTCATGGGCTGGCCGCCTTCTTTGGCGGGGTTCGGTCCAATTTGCGGGGCATCGTCGACGGCGAATTCCAGTACTCGCCCGACGATGCCAGGACCAAAAAGCCCCGGACCGTGACCCCGCATGTCCCCGCGCGTCCCGAGTTGTGCCCCTCCGAGGGAATGCCGCGCGAGCGTCTGGCGTCCTGGGTCGTCGATCCGAGGAATCCAAATTTATCACGAGTGACGGTCAACCGCGTGTGGGCGCTCATGTACGGACGTCCGCTGGTGGATCCGGTGGACGACCTGCCGGTTGATGCCGAGCTTCCTCCCGCCCTGGTCGCGATCGCCCAGGACTTCACCGACCACAACTACGACCTCCATCGATTGATCCGTGTGATCACGTCGGCCCGGGCGTTCGGCTTGGAGAGCACGTCGGAAACCGAGATCTCCGCCGGAGCGACGGATCCCGAATCGCTCTGGGCCTCGTTCCCCCTCACCCGGCTCCGACCCGAGCAAATCGCTGGCTCGCTCTATCAATCCTCGACGGTCAGGACGATGGGGCCGGGCTCCCCATGGCTCATGAGGTTCATCTCCTACACGCAGCGGAACGATTTCGTGAGGCGATACGGGGACACGGGCGAGGACGAGTTCAACTTGCGGGCGGGGACCATCCCGCAACGACTTTTGCTCATGAATGGCGATCTCGTCGGGGAATTGATCCGCGAAGATCTGTTCACGGCGAGTTCGCAGATCGCCACGCTGGCCCCCGAACCGCGGAAGGCCGTGGCCTCGGCCTATCTTGCTGTCCTGACCCGGCTTCCCTCCGCCGAGGAGAGCGAGTACTTCGTCCGGAAGCTGGACGGCACGAGCGACGAAGAACGGAAGCATCGACTCACGGATCTCTACTGGACTCTCCTCAACTCGACGGAGTTCTCGTGGAACCACTAGGATCAGGTCCCATGATCGACCGGCGCGGGTTTCTCTCCATGGCCTCGCTCTGCTGGCTCACGCCCGTGGGGCGGCTTCTCGCGGACGAGGCGAGGCGTACGCGGGAGCCGGCAAAGTCCGTGATCCTTCTCTGGCTCGGCGGGGGCCCCAGCCAGCTCGAAACATTCGACCCCCATCCCGACTCACGCATCGCGGCGGGCACGCGTGCGATCGACACCGCGGTGAAGCCGATCCGCCTTGCCCAGGGATTCGAGAACCTGGCGGAGCAGATGGGTTCGGTCTCGCTCATCCGTTCGATGGTCAGCAAGGAGGGGGACCATGAACGCGGGACGTACCTGATGAAGACGGGGTATCGCCCCGACCCCACGATCCTCCACCCGTCGATCGGGGCGATCTGCTGCCACGAGCTTCCCGTGGGTCCAACCGACATCCCCCGACACATCTCGATCCTTTCGGGACAGTGGCCCGGCCGCGGCGGATTTCTTGGCGCGGAGCATGACGCCTTCCTCATCGATGATCCGAGCGGCAGGCTGCCCGACATGACCCGCGCCGTGCCCGAGGACCGGGACGCAGCGCGTTTGAAGGATCTGGAGGTCGTCGAGCGATCCTTCGCCCGGGGCCGCGGCGCTCGCGTGAGGGAAACCCTGCATCGGGAGAGCGTGGATCGTGCCCGAGTGATGATGTCCTCGGCGCAGGTGAAAGCCTTCGACGTGAGCGACGAGCCCGCGCGGGTTCGGGCCGAGTACGGCGATACTCCGTTCGGTCGGGGATGCCTCGCCGCACGACGGCTGATCGAGGTCGGGGTCCGGTGCGTGGAGGTGAATCTCGAAGGCTGGGACTCTCACGTGAATAATCACGAGATTCACCGCAAGCTCGTGAAGCAGCTTGATCCCGCGTTCGCCGCCCTCGTGAGCGATCTGAAGCGTCGGGGGATGTTCGAACGGACCGTCATCCTCTGCGCGGGCGAATTCGGACGGACACCCCGGATGAATCTGACGGGCGGTCGCGACCACTGGCCGACCGGGTTCAGCCTTGCCCTGGCCGGGGGCGGACTCCGCGGGGGCGTGGCCCTTGGCGAGACCGATCCCGAGGGCAAGAAGGACCCCGCGTCGCCGAGGACCATCGAGGACGTCCATGCAACGGTGATCGCGGCCCTGGGGCTCGACCCGGGCAAGGAGAATGTGGACCCGATCACCACGCGGCCCATCAAGCTGAGCTCGGGGCGTCCGATCCCCGAGCTCCTTTGATCGCATCCTCTGCCCGTGGAGGCGATTTCACGTCGCCTTAGCGGGCCGGGGGGGCGAGCCCGGCGCCGGTCATGGCCGGAGGGGGACCGGTGCGGAACGGCTTCCAGGCCGGTTCGGGCCACGATTCCGACTTCTTCGCCGCTTCGAGGGCCTCGGTCGCCTTGGCCACTCGATTCTTCAGCCCTTCATCCGATGCGTCCTTCTGGGCCGCGAGCGCCGCGAGGGCCGCGTCCGCGTCTTCCCGGTCGGTCCACGAGAGGAGCCAGGCGGCGAGCTCGCGGTCCTTGCTGTCGGGCTTGGCCAGTTCGGCGATCCAGCCCTTGGTTGCCTCCCGCAGTTCGGTGCGTGCGGCCTGGCCTTCGGGCTTCGCGACGAGGGGGTTGGCCCACAGGGCGCGATAGGCCGCGGAGCGTACCCGGGAGTCCGAATCCTTGAGGACTCCGCGAAGGATCTCGGCCCGCTCGGCGTCTGTCCCGACCATCCCGGCGATGTCCGGGAACACCTCGATCACCGCGCGACGCGACTCGTCTCGCTTGTCGGCGAAGAGGGCCGCGAGCGAGTCGCGGATCGCCTTGCTCTGCTCGGCGGTCACCGGGGTCTGGGGCGCCTTGGAGATCGATTCGGCCACCGTCCGGACGAGGCCCTGATACTCGGGCCGGGAACGCATGTCGGCATCGGCCACGCCCTTGAGCAGGTTCGGCAGCTCGCCGGCGAACATGGTGACGGTGCCCGCAGTCAGGCCGGGCCCGGCGATCTTGGGCAGGTCGCGAAGTGCGCCCACGGCGGCGATGCGGGTGGGCGGATCGACGTCGGCCAGGGTCTTGATCTCGGCCCTGGCGATCTCCTCGATCTTGCTGAGGCTCCCCTCGGGGCGGGCACGAAGGGTCGTCACGGCGATCCGGCGCACCCGGGGGACCGGGTCGCCGAGGGCGGCGATCACCATCTCCTCGTAGCTCGTCCTCCTGGGATCGCTCGCCTCCTTGGCGGCCCGGGAGTGATCGTCGAGGCCGATCAATGCGGCCGAGCGGACGCCGGGGTCGGTGTCCCTGGCGGCCTCGTTCAGGGAGGTCACGACCGCGGGGTCCGTGCTCGGAACCTTGCCGAGCGCCATGGCCGCCTCGACCCGGACGGCCGCGTCGCTATCCTTCAGGGCGGTCAGGAGCCGGTTCACGTCGGAAGGGGTGGCCGCCGAGCCGAGCTCGCCGAGATGCACGAGGTCGGCCATATCCGCGGAGACGTTGGCATCCTTGTCCAGGATCAGGTTTCCGTTATCGGGATCGATCGGCTTGGACCAGTGGTTGTAACCCAGGTAGCCGGCGATCCCGAACAGGACGAGTGCGAACAGGCTCGTTCGAAGCGTGCTTCCAGACATAGGGGGGCTTCCAGTGACGGGTACGACTTGGGAGAGGAAGATTTGCACACTTTAGCAAAGGCCCGGGGGCGATGCTTGCAGAAATCTTCCTCAATTTTTCGCGCGATGGTCGCTCCGTCCGGCGTTCGGGGCGATCGCATCGGGAGGCGGTAACGTCAACTCCCGCAGGTGGAGATGGAGGATCCGGCGAAGCTCGGCGATCGTCTCGGGCTTGTTCAGACAGGCGTGATTGCCGTCAACAATCAGCTCCGAGTCAGCCCCTTCGAGGTGTGACGACTTGTACGACACGATCAGATCCGTACCCGACTCCACCGGGCCGGGCGCCGCCTGAGCGATGATCGAGTGATAGGGCAATCCGGGGGGCATCGAGTTCGAATTCAGCGCCGTGAGCATCGGGCTCTTGAGCGAGAGCTGCGTGATGCTGGTCGTCGTCGCGGTCAGCCGTCCGGCCTTGAAGAAGTCCGGGTCGTTCTGGTCGATCAGGGATCGCTGGATGTCCTCGAACACGCTCGGTAGCCGGATCAGGGCGTTGCCCAGTCGGCCGATGAGCGCCCCGCTGAGGGTGCTCCCCTGATGCGGGGTCGCGATGAAGACCACGCGGCGGATGCTGGGCTCGGTCGAGAAGAAGAAGACCTTCGAGAGCATGGCCCTCTGGACCGGCCCGGCCTGCAATTCACTGAAGGAACGGTTGGCGATCGCGTCCCAGAACGCGGTCCCGCTGTCCTGGACCATCAAACGCGAGAGGATCCCGCCCATGCTGTGGCCGACCAGAACGGTCTGGTCAAACGCCGCGTCGGTCCGGTCCGGGTCCAGGGTCTGGCGGATCGCGGCGAGCGACTCCCGCAGCTTCGTGGCCGAATAGATGAACGGGTCCCCCGTGGGATAGAAGAAGACCCAGAACTGATAGCGCTGGCGCAGCGAGGGATCGCCTCGAAGGTCGTTCAGGGCCTGGTGCCAGGTATCGGGCGACGACCAGAGTCCATGCACGAGCACCACGGGAATCTTCCCGGGCTCATACGGATGGAGCATGTAAAGCCCCGTCTGCTTCTCCAGCACGCCCGGCCGCAGGAGGCCAATCTGGGTGATCTGCGGGAGCGGAAGGCTTGTGAAGTAGAAGGCAAGGGGCGTGGTCAGGTCATAAGCCAGGGGACGCATCCCGCCGGGGAAGTCGATCGACTCCGTGCGCATGGGATCGTGCAGCTCAATCGTGACGGATCGTCGCTTCCCGCCGGCCGCACGTTCGGCGCGGATCACGGCCGTGGCGGGATAGGCCTGCAACCCCAGAGGATAGTACGACGCTTCGCCCGAGACGGTTTCGGGCTCGACGAACGGCGGGGTGCGCCGCTCGGCGATCAGAGGGACTCCCAGGCCGTCGTTCTGCCTGGGGTTCTGGATCCCCAGGACCCGATAGTCGCTCGCAAAGTAGAAGTGATCGAAGCGCGAGGCTTGCCAGAGTGCCGGGTCGTTTCGGAGGCGGATGTCGACCCCTCGCGCGGCCTGCTCGCTCACCCAGGTCTCGTCGAGCTGCATTGTGGTCCCCGCCGAGCATCGCAGAAATCCCGCGCAGGCCGCGTTGTAGGCCCGTCGGGCCTCTTGCTCCTGGGGGCCGATCGGCTCGATGCCCACGGCCAGGGTCGGCGTGCGGGCGAGATAGGCGGTCGCGGCCTCGATGGCATCCAGATAAAGCTCGCACGCGGTCTGACGATGGATCAGCTCCTGGCGGCGGGCCTGCTTCGCTCTCAGGTCGGCCAGGGCGATCAGGCCGTCGCTGTCCGACAGGACGGCCCCGGTCTCCTCAAGGCGATCCGCGGCCTGGCCGGGCCAGACCCTTCCGAGGAATGAGGTTCGTACGTTCTGACGTTCCAGGACCTGCGCAGTGATCGGGCCGGGGATCCGGGAGCCGACCAGCGTGGTCGTCCGATCGATCGCGGTCCCGGGATAGCTACGATAAACCCGCGCGGTGCTGCAACCCGTCATGAGCACGACGGCGGAAAGCCACAGCCAGCGGGTTCGGCGAGTGTTGCGCAGCAATACCATCCCTGGTCTCGAAGGCGGGCCCCGATCGCGTCCACGCAGATCGGGCCGGAACCGGGCTTCCGTCGGGTCACGGCGCCGGGGTCGGTTCTCCGCGGAATCCTGCCGGATTTTCCTCAAGTTGGCAATGCGAAAAGACGGGGGGATGGGACGATGATCATCTCGGTTCGTTTGGGATCGTTATTCAGCTTGACCGAATTTCGGCGAGAAATTAAAGTCCCGCCGCCGCGTGGCGACCGCCTGCCCTGGGGTCCGCGCCTCGGCTGCCCTTTCGGCCGGACGGACAAGGATGTGCGTCGGCTCGAAGTGCATGGAGGATGGTTCCCGGATGCGACCTTGATGGCAAGGAGGCCTTCAGAATGCGGCGCAAATTCCCCCGACGCGTGACGGCCGTTTGGCTCTCGGCGGTGGCGATCGCGACTCTGATCGGCGCCACTCCGATCGGCCTTGGTGATAAGAAGCCGGCCGGCAAGAAGAAGCCCGTCGAGCTGAAGGCCGAGCAGACGATCGGGACCATCGCCAAGATTCCCCCGCTTAGCGAGATCCCCGTCGAGGGTGTGGGGCTGGTCTTCGGACTGGACAATACCGGCAGCGAGGCGCCGCCCAGCACCTATCGCAACAAGCTGCTCGAGCAGATGAAGAAGGCCCGGGTGATCGACTCGGAGAAATACCTGAACTCGCCGACGAACTCCCTGGTCATCGTCCGCGGCAAGATCCCGCCGGGCATCACGACCCAGGACGTGTTCGACGTGGAGATCGAGCTGCCTCCGGGAAGCACGACCACGAGCCTCGCCGGCGGGCAGCTCATGCTCACCGAGCTTCACATGGTCGGCCAGACGAGCAAGGGCGACCCGCTCGACGGCCAGATCAAGGCCAAGGCGTACGGTTCCGTCCTGATCGGTACCGATGCCCGAAAGGACGACCCGAAGGTCGGGCGGATCCTGGGCGGGGGTCGCGTGAAGAAGGACGAGCCTTACTTGCTCATCATCGAGTCCAAGCAGAAGAGCGTGGCCACCGCCGCACTCCTCCAGTCCCTGATCAATAACCGGTTCAACCGGTTGCGGGGCAAGGAGCAGGAGGGGATGGCCAAGGCCTTCAACGACGAGTACCTCACGCTCAACATCCCCACCAACTATCACCACAACCAGTATCGCTACTTCCAGGTGGTCGAAAACCTCACGGTGGTGAACCTTCCGGAACTCCTCGAGCCGCGAACGAAGCGCTGGGAATCCGAACTGCTGGATCCCAAGACCGCCGGAGCCGCGGCCATCCGCCTTGAGGGCATGGGACGCAACGCCATCCCCACGCTGAGCAAGGGGCTGGCCAGCCCTCATCCGCAGGTCCGCTACTTCGCCGCCGAGGCCCTGGCCTACCTGGGCAACGAGGAGGGGGTGGACGTCCTGGCCGACGCCGCCGCCAATCGCCCCGAGTTCCGGGCCTATGCCCTGGCCGCCCTGGCCGCGATGGACCAGCCCGCGTCCTCGCTCCGCCTCCGCGAATTGATGGCGCACCCGGACGAAAAAGTGCGCTACGGGGCGTTCAACTCCTTGAGGATCGTGGACAGCAGCGACCCCTTCCTGGGCAAGATCCGCGTCCGCGACGACGAGCCCATGCCCGAGGACGACGATCCCGCCTCGATGGAGATGCGGATCCCGACCCACCGCCGACGCCCCCCGCCCCGCCGGGCCGACCCCTTCGACCTCTACGTGGTTGATTGCGAGGGGCCGCCGCTCGTCCACGTGGCGCAGACCCGTCGTTGCGAGATCGTGATCTTCGGCAAGGGCCAGAAGCTGCAAACCCCCGTGGTCCTGGGTGCCGGGTCGGTCCTCATCAATGCCTCCAACGGCGACACCTCGCTGCACATCAGCCGGATCGGGACCGAAACGATCGACGGGCCCGACCAGAAGGTCCCCACACAGGGACTCCAGATCGCCGAGATGATCTGCGTGGCCGCCAACCTGGGCGCGACCTACCCCGAGATCCTCTCCATGCTCCAGGCGGCCGATCGCCAGAAGAACCTCCCCAACAACGGGAAACTCGTGGTCGACGCCCTCCCGAGCGCCCTGGCCGCCTACGAGGAGGCCCAGGTCGCCGGACGCGACGCCACCAAGTCCGACGGCGAGATCAAGAAGACGGCCGGCGAGATGCCCAAGCCGGAAAAGAAGTCGCTGAAGGATCGATTCTTCCGGAAGTCCGGGAAGTGAGCTGAGAATCGGCTCGAAGCGGAACCGTTAAGCCAAAAAGATGCGAGGGGCCTCCGGGCCCCGAGCCTCGACCAGCGTCCGGACGATCCTCCCACGACCGGAAACCCGACCCCTGGGCGGAAAATTCTGAAACTCTCTCCGAGAATTTTTGAGAGCGTCCAGCCGCCCCGCCCGCCACCACATCTCGCATTTTTGCCCGCGAAACCCGCCCCTTCGGTCCACTACGGACCACCCCATCGACCGCCGGAACCGCCCGAACGTCGATGCTCGTCGTGACCCTTCCTAAAGTCGCACGCCGCAACGATCGAAAATTAGTCTTGACGGTCAGGTCCGCTACGGCAGGGAGGCCAGCGATTGACCCCCTCCGGATCGCCCACACCATCGTCCCTCGGGACAACTGGGACGGACGGGCCGGATGCGGATCGCGGGGGTTTCGACCCCTCTCCCTCGGTCGACGTGAGCCACGATGGCGAGCGTCGGCCTACGGGGCACCGGACAGGGCAGGGACGGCGTCGGAAGGCACGCGAGGGATACGCACGATGGGAACCCGAAGACGAGAGAGGACGGATCGCTCGCGATCGGCCTTCGCTTGTGGGGACGCACTCTGCGGGTCATTTCGCTCGGCGCCGCCGCCGGTCGAACCGGAGGGGTCAGGAAACCTCCGAGGTCTCGCACGACAAAGATACCCGCGAGTGGAGTCCTCGATATGAAAAAGGTGTTCACCACCGGCCAGGTCGCGAAGATCTGCAAGGTCGCGCCCCGGACGGTGAGCAAGTGGTTCGACTCGGGGAGGTTGCGAGGCTATCGCATCCCCGGGTCGCAGGACCGACGGATCCCCCGCGAGCACCTCCTGCGCTTCCTCAAGGAGCACGGGATGCCCCTGGGAGACCTCGAAGCCGAGGTCTACCACAAGGTGCTGGTGGTCGGAGCCGATGCCCCCTTGCTGGCCGCCCTCCGCGACCAGCTCCGCGATACCGATGACTTCCGCATCGAGACCGCCGCCAGCGGGTTCGAGGCGGGCATCCGGGCGGAATCCTTCCACCCCGATTGCATCATCATCGACCTCGCGGTCGGACGCATCGAGGCCGGGCAGATCGCCCAGAACCTGCGTCGCAGCCAGGACCACCTCTCGACCATCCTGATCGCGCTCACCAGCGACGAGCCGGGCGACGAGACGTACAGCCTGGGCTTCAACGACGCGTTCAAGAAGCCGTTCGACGGTGCCCTGCTCGCCGAGCGGGTCCGCCGCCTGATCTCCCAGAAAAAGGCCGACGAGCCCTGAGCCGACCCTTCGAACCTCGAAGGCTCCACTCGCAAGCTCCGCGACAACCGACGGGTCCGTGGCCTCTCTCACAAGGATGTGGGATAGGCCCCGGACCCGTCGGCGTTGTTTCGTGCGCGGGTTGAAACGCATCAACCCAGCAAGGGCAACACCCCCGTGGTCAGGTAACGCCAGTAGAGAACGCCGGTGCTCACTCCCAGGCCGATCAGGATCCAGCCCAGAGGCGAGAACTTGCCGTGTTCCGGATCAGGAGCCTCGATCATGACCCACGTGCCGATCCCGATCATCGTCGGCCCGAGAACGGCCATCTTGACGAAGAACGAACCGCGGTCATTGGCATCTCGCCACGACCAGACAACAAACCCGATGCCGATCAGCGCGAACATGACCCCGCGGATCCTTATCCCGGTGTTGGTTCCGAAAAATTCGGCGGCCTTCTCTTCCCAGTGGCCGAACCGGGATCGACTCGCCTGGAAGGCAAGCGGCACGAGGTAGAGGAGCAATCCGGTGACGCCCACGAAGATCAAAGTCATTGCCAACGCAATCGACTCGAACCTGGCTATTAACATGGGGAAAAACCTCACGACCGTGGTCGTCCCTGAATTTCTTTCGGAACCAATCTTGCCCGTTTTCCTGCGGTGAGCAACTCCTTGCGTTGGCGGGAGGATCTCGCGTCACGCGCTTTGGTCATGAACTGACAACGAGAGGTCCGGTGGTTATCATTAATTCCCCCGATCCTGCCTAAGGCCGGAAGGCACCTGGAACCCACCCCTCCGACGCGGGCCTACTCCGTGACTTCCCCCCTTGCTGCCCGATTCTGGACGGTTCCTCGCGTTTCGTGGTTGATGGGGCTTCTCGCTCTGTCCGCGGTCGCGCTCACGCTCGACGACCCGGGCATCACGATGGACGAACCCCTGGACGTCCAGCCGGGCCGGGTCTATGTCGAGACCCTGGCGAATCGTGGGCTGGGCTTCTTCGAGAGGGAAACCGTCGCGAGAGTCTTCCGCAACAACGCGGAACATCCTCCGCTCGGCCGATGGTTGCTCGGGCTCGCATCGAAGGGGTTTCAGCCGATCGAGATGGCCCTCATGGGGCGAGATCCCCTGAACGCCCCGGGCGGGACCTACATCCGGTCGGGCCGGATGGCCCCGGCGCTGGCGTTCGCGCTTTTGGTGGGGCTAGTCACGTCGTCCGCCGGACGGAGATATGGCCGGTCCGGCGGGATTGTCGCCGGTTTCTCACTGATCATCATGCCTCGCGTGTTCGCTCATGCTCATCTGGGAGCACTCGACACGTTCGTGGCCCTTTTTTGGACCCTGGCATTTCTTAAAGCGGCCGATGCGGCCGATCGACCTCGTCCGATCCGGTCGATGGCCATCGCCGGGATCTTCTGGGGCCTCATCCTGCTCACGAAGATTCATGGATGGCTCTTGCCGCCCGTGGTTTTGGTCTGGACGTGTTCTCGGTTGCCCTGGAGGCTGGCAGCGATGGCGTTGGTCGCGTGGACCGTCACGGGGCTCGCCGTGTTCTTCGTCGGCTGGCCCTGGCTGTGGTATGAAACCGTGCCGAGGCTGGTCGCCTACTTCTCGACCGGCGTGGGGCGGGCGGTCACGTACACGCAATACTTCGGGATGACCTACGCCGACCGGGAGACCCCCTGGCACTATCCCTGGGTCTACTTTCTCGCGACCGTGCCCCTGGGGCTTCATGTGCTCGGCGGGCTCGGAATCTACTTCGGGTGGAAGGGGAGCCGGAGCGACCCGTTTCCTCTTCTCGCCGCGGGGACGATTGCGGGCTTCCTCTTGCTCTTCAGCACGAAAGCCCCCGTTTATGACGGGGAGCGGCTGTTCCTGCCCGTCTTCCCTCTCTGGGCGATCCTGATCGGGCGGGGCTTTGCCGCCCTG
>JANOBY010000447.1:0-5900 GCA_031411935.1 Planctomycetales bacterium | reverse complement strand
CCGCCTGAAGAGGGTTCTGGCGGGCAGGGACGCCCGCCCTACTGGGTTCATCATGGATTCCAGGCCATCGGGAACCGATTTGAAGGGGCCTCCTTCTGTGACTCGCATCCTCCCCAGTGGTGTGGGCGTATCGGCCTGCCTCCCAGGGGTTCGGGCGGGCAGGGATGCCCTCCTTACCAGGCTCGCCATGGGCTACAGGCCAACGGGAACCGGTCCCGCAAGAACGAAACGGCCGGATCGCGCATGCCCTGGCATTTCGCCGGTCGGCTCGGTTAGGATCGACCGGGGTTCTTCTCTGGACCTCTCCCCTCTTCATGACCTCGATTCTGAGGGCCTCTTCATGTCCAGCGATTCGATCACCCGTCGAGGGTTCGTCGGGGCCATGGCCGCGACGACCGGTGCGGCGACCCTCGCCTCGTCCGCTCGTGCGAGCGCCACGCCGAAGGCCGACAAGGTTCGGCTCGCCATCATCGGCGCGGGCAGCCGCGGCAACCAGCTCCTGGACTTCTACCTCAGCCGCAAGGATTGCGAGTTCCTCCACGTGATTGACGTGGACGACAAGCACGCGAGCACGACCGCCGAGCGCATCGTGAAGGAACAGGGCGGCACGAAGCCCGAGACCGGGCGCGATTATCGCAAGTGCCTCGATGACAAGAACGTGGACGCCGTGGTCATCGCCACGCCCGACCACTGGCACGCGCTTCCCACGATCCACGCCTGCCAGGCCGGCAAGGATGTGTACGTCGAGAAGCCCGTGGCCCACAACATCCTCGAAGGCCAGGCCATGCTCAAGGCCGCGCGCAAGTACAACCGCGTGGTGGCCGTGGGTACGCAGCAACGCTCCAGCGAGAACTTCCAGAAGGCCGTCGAGGCCGTGAAGTCCGGCAAGCTCGGCAAGGTTTTCTGGGTCCAGACCTGGAACGTCGAGAACATCAGCCCCGTGGGGATGGGCCGCTACCCCGACACCGCGCCTCCCGAGAACCTGGACTACGACCGCTGGCTTGGCCCCGCTCCGAAGAGGGAGTTCAACCCGAACCGCGCCCACCTGCTCTTCCGCTGGTTCTTCGACTACGCGGGCGGGATGATGAGCGACTGGGGCGTGCACCTGAACGATATCGTTTTGTGGGCGCTCGACCAGAAGGGTCCGCAGGCCGTGAGCGCCGCCGGCGGGATCTTCACCACCGACGACGACCGCGACACGCCCGACACGTTGCAGGTCGTTTACGACTTCCCGGGCACCACGCTCACCTACTCCATGCGCAAGGGGAACGGCCTCCCGTACAACGGCCACAAGTACGGGATCTTGTTCTGCGGGACCGAGGGGAGCCTCATGCTCGACCGCTCGGGGCATGAGATCACGCCCGACAAGGTCGAGCTCCCGTACGGGATCAAGCTCGTGCATGGGGACCGGCCGATCCGCAAGATCACGCTGGAGAAGTCCGAGCACAAGGCGAAGGACGACGGCGGACCCGCGCACATCGAGGACTTCTTCGCGTGCCTGAAGTCTCGCGAGAAGCCGGTGGCCGACATCGAGATCGCCCACCGCTCGACCAACACGACCCACCTGGGCAACATCGCCTACAAGCTCGGCCGCAAGCTCCAGTGGGACGCCGAGACCGAGACCTTCAAGAACGACCGCGACGCCACCGCCTTGATGGGTCGCGAATGGAGAAAAGGTTACGAGCTCCCTGAGATTTGACCCCGGCCGGCGAATACCCTGGAGGGCGGTCTCGATTCGAACCGCCGAGACGCGATCGTTCAGCCTCCCTCCAGGATTTTCCCATGTTTACCACACGAAACATGACCAAACTCTGCCCGTACTGCGCCGAGGAAGTCCAGGCCGAGGCCCTCAAGTGCAAGCATTGCCACTCGTGGATCGGCGAGGGCAAGTCGGCGCAGGCCAACTCGTTCTACGGCGCGAACTTGAAGTCGGCACGACTCGTACGCTCGACCACCGACCGCAAGCTCTCGGGCATCTGCGGCGGGCTGGCTCGCCTCGTGGGGGTGGACCCGACGCTGATCCGCGTGGTCTACGTGCTGGCCACGGTGTTCACGGCGATCATCCCCGGCGTGATGATCTACGCCATCCTCGCGTTCGTGATCCCCTCGGACGATGACCCGGGCGCGATGGGTTGACCGCCCCGCCCTAACGAAGGCAAGAAGAGAGGCCCCGCGATCGGGGCCTCCCCCTCGCGATCACTTCGCGGGCTTGCCGTCGGGCGTGAGCATCCGGATGTCGGTGAAGCCGATCTTCTTCAGCTCGGGCTCGACCGATTTGCGATCCCCCACGACCAGGATCACCCGATTGCCCTTGGCGACCACGTCGGCCATGGCCTTGTCGATGTCGGCGGCCTTCACGCCCTTGAGGCTCTCCAGATAGGTCGCCAGGTAGGTGTCGGGCAGGCGGAATCGGGCCATCTCCTCGAGGATCCCCGCGATGGTCGAGGGGCTCTCGAAGCTCTCGGGGAAGCTGCGGACCTCGGCATCCATGGCGGTGCCGGTCTCCTCAGCGGTGAATGGCTTCTTGCCGGTGATCAGGTTGTCCAGCTCCTTGACGATCTCGGCCAGGGCGGGCGCGGTTGCGTCGCCCCGGACCTGCGTGGCCACCGCCCAGATGCTCCCGGTCTTACGGAAGTTGAACGCGGAGCCGGCCCCGTAGGTGAACCCGTTGGTCTCCCGCAAGTTCTGGTTCAGGCGGCTGAGGAAGTCCGCGCCCAGCACGCGGTTGCCCAGAGAAGTAGCGAAGTACGACGGATGCGAGCGGTCGAGCCAGAGCCGGCCGACGTTGATCCAGCTCTGCACCGCGCCCGGCTTGTCGATCAGGTAGACCACTCCGGGCTCGGCCTTCGTCTCGGGCGGGGTGCGAGTCTCGGGCACGGCCTTCTGAGGCTTCCAATCCCCCAGGGCCGACTCCAGGCGGGAGACGAACGCGTCGGGGTCCACGTCGCCCGAGACGATGAGGATCGCGCCCTTGGGCCCCACATGATCGCGGGCAAAGGTCTTCACGTCGTCGAGCGAGAGCGTCTTCACGGTCTCGGTGTACCCTTCGGCGGGCTTGCCGTAGGGGTGCGTCTCGCCGTTGAGGAGGATGCGAAAGGCTCGACGCGCGATCCAGCCGATGTTGTCGGGGCCCCGCTTCAGGGCGGCGAGCTGGAGCTGCTGCTCGCGCTCGAAGTCCTTCGGGTCGAACCTCGGCGAGGTGAGAACCTCGCCCATCAGCTTCAGGGCGGGATCGAGGTTCCGCGACAGGGCCATCATGTTGAGCACGGTCGAGTCGGAATCGATCGAGAACCTCAAGGACACGCCCAGGGTGTCGAGCGCCTCGGCCAGCTCGGTCGCGGTCTTCGACTTCGTCCCCTGCTCGAGCATGGTGGCGGTCAAGGAAGCGAGGCCCGACTTGCCCTCGGGGTCGTCGCCGGTGCCGACCGGGAGCAGGAGCCGGGCGCTGACCACGGGCAGGGTCTTCCACGGGGCGATCCAGACCTCCATCCCGTTGCTCAAGCTCTTCTTGACGAACTTCGGCGGCTGGAAGGCGCCGGGCTTCGTCGGCGCGGGCATCTTCGCCCAGTCCGGCCCCTTCCCGGGAGAACGGCCGGGGATGGCGGGCTCGGCGCCGGTGCTTGCGAGCGGCCCGGCCAGAGTGGCCTCGGCCTCCTTCTCGCCGGGCTTCGCGGGCTCGACCCAGAGGACCACCTTCTCGGGCGCGAGGTACTTCTTGGCCACGGCCTGGATCTGCTCGGGCGTGACCTGGAAGTATCGCTCGTAGTCCTTGCGATAGTGGTTGGGGTCGTCGTGCTGGGCGTACCCCATGGCCAGGGTGAAGGCCCTCATGAGCGGCATGGTCAGCTGCGCGATCGTTGATTGCTCGTGACGGGCGAGGGCGCGGGCCAGCTCGTTGGCGGTCGGCGGGGTCGCCTGGATGGCCTCGATCTGGGCCTGGATGGCCTTCTCGATCGCTTCCAGCTGCGCCTTGGGGTCTTCGGCCGAGGCCGCGGTGGCCTGGATCTGGAAGAGGCCCGAGGCCTCCTTCGTGTCGCTCCCGGCGTCAACGTCGGTCGCGATCCGGGCGTCTCGCACGAGCGACTTGTGGAGGCGCGAGGCCTCACCGCTGGCGAGGATGAAGGCGAGCATGTCGAGCGCGGGGGAGTCGGGGTGGGCGTCGGCGATCGTGGGCCAGGCCCAGTACACGCGGGGGAACTGGACCTTGTCGGCCTGCACGACCTTCGCGGAGACGGGCGGGGCCGGCGGGGCGACCACGGGCTTGATCTCGGGGCCCGGGCTCAGCGGGGAGAAGTACTTCTCGATCAACCCTTTGGCCTGGGCGATGTCGAAGTCGCCCGAGAGCACCAGGGTGGCGTTGCCCGTGTGGTAGAACTCGGCGAAGAAGGTCTTGAGGTCCTCGGTCGTGGCCCCGTTCAGGTCCTTCATCGAGCCGATCACCGACCACGAATACGGGTGCCCCTTGGGGAACACGTTGGCCAGGATCGCCTCCTCGGCCAGTCCATACGGCTGGTTCTCGTAGGACTGCCGGCGCTCGTTCTTGACGACCTCGCGCTCGGTGTCGAACTTCTCCTGATTGAGCGCCGAGGGCAGGAACCCGAGGCGTTCGGCCTCCAGGTACAGGGCCCGCTCCAGGTACTCGCTGGGCACGGTCTCGTGGTAGACGGTCATGTCCTCGGACGTGAAGGCGTTGGTCTGAGTGCCCGCTTCCTGCAAGGGGATGTCGTAGTTGGGCACGTTCTTGGTGCCGCGAAACATCATATGCTCGAAGAAGTGCGCGAACCCGGTACGCTTCGCACGCTCGTTCTTCGAGCCCACGTGATAGGCCACAACCACGTTCACGCGAGGCACCGAGGGATCGCGGTGCAGGGCCACCTTCAGGCCATTGGGCAGCCGATACGACTCCACGGCCAGTTCGGGCACCTTCGGCACTTCGGCGAGGGCCTGGGACGAAGCCAGCACCAGGAGCAAGGAGGTCAATCGACGAGACATGAGGGGCGATCCGGTCGGGGCGCAGGAGCATCGGGCGGGGTCCGTCCCTCGCCCTCGAAGTGTTGCGCCTATTGTGATCGCACTCCCCGATTGGGGCAACCTTGTGCCTGGGAATACGCTTCACGCAGAGACTCGGAAGGGACGCGGAGATGTCGGAGAGGGATCTGCCGTCCGAAATCGGCAATCGATCCCGCTTCTCCGCGAGCTTTGCGTCCCCTCGGCGTCTCTGCGTGAAACGACCTGCCCTAATCTCGAATGGAATATCGGGCCACCACCGCGGTCACGTTGTCGGGGGCCCCGCCGTCCATGGCGGCCTGGACGAGCTTCTGGCAGGCGATATCGGGGTCGGTCTGGACGGTCAGGATCTCGGCGATGCGCTCGTCGCTCACCGGCTCGGTCAGGCCGTCGGAGCAGAGCAGGAGCACGTCGCCGCCCTCGAGCGTGAGCTTGTGGATCTCGGTGTGGACGCCCTGGTTCGGCCCGCCGATCACGTTCGTGACCACGTTGCGGCGCGAGTGCGTCTTCGCGGCCTCGGGCGTGATAGTGCCGCCCTGCACTAGCAGGTTCACTAGCGTGTGGTCGCTCGTGATCTGGCGGAACTCGCCGTCGCGCAACAGATAGGCACGCGAGTCGCCCGCGTGCACCACATAAAGCTCGGCCCCCACGCTGTAGGCCATGGTCAGGGTGGTGCCCATGCCCCACAGGCGGGGGTCGTTGCGGGCACGCTCGACCACGGTGGCGTCGGCGCGCTGGAAGGCTTTTTTGAGCTCGCTCACCAGGACCGCGTTGTCGTCGTCGAAGTGGAGGAACCACTTCACCACGTTCAGCACGAACCCCTCGATCGTCTCCACGGCGAGCCGGCTGGCCTTCTCGCCCGCCGCGGCGCCCCCCATGCCGTCGGCCACCAC
>JANOBY010000446.1:0-17822 GCA_031411935.1 Planctomycetales bacterium | reverse complement strand
CGAGCCGATCCGCCTGCACGTCGAGGCCGCCCGCAAGCAGGATCCCGCTTACGGATTTTCCGGCGACGGGGTGCACATGGACGCGAGCGGTCACTGGCTCATCGCGCAATCGATCCTCGAATCGTGGAAGGTACCCCGCGAAGTAGACACCGCCGAGATCGATACGAAATCGCTGACCGTGGCGAAGGGCGATGTGAAGGACCTGAAGGCGGAGTCGGGCGGCGTCCGGTTCACCTGGACAACGCGCATCCCCATGCCGCACGATCCCACCTGGAACGACAAGCTGGCCGCCCTCGAGGGGATCGATGCGAGACTGAATCGCCACCGCCTGATCGTGACGGGGTTCGATCGCGAGCAATACACGCTTTACGAGGGGAACCGCTCGATCGGCCGGGCCTCCCGCGCGGAGCTAGCCGAGGGGCTCGACCTGCTCAAGTTCCCCGAGCTTTCAAGCAACCGGCGATCGAAAGAACTCGGGGAGCTGGTCCGGCGAAAAGAGCGTATCCTGAGCCCGGCGTGGCTCGACAAGGTGGGGCACAAGAGGCCCGACACCGCGAAAGGGCTGCCGATGGAGGACGCCCTCCGTCAGGCCGAACCCCTTGACGAGCAGATCAAAAAGCTGGCCCAGCCGGTCCCCCTGGAGCTCCGGCTGGTGCCCTGAGCTTCACGGCTTGAGCTTGAGCTTGTCGAGCTTCGGCGCGATGGTCATCCGGCAGTAGGGGGCGTTCTTGTTCTTCCGGTAGTAGTCCTGGTGATAGGCCTCGGCCGCGAAGAACTTGTTCAGGGGGACGAGCTCGGTGACGATCGGGTCGGAGAAGGCGCCGTTCACGCCGAGGTTCTCGATCATGGCCTGGCTCGCGGCGCGCTGGGCGTCGTCCTCGAAGAGGATGATCGAGCGATACTGGGGGCCATAGTCGGGCCCCTGGCGGTTCGGGGTCGTGGGGTCGTGGCAGGCGAAGAAGACTTCCAGGAGCTTGTCATAGGTCACGACCTCGGGGTCGTACTGGATCTGGACGACCTCGGCGTGGCCGGTCTGACCGGTGCAGACCTGCTTGTAGGTGGGCTTCTGGACGTGCCCGCCCGCGTAGCCTGAGACGACCGCCTTGACCCCGGGGATGCGTTCGAACACGGCCTCCAGGCACCAGAAGCAACCGCCGCCGAAGGTGGCCTTCTGGAGCTTGGCGGTGGCCTTGGGATCGACCTTGGACCGGGCCTTCGTCTCCGCACCGTCCTCCTGGGCCGTCACGATCCCCGGCGCGCTCAGGGCAGCGAGGACTGCGAGACAGAGCAATCGACCGAGCCGCATCATGGCTTGTCTCCGGGCTTTCGGGACTCAACGATCGTCGAACAACGTCGATCCTACGCCTTCAGTGGCGAAAAGGTTCATTCTAGGCCGATCTCCTCCACGCGGCCAGCGTCCAGGCGGCCCCCGCTCAACAGGGCCTAGCCCAGTTGAGCAGACATGATCTCTGTGCCTTCAAAGCGAAGCAAGACGTCGATCTCGGAGCGGGGCTCAGGCCACCGACACGCCCCTCTTGTTCGGCTTGTCGCCGTTTTCGGACTTCTTGGGGAGGTTGCGGGTGAGCACGGCGAACGGGCTGGAGTCGTCCTTGCTCTTGAGCTTGGTGTAGAGGTAGCTCTCGTAGTCAGTCGGGTAGATCGTGACCTTGCCGCGGTCGACCTCGATGACCTTCGTGCCCACGGCGCGGATGAAGTGCTCATCGTGGGAGATGAAGCAGAGCGTTCCGGGGTAGTCGCTCAGGGCTTCCTCCAGGATGTCGCGGCTGGCGATGTCCAGGTGGTTGGTGGGCTCGTCCATCATGATGAAGTTGTGGGCCACGGTCAGGATCTTGGCCAGACAGAGCCGCGTCTTCTCTCCGCCGGAGAGGGCGCTCACTGGCTTGTCCACGGCCTCCCCGCTGAAGAGGAACGAGCCGAGCATGTGGCGGAGCATGCCTTCGCTGGCACCCGGGTGGTTTTCCCGCAGGCTATTGACCACGGTGGACTTCATATTCAGGGCTTCGACGCGGTGCTGGGCGAAGTACGTCGAGAAGACGTTGGTGCCCAGGGCCACCTCGCCCCGGGTGGGCTGGTTCACACCCGCGAGCAGCTTCATGAGGGTGGTCTTGCCCGCGCCGTTGGGCCCCACGAGCACGACCTTGTCGCCGCGCTCGATCTCCAGGTCCAGGTTCGAGTAGACGACCTTGGTGCCGTAGGCGAAGGCGATGTTGTCGAGCTTGGCGACGATCTGGCCGCTGCGGGGGGGCTCGGGCAGCTTGATCCTCATGGTGGAGTTGTCGGTCTGCGGGGCGTCGATCCGGTCCATCTTCTCGATGGCCTTCATACGGCTCTGGGCCCGCGAGGCCGTGGCGGCGTTGGCGCGGTTGCGGTCCACGAAGTCCTGCATCTGCTTGAGCTTCTTCTGCTGGCCGTCGAAGCTCGCCTGGTGGACGCTCAGCCTGTGCTCCTTCTGCGGGATGTGCGCGGAGTAGTTGCCCGCGTACATGTGGAGCTTGCCGAGCTCCAGCTCGAACGTCTTGTTGATCACGCGGTCGAGGAAGTCGCGGTCGTGGCAGGTGATCAGGATCGCGCCCGGGTAGCCGCGGAGGAAGTCCTCGAACCACTTCACCGAGAGCAGGTCGAGATGGTTGGTCGGCTCGTCCAGCAGGAGCAAGTCGTGGTTGAAGGCGAGCATCCCGCCGAGCGCGAGCCTCATGGCCCACCCGCCCGAGAGCGTGGCCACGGGGGCGTCGAGCTGTTCGAGCTTGAAGCCCAGCCCCATCAAGATTTCCTTCGCGCGGGACTCCATCTCGTACCCGCCGGCGGCGAGGAAGCTCTCCATCGCGTCGTCGTAGTTGTCCAGGGCCTTGGGGTCGCCCGACTCCAGCCCGGCCATCACGGCCTTGAGCTTCTGGTCGGCCTCGGTCCAGGGCCCCAGGAGCTTGAGCATGTTCTCGAAGACCGTCCCCTCCTTCAGAGGATGGATCTCCTGCGGGAGGTAGCCGATGGAGCCCTTGCGGTCGCGGATCAACTCGCCGGAGTCCAGGTGGTCCTGGCCCATGAGGATCTTGAAGAGCGTGGACTTGCCCGCGCCATTCTTGCCCAGCAGGCCGATGCGTTCCCCGCGGACGATCGAGGCGTCGATACCGTCGTAAAGCGTCTGGCGTCCGAAATTCTTGCGGGCGTTAACCAGGCGAATCATGGGCGGCGGGTCTCGATCGAGGAGGAAGGGGCGGGCGGCACGGTGCAGACAGGGCCGTATATCCTAGGCAAACCGCAGGATCAATGCAATCTCGCCCGCGACTGGCGTTGCCCATATGCCTCATCGGCGATATGGTCTCGGACGCCTGGATGGCACCCGCCCTCTTCCGTGAAGGATCACCGTATGCCGAACTTCGCGAAGCGCAATGCGTTGCGCCCGACCGTCGATCATCTTGAGCCGCTGGTCCTGCTGTCGGGGACCGTCAACGGCGTGACCGACCTCAAGGGCACCTCGATCGCGGCCGACGTGAACCGCACGATCCTCGACTCGACCGCGAGCTTCCGCCGCGACAACGTGTACCTGCACTCCCTCACCGCCGACCACAAGACGGGGATGATCCGCGGCGGGGCGATCGTGACCTACAAGGTGCCCATCGTCGGCAGCGTGACCTCGACGATCCTCTTCAAGACGAGCATCGACAAGCCGCGCCCGCGCGACGTGTTCGTGAAGGTCAGCAAGTTCGGCAACTTCGTGAGCAACAAGGACCGCCAGAAGGTCAGCATTGCGATTGCCAAGCTCATCCAGAAGGACCACGACGCGATCGTCGCGGCCATGGACGCCTGAGGGCCCCGTTCGGCGAGCGGGGGCGGCCCGGAACCGCTCAGATCAAACCGAAGACGACCTGGCTTGTCGGCTCGGGGAGGATGAGGATGCAACCGCGATCCTGGCGGTTGATCCTGCCTTGCGCGAGGATCTGGCCGCCGTGGTTGATCCAACTTGCCGACCTCAAAGTCACGGCGAGGTCGATGTCCGTCCGAGTCTTCGGGTCGAGGATCCTGCGGTCTTCATCGAAACAGGCACCCGTCATCGAATCCGAACTGTCGCCGCGTCCGTCGCACCCCTCTTGCTTGACGACCTACCCACCCTCGGGGCTGTTCTGAGGAGGAGACTTGAGGGGTGGTCGCAGGTCCGCCGGCCCGTTAAGAGGATTCGGACGCGACCGGCGGCAGGGTGCGGGCGATCTCATCCAGGCGATACCCGAATCCGGGACCTCGGATCGTCGAGAGATCGACCTGGCCATTCCGCCGGCGGTACAGGCCTGGATGCACGACCGACTCGGGTTGCGAGGCGTCGGGGTAGAACTGCATGGCGTTGGTTTCCACCCCCCGGATCGTGCCCGCGTAGGCGGCGAGCAGGACGTGAGGAATCTGCGCGAGCATGGGGTTCGTGAGGTCCTGGACCATCAACGCCATGCCGTGGCTTTTGGCCCAGCAGAGCGAGAGCAGGGCCCCGGTCTGCGTCTTGCAGGTTTTGAGGGCCACGCCGGTCCAGCCGAGTTCCTTGCCGTACTTCACGAGCTTCCAGTCGTGGGCGCTCTCGTCCAGGAACAGGGGCTTCTGCCGCGACACACGCTGGACCGGGATCGGGAACTGGTGGAGGTCGTAGGGGAAGGGCTGCTCGATGTAGAGGATCCGGTTCCAGACCGCTGGGTGAACAGCGAGCCGATCGTTCATCGCGATCACATAGTCCGGGTCGCGCACGGTGCAATTGAAGTCGAGCGAATAATCCTTCACGCCGTGCACAGAGCCCAGCGCCACAACGCTCAGGATGCGGTCGTAATCCCACTGAGCATCGTCGCCGCGGAGCTTGATTTTGAGGCTCGTGAGGCCGTCGGTGCGGATCCATTCGTCGAGCGTGACGGGGTATCCGTCGTCGGGTTCGTCGCCCTGGCGATCCGACGGCAAGATCGGGTCCTTCCCGCCCACAAGGTGCCACGCCGTGAGGCTCGCGACCGGGGCTGACAGGAAGTCCTCCGGGAAGCGGCCGGCGAAGCGTTCGGGCTCGCCCAGATAGCTGGCCAGGTCTCTGGTCATGAATTCCGATCCATACGTGTGGTAGGTCGGCAGGCCGTGCAGCACTCCGTAGGCATCGTGCAGGGCGAGGTCGAAGGCCGAGCTGCAGACCAGGCCCGCAAGCCACGGCAAGGGTTCGAGGCCGGGCCGGGTTGAGTGGGAGAAGGCCTCGTGGAACCCGGGCAGGATGGATTCGCCGAACGTATGGCCGACCTCCATCGGATGGCCGAACTCCGAGAAATTGCTCCAGACCGGGACCAGGGCCCGGCAGTAGGCCTCCAGGGCCGCGTTACGCTCGGCATAGGGCAAGGCGCTGGGCCAGACCCAGGGGACGCTCAGGGGCGTTTCGCCCCAGCCCTCGGCTCGCCTGCCGTGGCGGTCTTCCACGGTCAGCTTCACGCGGGCGCAGGTGACCTCGGTCAGCGTCTCCGGGCCGAATTTGAGTGGCATGCGCGTCCGGACCGGGAGCAGGTACAGGCAGGCGGCCACGGGCTTGACGTCGGTGGGGCGTGACATGAAGGCGTCCGGCCTGGAGGGTTTTCGTGAAGAGGGTTGATTGCAACGCACCAAAGAGGGGATGATAACAGGTGATTGCCCGCCCCGCCCGCCTGCCTTGCCCCCCGCCTCTCTCCACGGTGACGTCATGCCCCAAGCTCCACGACGACTCCCGATCCTCGCGGTCGTGCTGGCCCTGGCCTCCTCCGCGAAGGCCCAGGAGATCCCCCCGGCGGCGACCGGCGCGATGGACTTCGCCCGCGACGTGGCCCCGATCTTCGCGCAGAACTGCCAGTCCTGCCACGGAGCGAAGGCCCAGAAGGGCGGGTTGCGACTGGACGTGAAGTCCGAGGCCCTGGCGGGAGGCGACGGGGGCGAGGTGATCGAGCCCGGCAAGGGGGCCGAGAGTCGCCTGGTCCGCTACGTGGCGGGGGCCGAGCCCGACCACGTCATGCCCCCTCGTCGCAAGGAGAAGGGGAAGGAACCGGGGCGCCTGCTCACCCCCGACGAGATCGGCCGCATCCGCGCCTGGATCGATCAGGGAGCCCCTTGGCCCGAGATCGCCAGCGTCTCGGCCGTGGCGAGTGACCACTGGGCCTTCAGGAAGCCCCTCCGCCCTGACGTTCCGGCGATCTCCGACAAGGCCTGGGCCCGCAACCCGATTGACGCCTTCGTACGGGCCAGGCTGGAACGCGAAGGCCTGAAGCCCTCGCCCGAGGCCGACCGCACGACGCTGATCCGTCGCCTGAGCCTGGATCTCACGGGGCTCCCGCCGTCGATCGCCGAGGTGGATGCCTTCCTCGCCGACGCGCGGCCCGAGGCGTATGAGAAGCTCGTCGATCGGCTCATGGCCTCTCCCCGGTTCGGCGAACGCTGGGCACGCCGCTGGCTGGACAAGGCTCGTTATGCCGACACCAACGGCTATGAGAAGGACCGGGAACGCTCGATCTGGCCTTACCGCGACTGGGTCGTGAACGCCTACAACGCGGACATGCCCTTCGACCGGTTCACGATCGAGCAGCTCGCCGGCGACCTTCTGCCGAACCCCACACCCGAGCAGAAGATCGCCACCGGCTTCCATCGCAACACCATGCGGAACGAGGAGGGCGGGATCGACGTCGAGGAGTATCGCTACATCTCCGTCGTCGACCGCACCGCGACCACCGGCTCGGCCTGGCTGGGACTGACCATCGGCTGCGCCCAGTGCCATACGCACAAGTACGACCCGATCACCCAGCGCGAGTATTACCAGTTCTTCGCCTTCCTGAACAACACCGACGAGCCCGAGGAATACGCGATCCCCGACCCCGAGATTGCCTCGAAACGGAGCGAGATCCTGGCCGAGGCCGATCGCCTCGAGAAGACGCTCGCCGACGCCTTCCCGGCCGAAGATCCGGACGCCGGCTGGAAGCCCCTGGTCGCGGTCGCGGCCGTCTCCTCCAGCGGGGCGAAGCTCGAGTGCGACGCCTCAGGCATGATCACCGTGTCGGGGCCCGACCCCGAGAAGGATGACTACACGATCCAGGTCGAGGGCGACTTCCGCGACGTGGACGGCCTGAGGCTCGAGGCCATCGGCGACCCCAAGGCGAAGAACTTCGGGCCGGGGCGGACGCCTCACGGCAACTTCGTCGTCACGGCAATCCGCGCGAAGGCCGAACGTGCCACAGCAGGCGATCCGACAGCGAAGCCGATTGACCTCAAGATCACGTCGCCCTCGGCCGACTTCACGCAGCCGAACTTCAACGTCGCGGGAGTTCTCGACGACGACCCCGCCACGGGCTGGGCGATCGACGGCTCGGGGCGACTGGACAGGACCCGCGCGCTCTCCATGCAGGTCGGGGGTTGGCCCGATTCCCCCTCGCGTCTGATGGTCAAGATCGAGCAGCAGTATGGAGGGCATCACACGCTCGGCCGGTTCCGGCTCCTGGCCCATACGAAGCAGCCGGTGATCTCGCCCGAGACACTCCCCGAGAAGCGTCGGGAGCGGATCGCGGTGAGGCAGGCCGATTGGGAGAAGTCGTTCAAGCCCGCGAGCTGGAAGGTCGTCGCACCGACCCGCGTGGTCTCGCGCAAGAACGCCACGATGACCGTCCTGCCCGACGGCTCGGTGCTGGCCACCGGCGACAAGCCCAATAATGACGTCTACGAACTGGAACTCCCGGCCGGCCTGCCGAGGATCACCGCGATCCGTCTCGAAGCCCTGCCTCACGAGTCGCTTCCCGAGAACGGACCCGGCCGGGCCCCCCTCTACACCCTCGGCGGGTTTATCCTGACCGAGATCAACCTCAACGTGATTTCCGCCGCCGACCCGAAGGCGTCACGCGCGGTCAAGTTTGCGGGGGCGTCCCAGAGCTTCGCCGAGGGGGACCATACCGCGGCCAAGGCGATTGACGGCGTGCCGGAAAGCGGATGGACGGTCAGCTCGGGGCAGGGCAAGCCGTTCTCCGCCGTGTTCGAGCTCTCCGAACCGCTGGAGAGCGGCGAGAAGCCCGATCGGCTCGCCGTGGTGCTTCATCAGTTCGGAATCCATCAGACCACGCTGGGGAGGTTCCGTGTGAGCGTGACGGGCGACCCTCTGCCTGTAGAGGCGACGGGGCTGCCCGCCGAGGTCGAGGCCATTGCCCTCGTGCCAGCCGCCGACCGGACTGAGGGGCAAAAGGCCCGGCTCACCGGGCACTTCCTCTCGGTGTCTCCCGAGACCGCCACCGCCCGCGCGAAGATCGACTCACTGCGAAAAAGCCTTCCGAGGTTCCACACCTCGCTGGTGATGGAGGAGCGTTCGCCCGAGCACGCACGCACCACGAACGTCCACCGTCGCGGCGAGTTCTTCAGCCTGGGCGACCCGGTCGAGCCCGGCGTGCCCGCGGTGCTCCCGCCATTGCCCTCCGACGGGCCGCGCAACCGTCTGGCGCTCGCCCGATGGATCGCGTCGCCCGAGAACCCGCTCACGGCCCGAGTGGCGGTGAACGACCTCTGGCTCGCGGTCTTCGGCCGCGGGATCGTGGCCACGCAGGAGGATTTCGGCACGAGGGGCGAGCGGCCCTCGCATCCCGAATTGCTGGACTGGCTGGCCACCGAGTTCATGGCGAAAGGATGGAGTCAGAAGACCATCCTCCGCGAGATCGTGACCAGTTCCACCTACCGGCAAGCCTCGAAGACCTCGCCCGAGGCTCTCGCCCGCGACCCGAAGAACATCCTCCTGGGCCGGGGGGCCCGTTTCCGGGTCGATGCCGAGACGGTCCGCGACATCGCGCTGACGGCGTCGGGCCTGATCAACCTCAAGGTCGGCGGCCCCAGCGTGTATCCCCCCCAGCCCGAGGGGGTCACGTCGCTCTCGTACGGTCAGACCGCGTGGCCCACGAGCCAGGGTGCCGACCGCTATCGTCGGGGGCTGTATACCTACGTCAAGCGCACCGCCCCGTTCGCCGCGTTCAGCCTCATGGACGCGCCCAGCCCCGAGACCGCGTGTGTGCGTCGAGAGCGGTCCAACACACCGTTGCAGGCGCTCACGCTCCTGAACGACCCGGTGTACGTGGAGGCGGCGAGATCACTGGCGTTGAGGGTCATGAAGCAGGCCCCCGGCTCGACCGACGATCGCGTGAGGTTCCTCGTCCGGACCTGCCTCACGCGGCCCCCCTCGCCCGAGGAGGCCATCTTGCTGGCGAAATTCTATGAGGTCCAGCTCGCACGGTTCCGCGCGGGGGAACTCGACTCCGCGGCATGGGTCGGGCTTGAGGATCCGGGGTCGGATCGCAACGAGCTGGCTGCCTGGGCGGCCGCCGCCCGCGCCGTGTTGAACCTCGACGAGACCATCACGAAGGAGTGACGCCCATGCCGCCTCTGCACCCCAAACACCTGGCCACGCGTCGTCACTTCTTCCGCGAGTGCGGCGTGGGCGTGGGGAAGATCGCGCTGGCGTCGTTGCTCGCCTCGAAGGCGGCGCGGGCCGACGTGACCGCCCCGCATTTCGCCCCCAGGGCGAAGCGTGTGATCTACCTCTTCATGGCTGGGGCTCCCAGCCAGCTCGACCTGTTCGACCCCAAGCCCACCTTGCAGAAGTTCGACGGCCAGCCCGTGCCCGCCGAGGTGGTTAAGGGGCAACGCTACGCGTTCATCCGGCCCGACGCGAGCCTCATGGCCTCGCGATTCCAGTTCGCCAAGCACGGGCAGTCCGGCGCCGAGCTGTCGGAGATGCTGCCCGAGCTGGCCAAGGTGGCCGACGACATCGCGATCGTGAGGTCGATGCACACCGACCAGTTCAACCACGCCCCTGCGCAGATCTTCATGAACACCGGCTCCCCTCTGCCGGGCCGGCCCAGCATGGGGTCGTGGGTAACGTATGGACTGGGGAGCGAGGCCGACGACCTGCCCGGGTTCGTCGTCCTGTCGTCGGCCGGAGGGACGAGCGGCGGCGTGGCCAACTGGTCGAGCGGGTTCCTGCCGTCGGCTTACCAGGGCATCCCGTTCCGCTCCAAGGGGGACCCGATCCTCAATGTGACCAGTCCCAAGGGCGTGGATTCGCGTCTCCAGCGCGAGTCGCTCGACCTCATCGGCGGGCTCAACCGCAAGCATCTGGACGACGTGGGCGACCCCGAGATCGCCACGCGGATCGCCCAGTATGAGCTCGCCTACAAGATGCAGACCAGCGCCCCGGACCTGATGGACCTTCGCGGTGAGACCGCCGAAACCTTCGCGCTCTACGGGGCCGAGGCGGGCAAGCCCTCGTTCGCGCTCAACTGCCTGCTGGCCCGCCGGATGATCGAGCGCGGAGTGCGGTTCATCAACCTCTACCACGAAGGCTGGGACCATCACTCCGACGTCGCGGGCGGGCTGAAGGGGGCCTGCGGATTGACCGACCGGGGCTCGGCCGCGCTCCTGACGGACCTGAAGCGTCGAGGACTTCTCGACGACACGCTCGTGGTCTGGGGGGGCGAGTTCGGCCGCACGCCCATGGTCGAATCCAACGCCGCGCTCGGCCGCAGCCTCGGTCGAGACCATCACCCGCAGGCGTTCACCATGTGGCTCGCCGGAGGGGGCATCAAGCCGGGGATCACGATCGGCAAGACCGACGACCTCGGGTTCCACGTGGTCGAGGACGGTGTGCACGTGCACGACCTTCAGGCCACCATCCTGCACCTGCTGGGGCTCGACCACACCAAGCTCACCTATCGGTTCCAGGGGCGCGATTTCCGGCTTACCGATGTTCATGGGAATGTCGTGAGCAAGCTCCTCGCTTGACCACGAAGAGGGATCCTGGTCCGATTTCCTGGTGCGTGGATTCATTGATGAGGCTAATACTCATCAGGAAGATTTCTCAGTAAGGCTCGGCCGGATCCAGGCAACCGTCGGCCCTTCACATGCGGAGAAGGGAAACCAGGAATGGTGTGCATCCACGTTGTTCTCGGGTTGGTCGCGGTGACGGGATCCTTCCAGGACGCGCCTTCGAAGGGCGTCCCGCTGCCCACGCTGCGGGCCGAAGCGGATTATGCCGAAGCACGCCTGAAGCGTGCGAAGGCGGAGATCGAGCTCGCGGAATATGAGGCCGGTTATCCGCTCGAGGTCGAAGCCCGGAACAAGGAGATTGGCCTGGCGGTACACGCCCTGGTGACGAGACTCAAGGCCGACGGAGCCCATCGCATCGAAGAACGGCTGGCACGACAGAAGGCGGAAATCGAACTCGCCAACTCGAGAAAAAAGCTGCATGTTTTGGAGCGATATTCTCACCCCAAAACGATGAAAGCGCTTGAATCGGGACTTCAATCCGCCCGCGAGGAAGAGATCGCATGCAAGGACCGTTTTGACCGTGCGAGGGACGGTAAGGCTGGGTAAGTACCCTGCTTCGGCGCGCGATTCAAAACGCGGAGAGGATCGAATCCACGATGTCTCGCGCCGCATTCGGCCGGGACATCTTCAAGGCGTTCGCCTTCATCGTGGCGAGCCGTGCGGGGTCGTCCAATAGCCTGTCCACCTTGTAGGCAAGCACGGGCAGGTTGTTGCACCGGATGGCCGCGCCTTCTTCGAGGAGGTGGTCGCTGTTGCGCTCTTCCTGGCCGGGGATGGGGTTCACGACCACGTAGACGAGCCCTCGGGCGAGGGCCTCGGAGGTGGTCAGGCCGCCCGGCTTGCCGACCATCAGGTCCGCGGCGGCCATCCACTCGTCCATCTCGGTGGTGTACCCGACAACGTGCAGGTTCACCGGAGAGCTTGCCGGGATCCGCATGGCCTGGGCGTCGATCTGGGCCTTGAGCTCGGCGTTCTTCCCGCAGATCGCCACGACCTGCGCGGGGTGCCTTAGCTTCAGCAGAGACCCGAGCATCCCTTCCAGTCGACCTACCCCGAAACCGCCCGCCGACACGAGGATGGTGGTCAGGTCGGGGGCGAGTCCGTGCTTCGTCCGCATGGCCCGCTTGTCGGCCGGTCGCGAGAACACCGGGTCGATGGGGATCCCGGTCACGGAGATCTTGCCGGCCCCAACGCCGAGCTCTTCGAGGTGGGCCCGGGTCTCGTCCATCGCCACGAAGTAGTGCTCGCAGCGGTGGCAGAGCCACATGGCGTGGACGTCGAGGTCGGTCACCACGGTGGCCTGGCGGCAGACGATCTTCTCACGCGATCGCAGCCACGCGATGATCTCGGCGGGCAGGAAGTGGGTGCAGACCGTCACGTCGGGCTGATATTTCTTGAGGAGCTTGGCGAACGGGCGGGTGTTCAGCTTCTCGAACGCGTCCTTCGTCGGGCGAGACTTCCAGGGCTTGTCGAGCTGGTCGTAAAGCCATCCCAGGACCTCCGGCATGGTGTTGACCATGTCCAGGTAGGCCTTGGAGTAGAGCCTGCGGAACAGCGGGTTCGTGAACTCCAGGATATCCACGTGCCGGACCTCGCCGTCGTGGCCGGACTCGGCGAACGCCCGCTCGAGGGCCTGGGCGGCCCGAAGGTGCCCGGCGCCCGCGGAGGCCGAGAGGATCAGAATTTTCTTCGGCATAAACATGGACCCGGGCGGACGAGGGGAGTCCTCATCATCCTATGGGATGGCCCCCGGGGCCAGAGGCTGCTAGAATATCAATACTGCCCGTGATTCCTGCCCTCCGTCATCCCACCCCGACCGAGGCCCTTGACGCATGAGCGTTCGAGCCCTCCCGCTCGCCTTCCTCGGCCTCGCGTGCTCGCTTGCGACCGCCCAGGCCGACGAGCCGAAACCGATCTCGTCCGACGAGGCGGCGTTCTTCGAGAGCCGGATCCGACCCGTCCTCGTCGAGAACTGCCAGTCTTGCCACGGCCCCGAGAAGCAAAAGTCGGGCCTGCGTCTGGACTCGCGCGAAGCTATGGTCAAGGGCGGAGCTGAAGGCCCCGCGCTGGTCGCGGCCGACCCCGGATCGAGCCCGATCCTCGACGTCCTGAGTCACGACGGCGACATCAAGATGCCGCCCAAGAAGAAGCTCCAGGACGCGGTCATCGCCGACCTGACCCAGTGGGTCAAGCAGGGTGCGCCCTGGCCTGAGGACAAGAACAAGACCGCGGCCGTCGATCCTGCGCTCACCCACTGGGCGTTCCAGCCGGTCGCGAACCCCGCCCCCCCGGCCGTGAAGGATGAGGCGTGGCCGCGGTCCTCAATCGACCGGTTCGTGCTCGCGAAGCTCGAAGCCCGCGGATTGCAGCCCTCCCCGCCAGCGAGCCGCCTGTCCCTGATCCGTCGCGCCACGTTCGACCTGATCGGCCTGCCCCCCACGGCCGAGGAGGTCCGCGACTTCGAGGCCGATTCCCGCCCCACGCCCGAGGCCTTCTCCGCCGTGATCGACCGCCTGCTCGCGTCTCCCCACTACGGGGAACGCTGGGGCCGGCACTGGCTCGACGTGGCCCGGTATGCCGACACCAAGGGGTACGTTTTCCTCGACGAGGCCGACTATCCCTGGGCCTACGCCTATCGCGACTGGGTCGTGCGATCGCTGAATGAAGATTTGCCCTACAACGAGTTCCTGATCCGCCAGATCGCCGCCGACCGGCTCCCCCTGGGCGAGGACAAACGCGACCTCGCCGCCATGGGCTTCCTGACGGTCGGCAGCCGGTTCATGAACAACAACGAGGACATCCTCGACGATCGCATCGACGTGGTGACCCGCGGCCTCATGGGACTCACGGTGAGCTGTGCCCGGTGCCACGACCACAAGTTTGACCCCATCCCGACCGCCGATTACTACTCGCTGTACGGGGTCTTCGCGTCGTCGAGCGAGCCCAAGGTCCCGCCGTTTTTCGAGCCCCCGCCGCAGACCCCCGAGTTCGCCAAGTATTCCGCCGAGCTGGTCCAGCTCGAAAAAAAGCTCACGGAGTACGTGGATGAGCAGCACGAGGAGCTCGTCCAGAGCGCCCGGAGCCGACTGACGGACTATCTGCTCGCCGTGCTCAAGTCGGCCGCCCAGCCGGACACCGGCAATTTCATGCAGATTGCCGAGAAGGGCGACCTGAACCCGGTGATGCTCGAACGCTGGAGGCAATCGCTCGACCGGTCCCGGGCGTCGCACAACCCGGTATTCGCCCCCTGGTACGAGCTGTCAACGCTCCCGAAAGAAGGCTTCGCCGACCGGGCCAGGTCGCTGATCGAGCGCTGGCAAACTCGCGCTGATTCCGCGAAGCCGATCAACCCGCTGGTCCTCTCGGCGCTGGCGTCACAGCCGCCGGGCACGGTCGAGGATCTGGCCCGGATCTACGGGAAGACGCTGAACTCGACCGAATCGATCTGGCAGGACTATTCTCGACGCGCGGCGCTGAATGGTCAGACACCGTCCTCGCATCCCGACCTCGCCCACGAGGAGCTCCGGCTGGTCTTCCACGGCCCCGACTCGGCCCCGAGCCTGGCCCGTAACGCGGCCTCCGACCTGGCGTTGTTGCCCGATCGCGCCTCGCAGGCCGAGTACAAGAAGAGGCTCCAGGCCGTCGAGGCCTTCCGGGTGAGGGGCCCCGGAGCCCCCGCGCGGGCGATGGTTTTGGAGGAGTCGAAGAACCCGGTCAATCCCCGCATCTTCCGCCGAGGGAACCCGGGTAATCAGGGCGAGGAGGTGCCCCGACGCTTCCTCAAGGTCATCGAGGGTGATCAAAGGCAGCCGTTCCGCGAGGGTTCGGGACGCCTGGAACTCGCCCGCGCGATCGCCAGCCCCACCAACCCGTTGACGCCGCGCGTGCTCGTGAATCGCGTGTGGATGGCCCACTTCGGCAAGCCGATCGTGGGCACGCCCGGCGACTTCGGCCTGAGGAGCGACCCTCCCTCGCATCCCGAGTTGCTCGATCACCTGGCCGGCGACTTCGTGGCCGGCGGGTGGTCGTTGAAGGCCCTTCATCGCAAGATGATGCTCTCCGCCGCCTATCAGCAGGGCAGCGAAGACCGGCCCGAAGCGCGGGGCGTGGACCCGGAGAACAGCTTGCTCTGGCGAATGAACCGGCAACGCCTGGATTTCGAGTCCACCCGCGATGCCCTGCTCGCGGCCTCGGGACGGCTTGACCCGTCCATCGGCGGGCCGCCCGCACCCGACATCCTGGCCAGCGGGACCTTTCGCCGCACGATCTACGGCAAGATCGACCGCCTCATGCTCCCCGGCGTGTATCGCGCGTTCGATTTTCCGGACACCAACGCGACGAATCCGAAACGAGACAACACCACGGTGGCCCCGCAGGCCCTGTTCCTCATGAACCATCCGTTCTCGATCGAGGCGGCCCGGGCTCTGGCTTCGCGCCCCGAGATCGCGGGCGAACAGGACCTCTCGAAGCGAGTCGATACGCTCTACCACCGGATCTACGGCCGGAGCCCTCGCGACGAAGAGCTTGCCCTCGCCCGCGACTTCCTTCAGGGAGCCGACGCGGATGCCTGGGGCTTCTATATCCAGGGCCTCTTGATTGCGAACGAGTTCGTGTTCGTCGATTGATTCCTCCCGCCGGAGCTCGTCCCGCCCATGTCCTCAGAGATCGCGCAAAAACCCACCGGACGTCTGCTCTCGATCGACGCCCTGCGCGGTTTCGACATGTTCTGGATCGTCGGCGGGGAGGAGCTGATCAAGGCCATCGCCGAACGGACGCACTCCCGTGCAGGACACGCGATCGTCGAGCAACTCGAGCACGTGGAATGGCAGGGCTTCCGCTTTTACGACCTGATCTTCCCGCTCTTCCTGTTTCTGGTGGGGACGGTCCTGCCGTTCTCCCTGGGAAGGATCGAGCAAAGCGGCCGAGCGGCAGCTTTTGCCCGGATCGCGCGACGAACGGCGATGCTGTTTTTGCTGGGCCTGATCTACAACAAGCTGCTCCAGTTCGACTTCGCGAACCTGCGGGTCGCGGGCGTGCTGCAACGGATCGCCATCTGCTACGGGGTGGCGGCGGTGATCTGCCTGAATACGAGAGTACTCGGCCAGGTCATCCTGCTTCTCGCGATCCTGATCGGTTACTGGGCCCTCTTGACCTATGTGGCCGCTCCGGGCGGGATCGCGGGCGACCTGTCGAAGGAGACCAACCTGGCGGGTTGGGTCGATCGGCACTTCCTGCCAGGCAAGATCTACCAGGCCTATTATGGATTCGGGGACAACGAAGGGCTGCTGTCCACGATCCCCGCCGTGGGCACGGCCTTGCTGGGCGTGCTCGCGGGCCAGGTGCTCCGGTCGGGGGCGAGTCCCTCGAGGAAGATCCTCGGCCTCCTGACGATGGGCGCGGCCTGTCTCGGGGCCGGCTGGTCCTGGAGTTTCAGCTTCCCCCTGATCAAGAACCTATGGACGAGCTCGTTCGTGCTGGTGGCCGGTGGCTTCAGCCTGATCCTTCTGGCCCTGTTTTACGCGGTGATTGACGTGATCGGCTGGAAGCGATGGGCGTTCTTCTTCGTCGTGATCGGATCGAACGCCATCACGATCTACCTGGCGTCGAGCATCGTGGATTTCGCCTCGATCGCCCAGTTCTTCCTGGGCGGGACGATCCGCCTTTCGGGCGGATGGGGGCCGGTCGTCCTGGCGGCGGGGGTGATCGCGGTCGAGTGGGTGTTCCTGCTCTTCCTCTATCGGAACAAGATCTATCTTCGCGTTTGAGCGCGATCCAGGGAGTCCAAGGCCATGTCCAGGCATCACCCCAAGCCGTCGACCGCTCACCTGTCGCGCCGCGAGCTCCTGCAACGCGGAGGGATGGGCCTGGGCCTGCTCGGCCTGGCCAGCGTGATGGCGGCCGACGGCAGCCTGCTGCCCGCGGCCCGCGCCGATACGGACCTGCAACCGCTCCGGCCCAAGCCTCCGCAGTTCAAGGGCACCGCCAAACAGGTCGTCCACCTGTTCATGAACGGCGGTCCGTCGCAGGTCGATACGTTCGACCCTAAGCCCCTGCTCGACAAGTACCACGGCAAGCCACTCCCCAATCCCAATCTCCGCACCGAGCGCAAGACCAGCGGCGCCCTGCGCTCGCCGTTCAAGTTCTCCAAGTACGGGCAGAGCGGGCTCGACGTGAGCGAGCTGTTCGCGAAGACCGCACAGCATGCCGACGACCTCTGCGTGATCCGCTCGATGGTGGCCGACGTGCCCAACCACGAGCCCTCGCTCATGCTCATGAATTGCGGGGAAAGCCGCCAGCCCCGGCCCAGCATGGGGTCGTGGGTCACTTATGGCCTCGGCTCCGAGAACCAGAACCTCCCCGGTTTCCTGGCCATGTGCCCCGGCGGGTACCCCATCACTTCGACCCAGAACTGGCGGTCCGCGTTCCTTCCCGGCGCATACCAGGGCACCTACGTGGACACGCAGCACCGCGAGGTCGAGAAGCTCATCGCCAACATCAAGAACAAGAGCGCCTCGCCCGAGCAGCAGCGCAAGCAACTCGACCTCGTGCGGAGGCTGAACGAGGCCCACCTCAACAGCCACCAGACCGACCCGCAGCTCGAGGCCCGCATCCAGTCCTTCGAGCTCGCCTATCGCATGCAGTTCGAGGCCGCCGAGGCGTTCGACCTGGCGCTCGAATCCCAGAGCACCCGCGAGATGTATGGCGACACCGTGATCGGCCGACAGCTCCTGCTGACCCGTCGTCTGCTCGAACGCGGAGTGCGGTTCCTGCAGGTCTGGAGCGGGGCCGATCAGCCGTGGGACAACCACGACAACATCGAGGGAGCCCACCGGCACCAGGCCCACCAATGGGACCAGCCGATCGCCGCCTTCCTGACCGACCTGAAGCAACGAGGCATGCTGGACGAGACCCTGGTCCTGTGGGGAGGCGAGTTCGGCCGAACGCCCGTGGCCGAGCTACCCCAGATGTCGGGCCGCGACCACAACCAC
>JANOBY010000445.1:0-5186 GCA_031411935.1 Planctomycetales bacterium | reverse complement strand
CGGGCGTCCCTGCCCGCCTGATCCAACTTCCCTTTGCAGGCGGGCTGGGACGCCCGCCCCTAGTGGGATGATGGATGAGGGAAACCGAATGAGGAGCCCCCACCGTTGATCCATTCCGCCGTGACCATCAGCCTCGTCGAGGAAGCCCGCGGGGGCCCCTTCGTCTTCTGGCATGACCTCCCCGAGCACATGCGCCTGGCGAAGGAGATCGGCTTCGACGCCGTGGAGATCTTCCCGCCCGGCCCCGAGGCCATCGACCCGAAGGCCCTGCACACCTTGCTCAACGATCTCGGCCTGGGGCTCGCCGCCGTGGGGACGGGCGCGGGCTGGGTCAAGCATCGCCTGAACCTCACCCTGCCCGATGCCTCGGCACGAAGGAGGGCGATCGACTTCATCCGCTCGATCATCGACTTCGCCGGCCCCTTCGGAGCCCCCGCGATCATCGGCTCGATGCAGGGTCGCAGCGGCGACGGCGTGGACCAGGCCACGGCCGACGGATACCTGGCGGATGCCCTGGAAGAACTGGGCGAATATGCGGCTCAGCACAGCGCCTTTCTGCTCTTCGAGCCCCTGAACCGCTACGAAACCACGATGGCCCACACGATCGAACAGGGCGTGAACCTCCTCAAAAAGCTCTCGACGATCAACGTGAAGCTCCTGGCCGACCTCTTCCACATGAACATCGAGGAAAGGGACATCGCCCAGGCCATCCGAGCCGGAGGCGACCACATCGGCCACGTCCATTTCGTCGATACCAACCGCCGCGCCGCAGGGTTCGGCCACATGGATTACGGGCCGATCGCCCAGGCCCTCCAGGACATCAACTACAACCGATACGCCTCGGCCGAGGTTCTCCCTCTGCCCGACCCCGAATCGGCCGCTCGACAGACCATGACCTCGTTTCGCCGTTGGTTTCTGGATGGGAGATGAAGACTTCGCCGCAGATGACGCAGATGAACACAGATGAATTTTCAAGAGTCTAAAATCGGTGTTCATCTGCGTGATCTGCGGTGAAGTTCCCCGTATTTCTTCAAGGTCCAATTCATGCTCAGGCACACGCTCATTCATTCGAAGATCAACGAGATCATCGGCCGCGCGGGGCATCATGCGAAGATCCTGATCGCCGACGGCAACTATCCGGCGTCGTCGAAGAAGGGGCCCAATGCCGAGCTCGTTTGCATGAACCTCATGCCCGGCGTGATCACCTGCGCCCAGGCGTTGAAGGCCGTGCTGTCGGCCGTGCCGATCGACATCGCCAACACCATGATGTACGACAAGACCGACCCCTACGCCCTGACCGAGGACCCCCCCGTGTGGGACGACTACCGCAAGGTGATCCACGAGGCCGGGCTCAAGCTCGCCCTCGAACCGATCCCCAAGTGGGACTTTTACGACGCCGTGGTCACGCCGGATCACGTGCTCACGATCCAGACCGCCGACCAGCAGCGGTTCGCCAACATCCTGCTCTCGATCGGCGTCCGCATGGACTGACGGTTCGAGACGTTTTCCCTCCTTTCCTCGCGATATGTGGAGCCTCGTTCGATGTCCGAGCTGTCCTGCACCCCCCTGGGCCTGCGCCCGAGCTTCGGCTTCGGCGACCGTTTGGGCCTGGCCACCCCCGGCCATGTCGAGGCCATGAAACGCTCGGGCGAGGGCATACAGCCGATCTTCCCCCAGCAGTCGATCCGCGAGATGGCCCGCACCTCGCGCACCCCCGTGCAGGTCATGGGCGACGCCCTGCTCGGGATGCGACGCGCCGGCTGGACCGGCATCACCGGGGCCGACGCCGACCACCTGAAGACCCCCGAGGACGTGGAGATCACCGCCGCCGCCGGCTTCACCTTCTTCACGATCGACCCCTCGGGCCACGTCGACCCTCACGCCGACGGCTACGACGAGGCGACCCTTCGCGAGAAGTTCGCGGCCGTGAAGTCCGAGATCGGATGGCTCGACAAGTATCGCGGGACGAGCGTGGACCTGGGCACCGGCACGACCATCGTGTTCGACGAATCCGCCTGCCTGCGGGCCGCCGTCAAGTATGGACGCGCCTTGAACTTTGCCATCGGCCTGTCCGACCACATCGCCTCGACCTGCACGCAACTGGGGCAGCCGTTCGAGATCGAGCTGAGCGTGGACGAGACCGACCAGCCCACGACCCTGGCCGAGCATTTCATCATCGCCGAACAGTGCCTCGCCCGGGAGATGAAGCTCGTGAGCCTCGCCCCCCGGTACATCGGCGACTTCGAGAAGGGGGTCGATTACAAGGGCGATGTGGAGAGCCTCGAACGCTCGCTCCGCGACCATGCGGCGATCTCGCAGGCGCTCGGCCCGTACAAGCTGAGCCTGCATTCGGGCTCCGACAAGCTCTCGATCTACCCCGCGCTCGCCCGCGCCAGCAAGGGGCAATTCCACGTGAAGACGGCGGGGACGAGCTACCTGGAGGCCCTGCGCGTGGTGGCCCGGCACGACCCCAGGCTCTTCCGCGCGGTGATCGACTTCGCCCGCGAGCGGTATGACCGCGACAAGGCCACCTATCACGTTTCGGCCACGCTTGAGGGCGTTCCTCCGACCGCCTCGGTCTCCGACCCTCTCGACCTGGAGAGGCTCTATCTGGAGCTCTGGCCTGAGGTCGAGCCGGGCAAGGGGTTCACGCAGCCGGGGCGGCAGATCCTCCACTGCACGTTCGGGTCGGTGCTCACGGACCCGACGATGGGGGCCGAGGTGCGGGGCGTGGTGGAGCGTCATCTGGACACCTATTCCGAGATCCTGGCCGACCACTTCGGCCGCCACCTGGACAGCCTTCGGGCGGGGATGTGAGTGCGTCATGATGACCTATCTGGATGAGATGTTCGGCCTGCACGGGCAGGTCGCGGTGGTGATCGGCGGGACCGGCGTGCTGGGCGGGGCTCTGGCCACCGGCCTGGCCCGCGCGGGGGCGAAGGTCGTGATCGCGGGGCGGTCGGCCGACAAGGCCGCCGATCGCCTGGTCGCGATCGACCTCGCGGGCGGACTCGCCTGGTTCGAGCCCGTGGACGTGACCCGGCGCGACTCGATCGAGGACCTGCTCGCCCGCGTGCTCGGGACGCACGGCAAGGTCGATCTCCTCATCAACGGGGCGGGCGTGAACAACGCGAGCCCCTATTTCGACGCCAAGGACGAGGACTGGGACCGCGTCCTCCAGAGCAACCTCACGGCGGTGCACTGGGGCTGCCAGATCTTCGGAAAGGCCATGGCCGACTCCGGCGGAGGCTCGATCGTGAACATCGCCAGCGTGAGCGCCCACCTGCCCCTGTCTCGGGTCTTCGCCTACTCGGCCTCGAAGGCGGCGGTGATCAACCTCACCCAGAACGTGGCCCGCGAGCTCGCGCCGATGAAGGTCCGCGTGAACGCCCTGTGCCCGGGCTTCTTCCCCGCCGAGCAGAACCGCAAGATCCTCGACGCCGCGAGGGTCGAGAACATCATGCGGAACACCCCCATGGCCCGCTTCGGCGAGCCCGACGAGCTCGTGGGGGCGACCCTGCTCATGCTCTCGCCCAAAGCCGGGAGCTTCATCACCGGCGCGGCCTATTACGTGGACGGAGGGTTCACGGCCATGCGGTTCTAGGGGGCGACGGACCGATCTGGCCCGAGCCCCGCCTCGCCCCGACAGGCTCGTTTCCCGCTCCCCGAGGCCCCCAAATTGGGTTCGAATTGGCTTCGTTTTGGCTTCGTTTTGGGTTCGTTTTCCGGTCTTGAGGTGAGGGAATGGCTCCCGGAATTGCGCTGAAAAGGTCCCTAAGTCGTTGCCACGGTTTGGCATTCGTCTTTCTGCGTCTTCCGGGTCGGGCGACGAAATTGGGTTCGTTATGCAAATTCATGTTTTCGCGAAAACCCGCTTCCTCCGAAACGGGCCGGGCCCGGCGGATGGTTTCTGATTGTCAAGGAGCGGGGTGAGGCGCGGAGGCTCCACGACTCCTTACTATCGCGACGTCGCCGGTTTCTGATCTTCGGGTCGGGGGCCTTTGCGCGGAATCCGTCAACACGGCCCCCAGCGGTTTCTTTCCTGGGCGTGGCGATTCTGCCGCCCGCCTGGGTTGAGTTCTGGCGGGCAGTCACGCCCGATGGCACTGACTATGGGCGTTTGGTGTTGTCGTTGGACCGTCTTTTCTCGTTCCCACGCGGAGTGCGGGAACGAGAGAACACCGCCTCCAGCGATTCCTTCATGATGACCTTCCCGTACCAGACGGACAAAAAACAACGCAAAGGCCGGTCTGTCCCGAAACTCGACGGATGGGCCACGGCCCGGGACGTTGTTTTCGGGACGGGTATGGAAACGGCTTTGAATCGCCTTCTCATCGGGCTTCGGCTACTTCAAATCGGAGTGCCGATATCGGGCGTTTTTGAGATGGGCCCAGGGTGCGAAAAGGGGCCCGAAATCGGCCTCGAAAAGTGTAAAGGGTCATTCCCCTCGACGTATCAGCGGATTTTTTCCCATCGCGAAACGACTTACGTCGACGGTAAAGTGTGGCCTCTCGATTAGAGATGAGAATTGCCACCGGCTAGACGGGGTGATAGCCGTCTTGATAGGTTGGTCGGCGGCCGGGCTAGCTGGCGAGCGATGCGACCCGACGACCAATCGGCTCAGGATCCAAGCGAGGAGACCAGCATGCACGAGGAGCAGTCACGCGGGATCGGGCTGGCCGAGGCGATGATCCTGGTGGCGGCCCTGGGGTTGGGGATCCTAGCCGCGAAGGACCCCGTCCGGCACATGAACCTCGATCGCGACACATCCCTAGCCGCCTCCGACCGGCCGAGCCGGATACTGTACTGGTTCAGCACCGCGTTCCCGTGCATCACCCCACTGACTGTCGCCGTTCCGCTGCTGGCCCTGCGTCGCCCCCGCCCGCCGCTGCAAGAAGTCTTCCGCCAGCCCGGCGCGATCGGCTGCCTCGCCGCGTCGGCCGCCTTGCTGATCCACGGGCTCGGCTACCTGCCTCGGCATGCCTCGGGCAGCAGCTACCATTACGGCCCGGTCACGCCGTGGCTCCAGGGTTCGCAGCTGGCGGGCTACGCGGTGCTGGGGGCCTGGTTGTCGTTGTGGCTCGGGGGCGGCTGGGGCCGGCCGGCTCGAGCGCGGGACGTGCTCGGCGTCGCGCTGGCCGGCCTGTGGTGCCTAGCGCCACTGTTGGGCGCGGCGATCAGCCTGG
>JANOBY010000444.1:0-6481 GCA_031411935.1 Planctomycetales bacterium | reverse complement strand
GCGCCGCCGACAAGGACGGGCGGCTCCAGCCCGAGGACAAGATCGTGGCCGTGATCATGGAAGATGGAGCTCGCGAGAGCTTCGTCGAGAAGAAGCTCTCGGACGTGGTCCGCAAGATCCGCGGCCCTCGCGGCACCAAGGTCCGCCTCGTGATCATCCCGGCCGACTCCAAGGAAGAGAAGATCTACGAGCTGACCCGCCAGAAGATCGACCTGACCGCCGACAAGGCCAAGGGCCAGGTCGTCGAGTTCAAGACCGCCGAGGGCGAGAAGCCCAAGAAGTACGGCGTGATCTACGTTCCCAGCTTCTACGGGCGAACCTCGGCCGTGGAGGATGAGGGGGAATCCGTCAGCGTGACCAAGGACTGCCAGCGCCTGCTCGAAGACTTCAAGAAGCAGAACGTGGACGCGGTGATTGTGGACGTTCGGGGCAACCCGGGCGGCCTGCTCGACGAGGCCGTGAGCCTCTCGGGCCTGTTCATCGACAAGGGCCCGGTCGTCCAGATTCGCGAGGCCCAGCGGGTCGAGCATCGCGACGACGAGGAAGAAGGCACCGCGTGGGACGGCCCCCTGGTGGTCGTGATCGACCACTTCTGCGCCAGCGCCTCCGAGATCTTCGCCGGGGCGATCAAGGACTATGGCCGCGGCCTGGTCGTGGGCGACTCGTCGTCGTTCGGCAAGGGCTCGGTCCAGAACGTGATGCCTCTGAACGAGAAGCTCCGCCTGAGCAATAACTCGAAGATCCCCAACCTGGGCGCCCTCAAGCTGACCATCCAGCAGTTCTACCTGCCCGACGGCGACAGCACCCAGATCAAGGGCGTGACCCCGCACCTGCACATCCCGTCGGTCAACGACTTCCTCGACTTCGGCGAGTCCCGCTACGACACCGCCATGAAGTTCGACAAGGTCCCGCCCCTGCCGCACGACAAGTACAACCGCGTGCCCGCCGACCTTCTCGACCGCGTGAAGGCCAAGTCGGAAGAACGCCGTTCCTCGAACGCCAAGTTCAAGGAAGACCAGAAGTACATTGCCAAGGCCGCCGAGCGGAAGGAAAAGAACGAGATTACTCTGAACGAGGAGAAGTTCCGCGCCGAGACTCGCGCCGAGGACGCCGACAAGGAGGCCGAGGGCGAGCTCAAGGCCAAGCCCAAGGGCAAGAAGGGCGTCCGCAAGCCTGAGACGGCCTGGGAGCCCAGCTTCTACAATGACGAGATCCTGGCCATCACCAAGGACTACCTGAACCTGGGTTCGGGCATCCTGGTGGCCGAGCCCGTCAAGGCCGCGGTCAACGAACTGGCCCCGCCGCTCCGTCCCTGATCGAGCGATCCTGAGGCAAAATGAGACGCGGCGAGTCGGGGATCGCTTCCCGGCTCGCCGCGATTCTTTGCGCCCGCAGGAGAAGGGATCAGCCGTTGGACACGATCGCGTCGGCCTCGATCTCCACCAGGGCCTGATCGTCGATGAGCTTCGCGATCTCGACCATCGTGGTCGCGGGCCGGATCCCGCCGAAGACTTCTCCGTGGGCCTCGCCGACTTCCTTCCATCGCGAGATGTCGGTCACGAACATGCGGGTGCGGACCACGTCGGAGGGGTTCCCGCCGAGAGCCTCGATGGACGCCAGCACGATTTTGAGGGCTCGCCGGGTCTGCTCCGCCATGCTCGAAGAGAACGTCCCGTCGGCCTCGACACCCACGCAGCCGGTCACGGCGATGGTCGCCCCGGCCCTCACCGCGCGGGAATACCCGATGATGGGCTCCCATTTGGAGCCCGTCGAGGCGTAGTGCCGGCCGTTCTTCTCCGTGATCGTCACGTGGATATCCTGACTCATCTTCGCGAACCCTCTCGATCGAAAGATTGCTCTGTTGCGGCCGGCGACCGTAAGATAAGACCCCCGTGGCCGGGTCGTTGCCGGCACGATTTCATGCTAACAGAAAGCTCCGATCATGGCCGCATTCCAGACGCAGATCGAAGATATCAAGGCGGGCGACGGTCGCGCCGCGGCGGCCGGAGACACGGTCAACGTCCACTACGTGGGCACCCTCGCCGACGGAACCAAGTTCGACAGCTCGCGCGACCGCGGCCGTCCGTTCTCGTTCGCCCTGGGCCGTGGCATGGTCATCCAGGGTTGGGACAAAGGGGTGGCGGGGATGCAGGTTGGCGGAGTGCGAAAGCTCACGATCCCGCCCGAGGAGGGTTACGGCGCCCAAGGCGCCGGGGGCGTGATCCCGCCGAACGCCACGCTCGTCTTTGAAGTCGAGCTGATCGGCATCCAATGATGCTCCTCGATGCCGACCATCTCCGGCAGGTGCTCGACGCCCGGGCGCTGGGCGTGTGGGAGCGGCAGGAGGGCGACCTCGTCCTCCTCCGATTCTGCTCGGCCGAGGATCTCTCCTCGGAGGTCGCCCTCGCGTTCGAACACGCGACTTGCCGGGTCTCGCTCAATTCGACCGAACTTGGAATCGTGGTCGCGGCCGTGACGGGCGAGCCTCGCGTGTCGGTGGCGAGTGAGCTTTCCCCGGACGAGGGCTCGGGGCTCTGGCTGAGGCGTTTCGCCGCCGATCGCTCCGTGGCCATGCCCGTGGTCGATGAGGGACTCGTGACCGGCGTGGTCTCTGTGGCCCTGCGCGACGGCGAGCGGTCCGACGACGAGGTGATCGCCCTGCTGAGGGGCTTCCTTGGATCATCCGACTGACGCTAGAGCGGCCTCCGGAACGGCTGCGTCGGGGTAGACTCCTGAGGCCATCGCCCCAACAATAAGTTACTGGCCGAAGCGAACCGCGGGGGCGAGCATGTCCGACCATGGTGGTTGATTATTACGAGATGCTGGGGATCGCGCCCAACTCCGACCGGGCGACGATCGAGGCCGCTCTCACCAAGGCACAGCCCGTCTGGTCGGCCGGGACCCGCAACCCCAAGAACAAGCACCGGTTCCAGTCGTACCTCGACGCGATTCCGGCCCTGCGAAGGACCCTTCTCGGCGAGCCCTCGCTCCGCGCCGCCTACGACGCCGAGATCGCCGAGGCCCACCGTGCCGAGCGGGATCGCAAGCTCGACGATCTCCAACGTTTAGTGAAGATCCGCGCCTCCAAGGGCGGTCTGACGGTCACGGATCGTGAGATCCTCCGTGCCGAGGCCACGCGACTCGGCCTCGCCCATGCCGACTTCGACCGCCTCGCCGCCCCTTTCCCCCCCATGCCCGAGGCCCCGATCGAGCCGGAATCCTCGGAAGAACCTCCGGACGTGATCGAGCCGGCGACCCGTCGGCAGATCCGGATCACGCTCGAACACCTGCGTCGTCGCGACCTCTACGACGTCCTGAATCTGCCCCGCGACGCCCCCCTACGCGAGATCTCAAACCGCGCCGACGCCGAGCGTCAGCGATGGATGCAGAAGAGCCAGGTCACCGCCGAGAAGACGGCCTGGCTGGAGGCCGTCTCGTACGCTCAATCGAATCTGTCCACGCCCGACTCCCGCGCCCGATATGATCGCACGCTCGCCCTCGAAGCCGAAGAAACGCTTCAGGCCACGATCCAGTTCGCGATCCGCAATACGAGCTTGCTCGCCGACTCGACCCGGCACTTTCTCCGCGAGGAGGCCCTCGGGCTGGGCATCACCGCCGACCGCGCCGAGAAGCTCATCGATCGCCTTTGCCGCTCGGCGGGCGTGGGCCGAGGCGAGTCCGGAAAGGGAACGATCCGTGGGCCTTCCTCGGTGCGTTACCTGAGGTGCCGATCGTGCGCGGGGCTGACCGAATTCGCACTCGCCTCGCGATCCGAGACCACCGCGGTCTGCCACCACTGCCGCGCCTCGTTGCAGTGGAAGTGCCCTGTCTGCCAGAGGATGAGGTGGGTGGACGAGCCTCGGTGCGCGTGCGACTTTCGGCTCGAACACGCGGAGCCTTTGATCCGCTACTTCGAGGCCGCAAACCACGCGCACAAGGTGCGCGACCTGGATTCCGCCCTCGAAGCCCTGCGGAAGGTCCAGGAATTCGCCCCACAGCATGTGGGGGCACGCAAGGGGATCGAACGCATCAAAGAAACCCAGGCGGAGATCGACCGCGCACGGAACGCCGTCGAGAGCGAGATCGCCCGCCATCACCTCATGGCCGCTCAGGCCGCGATCTCGGGATGGACACGCCTGGTCGATCCGTCCCTCCCCGCACTCAGAAAGGCGATGGCCGAGGTCTCGGAAGGGCTCAGACGGGCTCGCCAGTTCGCCGCCAGGGGGCGGGCACTCGCCACCTCGGACCCCGCGGCGTCTCGCGAAGCGTTCGGCCAGGCCCTCTCGATCTGCGCCGACCTGCCCGAGGCCCTGTCGGGTCTACGAGTTTGCCCGCCCGAGCCGCCTTCCGGCCTCGTTGCGTTCTTCGAGGTCGATCGCGTCAAGCTCCGCTGGAATGCTCCGTTGCCCGACGGCCTTGGCCCGTGGACCTTCCGGATTCGTCGGAAGCGCGGGGCCATTCCCGCACATGTGGACGACGGGGACCCCGTGGCCGAGGTCGCTCCGTGCTCGCACGAGGACGCGGATGCCCCCTCGGGCGCGTCCATCGGCTACGCGGTGTTCACCTCTCGGGGCGGGATCAGCTCTATCCTCGGTGCCACGGCCGGGCCGATCCCGATCCTCGCCGAAGTGAGCCATTTTCGGGCCGAGGCGTCATCACGCGAGGTCCTGCTAAGCTGGGAACCACCCGCGAACTCGGCGGAGGTGCGCCTCGTGCGGAAGGTCGGATCCCCTCCATCCGACTTCAAGGATGGCGTGCTCGTCCCCTCGATGCGGGGTCAGGCCCTCGATCGCGGGCTCGACGACGATCGGGTGTATCACTACGGAGCGTTCTCGATCTACCAGAGCCCGGGCGAGCCGGTTCGCGTGTCTCGTGGAGTGGCCGTGTCGGCCATGCCTTCGGCCCCTATTTCGGCGATCGTCGAGCCGAGCCTCACACGTCAAGATGACGGCCCGATCCGTGTCTCCTGGAGTCCTCCCCAGCGCGGCAAGGTAGTGGTGATTCGCTCGCTCCGGGCGCTGCCTCACGCACCGGGAGATCGCCTCGCCCGCAAGGATGTCGATGCCGTGGAGGGCGTGTGGCTCACACGAACAGCCGACGATCATGCGATCGATCGCCGCCCGCTCGAGACCGGCGTGTGCCATTACACCGCGATGATCTCGTGGGCGAATCAATACGTGGTGGGCCGGAGTGCGGCCTACTCGCACGTCTGTGACCCTTCGGATCTCCGGGCCGTGCGCTCGGGCAAGGCCGGCAAGGTCCTTCTTCGGTGGCGATGGTCGCCGCGGGGCGGGAAGGCTCGGATCGTGTATCGTCAGGGGAGCTTTCCCGTGCAGTGGGATGACCCCCAAGCCCTGTCGTCCACGGTGGATGAGCTCGAATTCAGCCGTCTCGGCTACTACCCGCTGATGCTCCCGCCGGATCAGCCCGGGCCGTGGCATGTGGCGGTTTATACCGTCGTGACGGTCGAGGGGCGGGAGATCGTCTCCCCCGGTCTCGACCCGTCCTCGCGGACGATTGTGCCGGGACCTCTTTCCGACGTGAGCGTGTCGTACACGCTGAGGCCGCCGAGCCTCTTCCTGAGGACCTGGACCGTCCAGTTCCGCACCGAACCTCCGGGCGCGACGATCCCGCCCACCGTCCTGGTCGCGCATCCGCGAACCGTCCCGCTCTCGGCCGACGACGGCGAGACCGTGGCCGTGTTCCCCGCCGCCAGTGACGGCGAGCAGTTCTCCATCCGAACGAACCTCGACACGGGCACCCACCGGATGCGCATCTTCACCGACCCGCACGCGACGCTGGAGAACATGCCCCCGATCCGCCTGCGGCACCCCGAGGCTGAGGGAACTCGTGTCTGACGCCGGGGCGTCCCCTCTGATAGGATCGATTTCACACGAGTCGGACTTCTTCCGGACGCCCTGGGACACGTCGGAATCGAATCCATGGATCGGCTTGTCGATGAAGCTAGCGATGTGTTCTTCAACGTGAACCTGAACACGTTGAACAGCCTCCCCTCGGGTGGAGAGTTATTGAGCCCGTTCCTCGACCAGATGGCCAAGGCCCTTCCCGAGATCGGCCATATGGTGACCCAGGACTCGGGCGAGATCGGGCTCGAAGGGGACAAGGCGTCGGGGGCTTACGGATGGATCACGATCGAAAGCCGCCGCCTGTGCTCCGGCTATGTGAACCCGCCGAGTCTCGACAAGGCGAGCCGGCAGCACGAGACGATGCTGGGGATGGCACCCTTGCTCCTTCCGCTTGCGGTGGTCGGATGCGAGGCCCTGGACGTCATGTACGGGTTCGACTTCACCTATGCGGGCAACCACGACGAACTCGTGGCCGAGGCGCTGGGGCTGGGGCCCTCGCTCGGGGCGTTGCTTGACCTGCCCGGTCGCCGCGTGATCCACTTCGAGCCCAGCGTCACGCTCGGCCTCGACGCGGACCTGGGACTTCAATGCCGCCTTGCCGTCGAGACCCGATC
>JANOBY010000443.1:0-6793 GCA_031411935.1 Planctomycetales bacterium | reverse complement strand
CACTCGTTCGCAAGCGTGGTCAAATTCTTACTCATGGAGCATGGTCATGGTGGATCGGGTGGGTGGGGGCGGGCGGGGGTCGAATCGTCCGGCCCCTCGCGGTCGGGGGGGGCGTCCGGGGCCGACCCGTGGTCGCGGAGGCGCCGGGGGCGCAGGCGGAGGCTCCGCCGAGCCCAGGAAAACAGGGGGCTTGAACCTTCGCCAACTGACCGGCAATGACTTCGAGTTCACGCACCCTAAATGCGTTCAGGAGCTCTGGCCCGACTACGAGGAAGGGCTCGAGATCTGGAAGGCTGGGGAGCCTGAGGAAGCCCGCGACGCCCTGAGGTTTGCCCTCCAGGGGTGCGGCGACAACATCTGGGTGCATGTGGCCCTGGGCCGCATCGCGCTGGAGAGCGGCAACGACCCCTCCCTGGCCAAGGGGCACTTCGGCTACGCCTACGAGCTGGCGAACAAGGCGATCCCGAGGGAGTTTCGCGGGCGGTTGCCCCGGAACCGCGACGCCAATCGCCCGTTCTACGACGCGATCGACGGTCTGATTGCCTGCCACACCGCGCTCGGCGACGCCGCCGCCGCCGACGAACTGAAGGGACTGGTCAGGCGCATCGGGACGTAAACGGCTGTTCAAAGACGGGATTTCTCTGACCTCACGGACAATGCGCAGGCGCGAAGCATGCTCAACTGCCCGATTTGTGAGCACAGGCTCGAACTCTTCCGAGAGGCAACCTGCCGGAATTGCGGGGCCGATCTTGGCGAGTTCTATGAGACCGAGGCCCGGGAGACTCCCGAAGATCGCGCCGAGGCGGAGCGCAACGAGGCGTTCCGCATGGCCATGTTCACTTCGACCATCCTGTACGCGGTCGTCATGTTCGCTCTGATCCAGCCTGCGATCCGTGGCAAGCTCGTCCGCGCGTTCGGACCGAGTCCCCTGGGCTTGTCGCCGATCGCTTTCGGATGGGCCTTGCTGACCCTGCTTTTCCTTCCACTCCCCGTGGCGTTCTACCATTTCGCCATGGTGGAACAGCGAGCTCGGCGTGACGGGTTCAATCTTCCGGGAAGGCTCGGGATGCGGGAAAGGCTGTTCTATCTCAGCGACATGCATCATCGTCACCCCGAACTCGCGATCACCCGGCGGATTTGCCTGGGATCGATAGCCTACGGGGTGATCGTGTCCGTGGGCTGGATCGTCTACGCGATCAAGGTGGGACTGTAGGTCCGGCGGGCTCGTCAGGCCCGATGAGGGACCATTCCGGCAATCCGGGCATGGGCCTCTCGGATTGAAATCTTTTCCTATTGCGACGATTTAGGCTTCGGGATAGAACCCTGCCTCAGCGGCGGGACGCACGTTCGTCCTTCCGGTGGATGGCTTCGAGACGGGGGATTTCGGTGACAGATCGCCGTCAATCCTCGGACCTCGGGGACATGCAAGGCTCGGTTCGGCACCGCGATCGGAAGGGTCCAATCCGATGATCGTGGGCCGGCTCGAAGACGGGGGCGTGGAGGTCCATGCCCCCGCAAAGCTCAACCTCTACCTGGAAATCCTGGGCAAACGGCCCGACGGCTACCACGACCTGGAATCGCTGATGGTGACGGTCAGCCTGGCCGACACCCTCCGGTTCCACGACGACCCGTCGGGGCGGATCACCCTGGAGTGTGACGACCCCCTCTTGCCCACAGACGCCTCGAACCTGGTGGTGAAGGCCGCCGAACGTTTGCGAACCGTTGCGGGAGTCGATCAAGGCGCGAGGATTGTCCTCCAGAAGAAGATCCCCTGGCAGGCTGGGCTTGCCGGAGGATCCAGCGACGCCGCGGCCACCCTGGTGGCCCTGGATCGACTCTGGAAGCTGGATTCGCCGATGGATCGCCTGGACGCCCTGGCCTCGGAGATCGGCAGCGACGTTTCCTTCTTCCTGCACGGGCCGGCCGCGGTCTGCCGGGGCCGGGGAGAGATCGTCGAGCCCATCCTTCTGACCGAGCCCTTGCACTTCGTCCTGATCTGCCCCCCGCTGGGTGTGAGCACGGTCGACGTGTACCGTAAGCTGATCCCGCCCGCGGAACCCGGATCGATCGCAAGCGTGTTGCATGCCCTGGAATCGAGAAACACGCGGGAACTCGGACAGACGTTTTTTAATCGCTTGCAACCGGTGGCCGAGGCGATCGAGCCTCGCCTGAGGACGATCAAGACGGCCCTGGAGTCCCTCGAACCACCCCTGGATGGACACCTCATGAGTGGCAGCGGCTCGGCCTATTTTGGGCTATGCCGTGATGCAGGAGCGGCCAGTCACGCCGCGCAGCAACTGGAGACGCTCGGACTAGGACGTGTCCGAGCCGTGACTAGCGGACCTTGAGACCTCCCCGCTTCGTGTAAAGGAGTACCGACCGTGGAAATCACCGAAGTTCGCATCAAGCTCATGGAAGACAACTCGGGGAGCAACGAGCGCCTGCAGGCGTTCTGCTCCATCACCTTCGACGACTCGTTCGTCATCCGTGACCTGAAGATCATCGAGGGGGCCAAGGGTTTCTTCGTGGCCATGCCGTCTCGGAAGCTGACCGATCGCTGCAACCACTGCGGCACCAAGAACCACCTCCGCAGCCGGTTCTGCAACCAGTGCGGCAGCCGACTGGATGAAAACCGCGCCCTCCGCGATGCCGACGGCCGGGCCAAGCTCCACGCCGACATCGCCCACCCGATCAACTCCACGTGCCGCGAGAAGATCCAGGCCTCCGTGCTCGCGTCCTACGCCGACGAGCTCGAACGGGCCAAGCAGCCGGGCTACATCTCGCGTTACGACGACATCGACGGCGGCGAGTTCGACCTGCCGAACCCCTACGAAACACCCGCCCCGGCCCTGACCGCAAGCGGAGAGCCCCCGCTGCGTCGCGGCCCCCTGCGAGGCCACACCAACCATGCCCGCGCCGGCATGCGTGGCCCCCACGTTCCGCCCCGCAAGGAAGGCCAGCCCGAGGGCATCACCTCTGAACGCGGCGAGGCCAGCAGCGGCTTCGGCTCCGGCCTCTAAGCCGGCACTCGTTCGACAAGACCCCGAGGCGCGTCACGCGGGAATCCGTCGTGCCGCGCCTCGCTCCGTGCGCCTCCGCGAACCTTTGCGACCCCCGGCGTGTCGTTCGACAAACCCCCCAACCCGGCCGGAAACGTCCGCTCATGATCAGCGCCGACCTTACGCTTGCTCTGCGCCACGAACGCGCCGCGATGGCGATCGAGGGCGAGTACGCCCGCTGCCATGCGAGCCTCCACCCGGACCTGGATGTCGACGTGAGGGCGATCGCCGACGGTGCCGCGGTCTTCGCCGGGGTCGGCTCGCCCATGTCCCAGGCCACTGGGATCGGGCTCGATGGCCCCGTGAACGACTCGGACCTGGACGAGCTGGAAGCGTTCTACCACCGTCGTGGGTCGGCGGCGCGTCTGGTAGTCTGTCCCCTGGCCGACGCTACCCTGATCTCGGCCCTGGGCGATCGAGGCTTCGTGGTCGCCGAGTTCGAGCAGGTCATGGTCCGCGACCTCCGATCGATCCCCGAGGCCGCGTCCTCTTTAGAGCTGGAAATCAGCCGCGCCACGCCCGACGACCTCGACGTGTACATGGACACCGTGGGGCCCAACTTCACGCCCGACGGGGTCGTTTCGCCCGAGATGAGGCAGATGATGAAGGCCGTGTTCCTCATGAACAATTCCAACATCTTCCTCGCCCGCCTGGGAGGGGTGCACGCCGGCGGCGGCTCGCTGCTCGTCCACAACGGGGTGGCGATGCTCGCCGGGGCCGCCACTCTACCCGAGCACCGCAAGCGGGGTGTTCAGGCGGCGCTCTTCCAGGCTCGTCTGGCCCACGCTCTGGAGCTGGGCTGTGACCTGGCCGTGATGGGAGCGATGCCCGGTAGCGGCTCGCAACGCAACGCCGAGCGTAAGGGGTTCCAGGTCGCCTACACGAAAGCCGTTCTGGTCAGGCCCGCGATCTCGGCGTCCTGAGTCGTGAGGGGGCGGTGGCCCCTCGGTCGCTCCCCGTCACCACACCTGGCATCGACCGCGACTCCGTGTTAGCATGAACCGGAATCGTGAGACCGACCCGGGGTGAGTCTGGCCTTGCGCCCGTCGGGATGATGGGAAGGGAGACGTGGTCATGCGGCTTGAATGGCGAGGCATCATCCTCGGTTTCGCGGGTAGTGTGTCCTGGACCCTGGCAAGCCCCGCGCAGGAGCCGCCCTCCCCGGACAAACCCCAGGCTCCCAGGGGCAGCCGATCGCTCGAAGATCCCGTCGAGACCTTCGTCCCCCTGAAGCCGAGGACCGTCGAGGAACGCAACCAGGTCGAGGCCCTGCGGCTTTACACCGTGGCCCGCGCCCTGGAAGACCGCCACAAGCTGACCGACGCCCTGGACGTGCTGGAAGACGCCCGCAAGCTCGATCCCGACAGCCCACCCATCCTCCGCCGCCTGAGCCGAATCAACCTGATCCTGCGGCGAGGGGATCAGGCCGTGGCCGTGGCGAAGAAGCTGATCGAGGTCGACCCCAACGATTCGTCCACGCTCGCCCTGCTTGTGTCTCACTATCTCGAGACCAAGAACGACCCCGTGGCCGCCGAAGCGTTGCTGCGGAGGGTCGCCTCCAGCCCGAAGCTCAACAAGGGCTCGGCCGGCTTTTACCTCGTGCTTCGTGATCTGGGCGACATCAACGCCGACCTGCTGAACAAGCCCGACGAGGCCGCCGATGCCTACGCCCGGCTCATGAACGCCCTGGACGATCGCGCGGCCAACAACCTCTCGCCCGAGGATCAGGCACGCATCCTTGAGGGGGACGAGGCCTCGGCCTATGCCAAGTTCGGCGACACCTTCCTCAAGGCCAAGCGGACCGATTACGCCATCCTCGCCTTTCGCAAAGGGCTGATTTACAAGCCGGACCACGCCGTGCTGCCCCGGCTCCTGGCCGAGGCCCTTTACCGATCGGGCAAGAAAGACGAGGCCCTCGCGGTCCTCGAGCCCTTCCTCAAGCGGTTGCCCACAGGGAGCGAGTCCTACGAGCTTCTCTCGGAGATCCTGATCTCCCAGGGCCGCGAGAAGGAGATCCTGCCCCGGCTCGAGGCCGCCGCGTCAGCCGACCCGAAGAACCTGCGCGTCCAGTTCGCCCTCGCCGAGCGGTTGAAGTTCGAGGGCCAGGTCGAGAAGGCCGACGCCCTGCTCGCCGAGCTCCTGAAGAATCAGGCCGAGCCCCAGGTGTTCGCCGAACTGGCGCGATCCTACTTGAAGGAAAACAAGTCGGAAGACCTCGTGCGGCTCCTGGGCGAGGCGATCCAGAAGCCGGGCGGGATCGACGCGGTGAAGGCCACGCTCGACGCCCTGGCGGACAACCGCGAGGCCGCGATCCGGGCGTTGGATGCCGGGCTCAAGATGCAGGAGACGGTCCCGCCATCGCTCTCCGAGTCCTCGCGCAAGATCCTGGCGTTCGTCGCGAACAAGGCCAAGCTCCCCGAAAAGCTCGCCGACGTCGACCGCGCGGCCGTGAAGGCCGACCCCACCCCGGCCAACTTCCGCGAGCTAATCTTCGACCTCTTCCGGGCGACCAAGTACACGGAGGCCGGCGTCGTCATCCAGGAGCTCTTCGAAAAGCATCCGGCGGAGAAGAACGCCCCCACGCTCCTGCTCCTGGCACGCAGTCGCTTCTTCGGGGGAGAGGTGGAACCGGCCCTGGCCGTGGCACGCGAGGCGCTGGCCGTCCAGCCGAACGACCGCGACTCCCTCGAATTCCTCGCCTTCCTGCTGGGGCAGCTTGGTAAGGACGACGAGGCGATCACGACCTACGAGGGGCTGCTGAAGGCCTACCCCAATGATGAGGAAGTCCTCAAGCGGGCGAGGCAGGGGCTGTCCACATCCTACAACAACAAGGGCGATGCCGCGCGGGCCGAGGCCGAGCTTCAGATCCTCCTCGAGAAGTTCCCCGACGACCCCGGCGTGAACAACGACCTGGGCTACCTCTTCGCCGAGCAGGGCCGGAACCTGGAGAAGGCCGAAGGCATGATCCGGAAGGCCCTTGAGGACGAGCCCGATAATTCGTCGTATCTCGACAGCCTGGGCTGGGTCCTCTTCAAGCAAGGCAAGTCGAAGGAAGCCCTCCTGTATCTCGAGAAGGCGGCGGCTGGAGAGCGGCTGGACGTGACGATCTGCGAGCACCTGGGCGACGTGCTCTTCCGCCTCCAGGACTATCCCCGGGCCCGCGATTTCTGGAAGAAGGCCGAGGGCTTCGCCGCCAAGACCTCCCCGCCCAGCAAACGCCTGGCCGACATCCAGAAGAAGCTGGTCGAGCTCCAGAAGCTGGGCCCCGCACCCAAGCCCTCGGGCGTCGACGGCCCGTAATCATCGAGGGGGATGTGTCTCTCCTCTCCCCATCGTTCCTCTCCTTGTTCGTCCCGGAGATGCAGGTTCATGGCAGGCCATTCTCATTCCGCCAATATCGCCCATCGTAAGGGCCTGGTGGACGCGAAGAGGGGGAAACTCTTCAGCAAGCTTTGTCGCGCCATCTATGTGGCGGCCAAGAACGGCGATCCCAACCCCGACGCCAACCTCCGGCTCCGCTACGCGATCGACAAGGCGAAGTCCTATAGCTGCCCGAAGGACAATATCGAACGGTCCATCAAGAAGGCCTCCGGCGAGCTAGGCGGCGAGAACTTCGACGAGGTCATGTATGAAGGCTACGGCCCCAGCGGCGTGGCCGTCATGTGCTCGGCCCTGACCGACAACCGCAACCGAACCGCCGGCGAGCTGCGCAAGGCGTTCGAGGTCTGCGGCGG
>JANOBY010000442.1:0-1754 GCA_031411935.1 Planctomycetales bacterium | reverse complement strand
CGACGCCCCCTCACCCGGACTCCGTCCGGCCTCTCCCCCGGAGGGGGCGAGGCGGGGATCACGCGAAGCGGCCGGGTGAGGGGGTCGATGGGCCCGGCCAGTCCCTGGGGACCTGACCATACCCGCGACCTCTTCACCCGGCCTGCAAGTTCTTGTTATCGCGAAACTTCTCCCCGACGCACCGGTCTCAGCGGCGGTCCTGGAGCTTGGACAGGAGCCGGAGGATGGACATGTACAGCCAGATCAGGGTGACCATCAGGCCGAACGCGCCGTACCACTCCATGTACTTGGGGGCCTCGTACCGCGAGCCCTGCTCGATCATGTCGAAGTCCAGCAGCAGGTTGAACGCCGCCAGCCCGACCACGAAGGCGCTGATCGCCACGCCGAAGGTGCTCGTGGACTGGATCAGGTTCACCCCCCCGTTGATCCCGAAGAAGCTCAGCAGCAGCGAGCCCATGTAGAACAGGGCCATGGCCCCGGTGGCCGCCGTGATCCCCGCGGCGAGCCTGCCCGTGACCTTGATCATCCCGGTCGCGTACACGAACAGCATGACGAACGCCGTGGCGAACGTGAGCCCGACCGCCTGCGGCACCAGGCCCGGATACTTCCAGTTGTACACGAGCGAGATCGCCCCCAGGAACACCCCCTGGCAGGCCGAGTACAGCGGGGCCGTGATCGGGCTCCACGACTGCTTGAAGATCGTGATCAGCGCGAGCACGAAGCCCGCGATCCCCGCGCCCATCATGATCGCCGGGTTCAGCCGGCCGGTCGCGGCCTGGTTCCACGTGACCGCGGCGCAGGCCACCACGATCAGCAGCAGGGCCATCGCCTTGCCCGCCGTGCCGCCCACGGTCATCGTGCTCCCGCGACGATCGGCGCGTTCCCAGTCGCCGAAGACCGTCCCCGAGAACGCGGGATTACTCGTTTGCATGCTGGACACGGTCGCGTCTCCTCCAAAAAATGTGAGCTTCGAAGGCTCGGCCCGTGGCTCGCGCGGTGCGCAAGGTCCGGACCCTCCCTTCCCCCCTCTTCTATCTTGTCCGCAACCCCCGGCAATGGCAATCGCATGCTGCCGAGCCGCCGGGGAGTTCACCGATGCCGCAGGGCCCGCAGGGGGCCGTCCTCGAACAGGGGGGCCGGGTCGAACCATCGCGAGGTGATCGCCTCGAGCGTCGGGTCGGTTCCCCATACCAACAATACGTCGATCTCCCGATGATGTTCGGAAAGGAGCCTCAGCCAGCGCAGGGCCCGGTCGGTCGCATCCGAGGGATGATCCCGCAGGGCGATCGCCTCGAACTCCCCCGCCTCCGGCCGCTTCACGTCGGCCCGAAACTGTACCGGGAAGTAGTAGTGCGTGGTCTCGTAGTTCGCCCAGACCACGCATTCGGCCTCGATCCCCACCAGATTGTCGGCGTGGAGCCGGGGATTGGCGCGGAACGCGCCCTTCAGGTCCACGAGCAGGGTCCCCACGCGAGGGCGGTGGCCGATGCGTCGAGCCGCGGAGAGGAACGGCGAGGCGACCGCGCGGGATTCGCGGGCATAGGCCCACACCGTGAGGGTCTGGATCGCCATCGCCGCGACCAGCAGCGCGATCCCCACGCCCGAAACCACTCGCTCCGCAAAACTCGATCGAGCAAACCGGAACCAGGGCAGGATCGCCACGAGCCCAAGCAGGACAACACGTTGCGGCAGGTAATTGCCGTGCGTCGGTCCCAGCGTGTCGGGCGTGACGAACCCGCCGAGCAGGAGCACCC
>JANOBY010000441.1:0-7228 GCA_031411935.1 Planctomycetales bacterium | reverse complement strand
GACCGGGCGGGCCGGTCGCCGCAAGGGGCCACTCGACCCGCCCAAGAAGAAGTCTCTCCGTCATGGCGTCGGGACGAAGAGCCTTCTGCACTCATCCCGCCGCGCGTTCGCGGTAGGTCGTGACCACCTGCGCGGCCTGGTAGTGGCGGTTGATCAGGTCGTTCTGGAGCCAGAGGAGCTTCTGGAACGCGCGGATCGTGGTCGTCTCCTGCTCGCGGGGCAGCCCCAGGCCGAAGATGGTGGCCGTGAGGGCGTCGGCCACGAAGCCCATGAGGGCGTTCATCTGCACGAGCGGCACGTCGAGCTGCGGCGACCCCGCCCTGGGCGTGTGCATCTTGCCCACCATGTCCAGGTACGAGACCATCTTGGCGTCGTACGGGCGCGTGACAAGGCTCGTCAGGTAGCGGCCCAGGTGCTGCTTTCGGAACTCGATCTGCTCGTGGTCCTCGGTCAGGTCGTCCAGGTCCTCGGGGATCGCCCCCTGGAATCCGGACTGACGGGGCAGGAAGTGCCTCCATGTGGACGTATAGGCGTGAAGCTTCGAATAGACCGCGTCCACCAGCGACGGGACCAGCGGGGCCAGGGCCGGGGCCGACGCGTGGATCGCCGCCACGTCCTCGGCGCCGAACCCCACGAACTCCGCGAGGTAGCCGAAACGATAGCCCAGGTCCGTCTCCAGCTTCTGCTCATCGATGCGCTTCATGATCGAGTCTCCCGCTCGAGGTTGACGATCCGCCCTTGATTTCGGATCATTGGATCAACTTGTCCGATTTAGAATAACGGCTGCAATTTGGATGTCAATATCCAATTTGAATAACGGGGAGGTGCGGCCATGTTCTCGCAGACGGTGGAGTACGCGTTGCGGGCGGTGGTGTACCTGGCGGATCAGTCCCCGTCGGCGAGGACCACGGACCAGGTCGCCGAGGCCACGCGGGTGCCCAAGGCGTATCTGTCGAAGGTGTTGCAGGGGCTGAAGCGAGGGGGGCTGGTGCACTCGCAGAGGGGCGTGCACGGCGGGATCACGCTCACGAGGACGCCGAAGGAGCTGACCCTTCTGGAAGTGATCAACGCCGTGGAGCCGATCCAGAGGATCGCGACGTGCCCGCTCGGCTTGCAGGCGCACGGGGTGAACCTGTGCCCCCTGCACCGGAGGCTGGACGACGCCCTGGCGAGCGTGGAGGACGCCTTCCGAAAGACCACGCTGGCCGAGGTTCTGGCCGAGCCCACGAGCAGCCGCCCCCTGTGCGACGTGCTCGCAACCGTGAAGGCGTGAAGGGGCCGGAGCCACTCGAGCGTCGAGGGGCGGGCCGCGCGGCCCGCCCCCGGGGAAGGGGCCTCAGGCGTAGAGGAGCATGCCGATGCCTTCGGGCAGGTGCTCGGCCACGCCCTGGATCACGTCGCCCTTCATGGCCTTCCACAGGGTGCCCCGGCGCGTGGTGCCCATGAGCAGCAGGTCGGCCCCGTGGGTCACGGCCATGTCGAGGATGGCGTCGGCGATGTCGGTGGCCACCCCGTAGAGGAGCCTCACGGGCACGCCCTCGTGGGCGGCGCGCTCGCGTATGCGGTCGAACAGGTCGCGGGCCTCCTCGTCCTCGGAGAGCCTGGGGATGGCCGTCGGCCCCATGGGCGTGAAGGCGATCAGGCGGACGAAGAGGAGCTGCAACTCGGCCTGCCGGGTCTTGCATTCCTGCAAGGCGAACTCGATGAGCCGGGGGTTGCCCTGCGTCGGCACCATGATTCGATACTTGGCCTGGTAGCTGCCGGCCTGGAGCATCTTCGGCCGGGAGGGCAGGACCTCCACGGCATGCGCCTGGGCCTCGGCCTCCAGCAGGTTCTGGCGGTAGACCTTCGTGCGGGTGCTCGCATAGGCGATCATGCCCGCAAGGCTCGCGGAGAGGAGGAAGGACAGGTCGCCCACGCTCACCGCGCGACGCCCGAGGCCCGGCACGTCGAACCCGGCGAGCGAGCGGTGGTCGTCCCCCAGGTACGCGAGCACGAACGCCAGGGCGACCGTGGCCGAGGCGAGCGTGAGATAGGTGCGCTTCGTGGCGGCGGGCACCCTCGCGGCCTTATTCATCATGATCGTGGCCAGGCGCGCCGCGAGCCCCACGGTCAGCACGAGCAGGGCGAAGCTGCGGGCGTGGGGCTTCACGATGCAGATCGTCACGCCCACGACGATCATGATCAGGGTGAGCCCGAACATGAACCCGCGTTCCCACTTCTTCAGCGCCAGCTCGCGGTTCGTGGACGTGGTGCCCAGGTTGATCGAGATGGCGCCGACCACCCCGATCGCGTACAGGCCCGCCAGCCTCTCCACGTCCGAGAAGATCAGGACGACCACCGCCGGGATGATCGAGCCCACGACCAGAGGCAGGATCGGCATCCCGAACCGGTTCAGCCCGCCGAACGCCGGGGGCAGCTCCTTGTCTCGCGAGAGCATGAACTGGATCGACACGAGGTCCGCAAGCGCCGTGTTCACGGCCGAGAGCAACAGCGCGGCGAACACCACGGCGCTGACCGCCGAGAACATGGGGATGATCGGGTCCACGAAATACGCGGCGATCACCTTGAGCATGTCGCCGGTGTGTTGCAGCTCGCCGGCCGAATTCCGGGCGTTGAGGATCGAGTCGGGCAGGGCGTTCATGGCGGCGCCGAGCACGAGGTTGAGGATCACGATCTCGATCAGGACCGGGACGATCGCCTTCCTCGCGGTCTTCTCCACGGGCTCGACCATGATGCCGGTCATGTTGGCGATGGCCTCCACGCCCGAGAGCGCGAGGATCATCTCGGTGAAGCCGACCCACGAGGTCCACATCCCCCCCCGTGGAAGGGCGATGCGCGGCGGGTGCGTGCCCGACTTCAGGAGGTAGATCACGCCGATGATCAGGGTGGCGATCACCGTGGCGATCGCCACGACCATGGCCACCGTGCCCGCCTTCTTCGGCCCCACGAAGTTCAGGGCGCCGATCGCCAGGATGGTCCCCGCCGCGGCCACGGCGTCGATCGGGATGCCCAGGAGCTTGATGTCCTTCACGCCCAGGTAGTGGAAGGCGTCCAGGGCCGAGAGCGAGGCCGTGACCACATAATCCGCGCACAGGAGCAGGCCGCCCACCACCGCCAGCAGCTGCGACCGATGCCTCGCCGACGAGTACACCCCCCCGCCGTCGGGGAAGAGCCGGCAGATGATCTCATAACTCCAACCCACGCCGATCATCAGCACGCACATGGCGGCGATGAACCAGAACGACGCCCGGCCCGTGAAGGCGTAGGCCAGCCCGAGCACGTAAAGACGGCTCGTCCCCCAGTCCCCGAACAGCATGGGGCCGGCGTGATACCAATGCAATTCGCGCGGACGATCCCCGGAAGAGATCATGTCTCTTGAACCCCAAGCAGTCCCACCAGCGACACTGTTTGGGGCCGAACCGACCGGTCCGGGGCGCCAGCCCTCGATCGGGCCCGGGCGCAAAAATCCCCTCGAACGCCTACGAGGTTAGCTGTCGGGCTCGGAGTCGAGGTCTACCCCGTCGCACAAGCAGGAGTGCGATTCGCCCCAATAAGTTGGGTCCCCCGCTCTCCCGTTCTCCGGGAGATTCGGCGAGTCACAGCGTTCACGGTCGATTAGATCGGGGGAGCGTCGGAACGTCAAGGCCCCTCCGATGCGTCCCGATCGCCACTCGGATCACGGGTACGACAGTTGCACTGGTTTTCCGGCTTCGATGCATTGGGCCGTGCGGCCCGGGCCGGAAGAGGTTTGCTTTCAGGAGCGTCGCGATCATGTCCGAGCAGAAAGAGCCGATGTCCCCGCTGCCCCCGCAGTCCCAGAACAATCCGGGGCTGGAGTCGAAAATGACCCCTCGGCCCAACTACTCGGCCCCCCTTTATAAGGGCTCCGACAAGCTGAAGGGCAAGGCCGCGCTGATCACCGGGGGCGACAGCGGGATCGGACGCGCGGTGGCCGTGCTCTATGCTCGCGAGGGGGCCGACGTGGCGATCGTATACCTGCCCGCCGAGCAGACCGACGCCGAGGAGACCCGCACGGCGGTCGAGAGCGAGGGCCGCCGCTGCGTGCTGCTCCCCGGCGACCTGACCGACCTGGCCTTCTGCAAGCAAGCCGTGGCCACGACCGTCAAGGAGCTCGGCAAGCTCGACATCCTCGTGAACAACGCCGCATACCAAATGTCGCAGAAGCGCCTCGAAGATATCACCGAGGAGCAGTTCGACCGCACCTTCCGCACCAATATCTACGCCTACTTCTGGATGGCGAAGGAAGCCCTGCCGCACTTGAAGGAGGGCTCGTCGATCATCAACTGCGGGTCGATCACCGGCATGCAGGGCAGCAAGGAGCTGATCGACTACTCGGCCACGAAGGGGGCGATCCACGCCTTCACCAAGGCCCTGGCGCAGAACCTGGCCGACCGCAAGATCCGCGTGAACTGCGTGGCCCCGGGCCCCATCTGGACGGTGTTGCAGCCCGTGTCCAAGCCCGAGGACAAGGTCGCCTCGCACGGGGCCGACACCCCCATGAAGCGCCCCGGCCAGCCCGAAGAGGTCGCCCCCGCCTTCGTCTTCTTCGCCAGCGAGGCCGACAGCAGCTACATCAGCGGAGAGATCCTCACCCTGCTCGGCGGAGAGACCACCGCGGCATGAACCCGGACCGGGGCCCGGGCCCCTCGGGCGGCGAGGGGCCCGGGTTCCTCAGACCCAGAACCGGATCGCACGCACCCCCGCGCGGTCCAGGAACGGGTCGAGCCGTCTGGCCAGCTCGGGCCAGTTGTGGTGCGGGACCGCGGGGTAGAGGTGGTGCTCGAGGTGATACAGGTGTTCGAGCGCGATCGTCGAGGCCACCACCCCCCGGAACCTGCGCGTGTGCGCAAGCTCCCCCTCGCCGTCCGGGTCGTGCGGGATGAACGACGTGACCAGCGGGATGATCCAGCTGCCCATGATCATGAGCAGCGCATAGATCGCGAGCACGGGCCACGCCCGGGCCAGGGCGATGGACCCCACGATCACTACGAGGCAGGCGACCCCCTCGGCCAGGATCCATGCCCGCGATGTTCGGGCGTTGCGCACCGCCCAGATCCAGAGCCTGGGCTGGAGGATCAGGCCCTCGGCCAGGGTCCTCGGAAGCGACATCCGGGCCGCGGCCCCCTCGATGTCGTCGGGGTGGGGGAAGCGGGCGTGGTGATGCAGGTGGGCGGCGCGATAGGCGTGACCGCTGCGCAGGGCGAGCAGCTCGATCAGGGTCAGGAGGATGTCGTTCGCGGCCGGAGGGAGGCCCAGATTGCGATGGACGAGGTCGTGCGAGATCGACCCGTAGGTGACGAAGCTCAGCGCCATGAGGGCGAACACGGCGGGGGGCCACCAGCCCCGGAGGGCGAAGGCGAAGTAGGCCGCGCACCACGCGAAGGGCATGGCCAGGCTCAGGGCCCGCCTCCACGCGGACACGCAAACGAGGTCCGCGCCCAGCTCTCGCAGGGGCGGCATGGAGGGCCGCGAATCCTCGGCGGGACTCGTCTTCATGAGACCTCCCCGGCGACCGAGGAGAGGTCCGCCGCCTTCGACATCCAGGGGCGAGGCCTCCCCAGGCAGATCGGCCGGTACGCGAGCAGGCCGGTCAGATAGGCGAACGCGCCCAGGACGGCCGGGGCGAGGTGGGCGGGGTCGTTGTAGCCGATCACCGGGTGGACGCCGATCGCGGGCACGAAACCGGCCAGGCCCGCCATCGCCAGGACCTGCCACAGGCTCCTCGACGGCCTCCCGCACCAGACCGCGGCGAAGATGAGCATCCCCGCGCAGGCCACCGCCCCGCCGAACCCGGCGCGGTCGTGCGCGATCAGGGGGATGAGCCGCGGATTCAGGGCGTCGAACTCCTCCACGCCGATGCCCAGGAACTTCAGGTCCTCCGGCACGAACACGGTCGTCACGCCGACCGTCAGGATCGTGAGCCCCCCGCCCACCAGGCCCAGCGAGGTCGCCAGCAGGCACAGGCGACCCAGGCCCGCCTCGGTCGTCCAGCCCACGCGGATCGACGGCGAGAGCAACGTGCCCACGCCCGAGGGCCGGGCCAGCGTGGGCCAGGACCTCGCGAGCCCCAGCGCGAAGCACGGCAGCAGCCCCAGCGTGGCCACGGCGTGCCAGGTGTCCAGGTAGCCGTAGCCCAGGTACGCGAAGAAGCTCCCGAACCCCTCGGCCCCGCTGATCAGCAGGAGCCACCAGGCCCAGGCCTCGCCCCGCTTCAAGGGGAATTCCGCCAGCCAGAGGTAGAGCAGGCCGATCGACAGGAGCGCCCCGCCGAACGATGCGCGGTCGTGGATCATGAAGTGCACGACCCGGCATCCGTGCACCGAGCAGAGGTCCGAGGCCCTCATGCCCAGGAACCGCTCGTCGTGAGGCAGGAAGTGGCCGGTGGCGGCGAGGAACAGCGCGAACAGGCCGGAAAGGGCGAGGATCAGCCCGGTGAAGGCGATCAGGGGACGGCCGTCGGCGATGAGTGCCGTGAGGTACGCCCGATCGTCGAGAAGGTTTGAGGACGGGGAGCCATCCGGGGCACTTCGAGCCATCTCCCCCTCCGAAGCTCCTGGCAGCGATCGGCCCGTGAGGCAAGCCAGCCCCATCGTAGCACGGGATCGAAGGCGGAAAATAGCCCCGAGGGAAGGGACCACGGCTGCGCGTCCAGCAACACCGACCCTCGCGGCGAGACCACCGAGGCGAGTTCTCGCCCGCGGTCGCTCCCTCTGGTCTCGCGGCGGTCGCTCCCTCTGGTCCCCTCTCCCCACGCATGGGGAGAGACAATCAGGCGTCCGCGGTCGCTCCCTCGCTTCCCACGCATGGGGAGAGACAATCAGGCGTCCGCGGTCGCTCCCTCGCTTCCCACGCGTGGGGAGAGACAATCAGGCGTCCGCGGTCGCTCCCTCTGGTCCCCTCTCCCCACGCGTGGGGAGAGGGTTAGGGTGAGGGGGCATTCGCACGACCCGAAGGTCTTTTCGCAGGCGGGTCCAGCGTTCGAGGACGAGGACGGTGCCTTTTGCTGAGACCTGCCTGATGCCCCTCACCCTAACCCTCTCCCCGCAAGCGGGGAGAGGGGACCAGAGAAGTCTCACGTCGGTGGCACGAGGGGACCAGAGACGTCTCACGTCGGGGCACGAGGGGACCAGAGACGTCTCACGTCGGGGCACGAGGGGACCAGAGAAGTCTCACGTCGGGGCACGAGGGGACCAGAGACGTCTCA
>JANOBY010000440.1:0-19579 GCA_031411935.1 Planctomycetales bacterium | reverse complement strand
CATCCGGTGATGCATCGGGGTGCCTCCTTGTGCGATGGGGTCGTCAAGCAACGCCATCGTGCCGGGAGGCCCTTTTCATCTCAAGCCCTTGGATCGCTTCGGCTTATCGTTCGCTTAATGCCATTCTAGAATGTCCCCTTTCCTCTTTTTCCTCTTCCCCTTTTCCTCTTCGAGGTAATGGCGAGGATCCGACGAGAGGAAGCAGGAGATCGCGCCCGTTCCCGTGCCTCTCCGGTCCGTGGAACGGACACCGCGTCGCTCCCCTCCGGGCCAGCCTTTTCGGGCGGAATCGACCCGGGACGACGGTCGTCTTCCCGGGACCTGGACCTGACCCCTTTTTGTTGACGCGTTTTGCCCTCGGGACGGTGTCACGGCCCGGCCTGGGACGCCGTAGATTCGACTGTGCCTGTCGTGACCCCGACGACGATCGGAGGAGCCATGGCCTACAGCAAGAAGGCGGCGGTCGCCTACGCGGACAAGTACTGGAATATCGTGTGCCACGATTCCTGCGCGGCGATCGGGAAAGACCCGTACTACAAGACGCTCCCCGCCGGGACCAAGTTCGTCCCCGATAAGAACTCGGTCTCCGAGAGCGCCATCGCGCCGGATGGCAGCGTGGTGGCGACGTGGGAAGAGCTGGACGACTGCACGCACTTCATCTCGTGCTGCCTGGGGCGTCACGGCGGAGGGCTCCAGATCCCGACGTCCTTCCCGGGCGGCCCGTATGGCATCCTCTCGGCGAACAAGCTCACGGAGTTGCTGATCAAGAAGAAGTGGGCGAAGGTCGTTGCGGACAAGATCGCCGACGCGGAGAAGGCCCTGGACATCCTCACGAACAAGCTGGAGCCCGGCGACCTGATCGCCTACTACAACCCGGAGAGGTCCCGCTACAGCCACCTCGGCCTGCACCTGGGCAAGGGCACGATTTCCTGCCACACCTTCTGCCGCTACGGGACGGACTTCCGCGAGGTGGGGTGGCCCAAGTGGACGCTCCTGAGGATGCCGTGAGCGTGATCTGGGCGCCCCTCGCGAACCGTCTGGGCCCGTCCGAAATGGGGTAGAGAGTGGTGATCGTTCACGCTTCTCTCGAACTGTCACCACTCTCTTCTTCGATGGCTTTCTCGGGCTTCGCCCTGGTGGTTATCCGGTGGTTCCGGAGGGGTTGGGGCTTTTGTGCTCGATCCACCATTGCGAGGCTCTCTCGGCGTCCCAGGTGGATGTGGCCTGGCAGGCTTTGAGGGCCCTGGCCAGCTCGTTGACGTTGGGGAAGCGGTCTTCGGGCTTCTTTTCGAGGCAGCGGAGGACCACGGCTTCGAGGTCGGCGGGCAGGTCGGGGCGGTGTTGCGAGGGGGGGACCACGGGGTCCCGGGCGTGGGCGATCATGAGGGCGACCGGGGTTTCGGCCTGGAACGGCGGGCGGCCCGTGAGCGCCACGTAGGCGATCGCGCCCAGGGCGTAGATGTCGGCCGAGGGGCCGAGGTCGCGGTCGCCGGTGGCCTGCTCGGGCGCCATGTAGGCGGGCGTGCCGCTCACGGTCTGGTCGGCGGTCAGGTCGGGGGCCTCGGGATTCTTCGTGACCTTGACCAGGCCGAAGTCCAGGACCTTGGCGAAGTCGTCCTCGCCGCCGACCTCGGCCACGAAGATGTTCGCGGGCTTGAGGTCGCGATGGACCAGGCCCAGGGTATGCGCCTGGGCCAGCCCTCCGCACACCTGGCGCAGGAGATAGATCACCCGACCGGCGGGCAGGGGGCCGACCCGCTCGATCAGGTCGGCCAGGCTCATCCCGCGGAGGTATTCCATCACGTAATAGAAGGTGCCGTCGTCGGTGTGGCCGTAGTCGTAGATGTCGATCGTGTTGGGGTGATTGAGTTTCGCGGCCGAGCGGACCTCGAGCTCGAACCGGGCGAGCGCCAGGGGGTCGGCCCCGGCCCCGGGCTTGATCAGCTTCAGGGCGCACGGGCGCTTGAGCAGCTCGTGCTCGGCCAGGTAGACCTCGCCCATCCCCCCGACGCCGATTTTGGTGCCCAGCCGGTACTGGCCGAACTTTTTGGCCTCGTGCAACTGGACGCGGAGCCCGTTGACCACGTGCGACCCGTAGATGGCTAGCCCGGCGCCGATCATGATGAACAGGACGTTGCTGGAGGTCCTCTCGCCGGTGCGGATCCCGTCGAGGATCGGCTCGACGTCGGGGCGGGTGACCACGGCGGTCAGCGTGAGGGCCATGGCCAGCGCCATCGTGAGGACCACATAGGCCGTGGTCCGGGCGTCGTTGGGGATGAAGAACCCATAGACGATCATGACGGTGATCAGGTGGATCACGCCGTTCTTGGCGTAGGCGATCATGCCGATCGGCTCGCCGAGTTGCACCAAACTCACGTTCACGAAATACTGCGCCAGGCACAGGAGCAGGACGGTCCCGCCGAACAGGAAATACTCGATGGCGCGGAGCTGGATCGCCGAGAGGTCCAGGCGGCTGTAGACGAGCAGGGCGGCGATCGCGCAGATCGAGAAGCGGAGGCCCAGGAACAGGGAGATCGACCGGCTCTCGGCCTCTCCGGTGAAGAGGCTGGAGAGGCCGACCAGGCCGAAGTGCGCGGCGAGGAACAGCGCGGAGGCGCCGATGCGCCTGCGCCTCAGGGCCTCGGTCTCCTCGCTGAGGCTGCCCGCGTGGGGATCATGCAGCGCCGAGGGCCCCAGGGGGGCGGGCTCGTACGCGGCTGTGGGTTCGAGCTCGACCTCGGCCTCGTCGGGATCGAGGGGCAGGGCCGCGGGCGTCGCGAGATCGATCGGGGTGGCCATTCGGGGGTCTCGCCTCGAGAGGTAGACAGGCTCGGTCCGGTTCAGGGCGGGCGTGGATTACTGGGTCACGTCGGTCATGGCGTTGCGCAGGGACTGGAGTTCCTTGACCAGGTCTTGCAGCGAGGCGTTCGACGGCAAGGTCGTCCCGGGCAGAGTCGAGGCGCCCGGGGCGGGGGGCGGGGCCGTCAGGCCCTGGGCCTTGCGCGCGTCGGCGATCGAGCCGGTCAACTGCGCCTTGAGCCGGGCGAGCTCCGCCCCCCCTCTGGCCTCGATCTGGTTCAGGTTCAGCGTGCTGACCCGTTCGAGCTGGCCGGAGATGTCCTGGCGAAGTTCCGAGAACCCGGCGCGAAGCTGGGCCTTGGGCGAGCCTTCGAGCCCCTCCCCTCCGCGAGACAACCAGGGGACGAAGCTGAACGCCAGGAAGACCAGCGCGATCGTGATCGCGGGCACGGCCACCCTCAAGAACGGCGGCTTCATCCCCTTCCAGTTCTTCGCCAGGTACATGACCGTGAACGGGGGGAGCAGGAAGAGCAGGCCCTGCCCCACGCTCTCCCGGAACGGGATGATCAGCAGGTTGAGCAGCCCGGTGGCCATCCGGCCCAGGTTCAAGAGCACGACCACCGTGGCGCCGAACAGCGCCAGGGGGCGGTTCTTGATCGAGGCCCCCGTGAGGATGATCATCACGAAGGGGATCGAGACCAGATAGGCGCTGTTGTTGACCCAGCGCAGGGCCTTCTGGAGCTTCCCGAGCTTCCCCTTCCACCCGAGCCTCACGTCGCGCACCGGCATGCGGGCCTCAGGCTGTCGGGCGGTGAGCCCCTGGGGCGTCTGGACCAGCTCGTAGAGCGCGGAATTCGAGGCGTCGTCCAGGGGCGACGGCTTCGCCACCGGCTTGATCGCGCCGACCGTGAGCGGCTTGAGGCCGATGTCGCTGTTGACCCGCTCCAGCCAGGAAGGGCCGCCCGAGCCCGCGGCGGCGACCGCCGGCATGGCCGTCATCGACGCCAGCTGCGCGGCCTTCGGGATCGGCATCCTCTGGTCGCACTTCTTGCAGTGGCCGATCTTGCCCGCCATCGCGGCGTTGACTTCAAACCGCGACCCGCAGCTCTGGCAGAAGAACACGATGCTCATCGCGAGGTTCCCTTCTTCACGCGCAGGGGGCTCGGCCCGGAAAGGGCAGGGCCCGCGTCCCGCCGACTTGCACCCGTAGTGGCCGATCGCGGACGGGTCAGAACAGGCAAACGCCCACCCCCGCCAGCAGAAGGATCCAGAAGATCACGCCATCCTCGTACCGCGCGAGGAGCCAGAAATAGACCGACGAGATCAAGAGGGTCAGGCCCAGCCATTTCCCCCACGCGGCCCAGTCCACCACGGGTTGCCAGCTCAGGAGGAACGCGTAGCTGAGGCCCGCCACCACCACCGTGTACAGGACGCTGAGCGCGAGAAAGTGCTTGTGCAGAGCCTCGTAAGTCACAAACGAGCGAACCAGCGCCAGGAAGAACCCGAACTTGAGGGCGAAGTACACAATCTTGAAAGATATCATGAACATCCCTTGGATATGGACATGGTCGACACGTCGTTCTGCCCAGGTCGTATCGATCCCGTCATGCGCGAGCTTCCGCCGATCGCCGGGACATCAGACCTGAGCGGAACTCCCAAGTCAACCAGGAGAACAGGCAATACGTGGACGGCCGGCGTTGGCCCTCGGTTCTCCGGGGCCCACGCCCGGGCAGGTCCGGGCGTCCGTCCCGCCCCTGCCGGAGTGGGCGATCGCCCGAGGTGGTGGAGTCCGGGGCGTCTCGCGGATCCGGCCCGATCACGCCGTTGATCCACGGCATGGACCCCCGGCCGGGCCTCCGAGACCGGGACCTGGTCCGGCCTTACGGCCGTGACCGACTGGTCCTGAACTCCACCGCGCTTCGCCGGTTCGGCCACCCGTTCCACGATCCCATCTTCGCGATCCTGCGGAAGCCCGGCCGGTTCGCCGGCCGTCTGGCCATCCGGGGTGCCGGCGAGTGAATACGTGGGACGCATCCGCTGTTACCCGATCACCGGCATCGTCCACGGCCCTCCGGACGACCCGGCCAGCGACCAGGCTCCCCTGAAATGACGCCACTTCTCCCATTCCCCGTGCAAGCGATCTCGGGGCCTGTCAGAATGGGGCTTTCCCCTGGATTTGCGGAGGACCCGTCATGAGGCCGCATCCTGCTCCCCCGAGGCGGGGCTTCACGCTGACCGAGATCCTGGTGGTCGTGGCCATCGTGGTGGTGCTGATCGCCCTTCTGTTGCCGGCCACCCGCAGCGGCACGAGTCACGCGGCTCGTCGGGCCCAGTGCACCAATAATTTGAAGCAGATCCTTCTCGCCCTGCATAACTATCATGCGGAGTACAAGGCGTTGCCGCCCGCGTACACGGCGGATGCGAGCGGCAGGCCTTTGCATAGCTGGCGGACGCTGATCCTGCCCTTTCTGGATGAGAAGGCGACCAACGACCTGATCGACCTTGCGAAGCCCTGGGACGACCCGGCGAACGCCGTGGTGGCCGCGAGCAAGCGGTCGGTTTACGCATGCCCCGAGTTTGGTGATGTGAAGAACACGACGACCTACCTGGCGAACGTGGGGCCCGACGGCTTTCTGGTCGCGGGGCATTCTCGCCGCTTCGACGAGATCACCGACGGGCTGGCGTCCACGCTCGCCGTGATCGAGGTCGACGATGCCCACGCCGTCCCCTGGATGTCGCCCCTCGACGCCCCCGCGGACCTGTTCCTCACGCTCGACGCGAGGACAAAGTTCCACCACCCGGGGGGCATGAACGCGGGGATTGGCGACGGCTCCGCGAGGTTCCTGAAGGCCGGACTCTCGGCCCCGAAGAGGCGGGCGCTTCTGTCGATCTCGGGCAACGATAACGACGTGCTCAGGACGGAGTGGTGAGGCGCGGACGGAAGGCGTTCGCCCGTTCGCGGACCTCGAACGCGGCGAGAGGCGCGACCCAGCACAGCCAGGTCGCGAGCGGATCGATCCACGGCGAGGTCATGCCCGCGACCGTGGCCGCTCCTCCCATGAGCCGCAGGACCACGGCCGAGGCCAGGAGCAAATAGCATCGCCACATCCAGCGGCGATGATCGGCGATCCGTCGCGAGGCCGCCGCCCTCGCGCCAAGGCCCGCGCACCCCGCGGTGGCGATCGCCAGCGCCGCCAGCCCGACCGCGCCGACGGGCCCCGCCGCGGAATAACGCGCCATGGCGAGCCCGCTGGGCGTGACCAGCAGGACCACGCCCGCGACCTGGACCCGGCCGAGCCGGCGGTGCCAACTCGGGAACCGCGCCCGGAAGGTCCGGCTGACCAGGACCAAGCCCAGGACCAGCGACACCGGGCCGGACAGGATGTGCGTGTAGAACGCCCAGCGATAGAGCCCCCCGAAATGCCCCTCCCGGCCTCGCAGGAAGTCGGACCCGAAGTTCGCGGGGAAGTAATCGCCGTACCGGGAGACGACCAGGGCGGTCACCCGGAGGACGAGCACGCCCGCGAGGATCGCCAGGAGGCGTTCGGCGGTCGAGGGGCGCGGTGATCGCATGGCGGGCCTGGGATTTCGGATCGGGCCGAGGGGGCCTGGATCTCTCCCCCATCGTGACCCGAAGATCCGTCGCCCGCAACGGAGTCCACGACCGGGGGATCGGGATCACGGCTGGCCAACGATCCGGTCGGTTGCCGGCCGCTGGTAGGGCACATGGGCGGGCTTGGATGCCTGAGAATCTAGCGTGATCTGGGGACTTTGGGGGCTCTGGGCAAGCGTGAAGAGTGTGAGTTGGAGCAGCATGGACATTCTTCCGGGAAATGTCCACAATACGTCATGATGGACCCCCCGTCCGCCCCCTGACGGCGCGACCGCCCGATGGTCGGGACTGGATGCCCGACGGCGCCACCACCGGCCGGATGCCCGAAGCCCTTCGCCCATGACAATTTCTGCTGAGCCCGAGACCGAAACGCTCGCCGCCTTCCTGGCCGAGGCCCGCCGCCTTGTCGAGGAGTCGCTGGCGCGCTTCCTGCCGCCGGTGGACGACCCCCAGGCGCCGTGCCCGCCTCGCCTGGCCGAGGCCATGCGCTATAGCCTTCTGGCCGGAGGGAAGCGGCTGCGGCCGATCCTGGCGATGATGGCGGCCGAGGCGTGCGGGGGGAGCCCGATTTTGGCCATCCCGGCGGCGTGCTCGGTCGAGATGGTCCACACGTATAGCCTGATCCACGACGACCTTCCGGCGATGGACGACGACGACCTCAGGCGGGGCCGTCCCACCTGCCACAAGGCGTTCGACGAGGCCACGGCGATCCTCGCCGGCGACGGCTTGTTGACGCTGGCGTTCGAGACCGTGCTCCGCTACACTCACCCGCCCGAGGCGGCGGCCCGGTGCGCCCTGATCCTGGCCGAGGCCTCGGGGCCCGACGGCATGGTGGGCGGCCAGATGGCCGACCTCATGGCCGAGGGGCGGACCGACGGCACGGTGGGGGCCCTGGAGGCGATCCACCGGCGCAAGACGGGCGCCCTGCTCCTGGCCCCCCTGCGAATGGGGGCGGTGGTCGCCGGGGCGACCCAGCACCAGATCGAGGCGCTGGACCGCTACGGCAAGGCCGTGGGGCTGGCGTTCCAGATCATCGACGACCTCCTGGACGTGCAGGGGGACGAGGCCGCGATGGGCAAGCGAGTGCGCAAGGATTCGGATCTGGGCAAGTGGACGTATCCCGGCCTGCTCGGGATCGAGGGGAGCCGGCAGAAGGCTCGACAGCTCGCCGACGAGGCGAGGACGGCCCTGGAGCCGTTCGGGGACCGCGGGGCCATGCTCAAGGCGCTCGCGTGGGAACTCTTGGAAAGGGATCGCTGATGACCGGCAGCGCGATTTTGCCTCGGATTGGCTCACCCGCCGACCTCAAGACGCTCACCGACGCGGAGCTCGCGCAGCTTGCGGCCGAGATGCGCGAGGAGCTGATCGGCGTGGTCGGCCGCCGCGCCGCCCACTTCGCCTCCAACCTCGGCGTGGTCGAGCTCTGCCTGGCGCTGCACCTGACCTACGACTTCTCCCAGGACCGGATCATCTGGGACACGGGGCACCAGATCTACCCCCACAAGCTCATCACCGGGCGCGCCGACCGCCTGCACACGATCCGCACCAAGGGGGGCCTCATGGGCTACCCCAACCCCAGCGAGAGCGAGTTCGACCTCTTCATGACCGGCCACGCCGGGTGCGCCCCCTCCACGGCCTTCGGGCTGAAGGCCGGCGACGACCTGATCGGCCACCCCGAGCGGCACTCGGTGGCCGTGATCGGCGACGGCGCGTTCCCCTCGGGCATCGTGTTCGAGGCGTTGAACAACGCCGGCGGTCTGCGCAAGAAGTTTCTCGTGGTGCTCAACGACAACAAGATGTCGATCTGCCCCCCCGTGGGCGGGGTGGCGTACTACCTCGACAAGTGCCGCATGATGCCCATGTATGCGGACCTGAACAAGAAGGTGCGCAAACTTCTGCCGCAGATCCCCCTGGTGGGCGACGCCGCGGACCGCTGGCTCCAGCAGATCAAGGACGCGGTGAAGGCCTCCCTGCACGGCGGGATGCTGTTCGAGGACCTGGGCTTCACCTACATCGGCCCGATCGACGGCCACGACCTGCCCACCCTGCGCGAGTATCTGGCCAAGATCAAGACGATGGACGGGCCGATCCTCCTGCACGTGCTCACCGACAAGGGGCACGGGTTCGAGCCCGCCATGCAGGATCCGGTGAAGTTCCACGCCCCGGCGCCGTTCCAGCACACCGAGAGCGGGATCATCCCGCTGAAGACCTCGAGCAGCAAGGCCTACACCGACTCCATGAGCGAGGCCCTGCACGCCGCCATGGCCCGCGACCCCAAGGTCGCCGTGCTCACCGCCGCCATGTGCGAGGGGAACAAGCTCCAGAAGATCCGCACCGACTTCCCCGACCAGTTCTTCGACACCGGCATCTGCGAGAGCCACGCCGTGGCCTTCGCCGGGGGGATGGCCAAGGCCGGGGCGAAGCCCGTGGTCGACATCTACAGCACGTTCCTCCAGCGCTCGTTCGACCAGATCTTCCAGGAGGTCTCGCTCCAGAACCTGCCGGTGGTCTTCGCCATCGACCGCGCGGGGCTCGTCGGGGCCGACGGCCCCACGCACCACGGCACGTATGATATCTCGTACATGCGCATGTTCCCCAACATGATCATCATGGCGCCCGGCGATGAGAAGGACGTGGCGCCCATGCTCGACTTCGCGCTGGAGCAGACCTCGCCCACCTCGATCCGCTACCCCCGGGCCAGCCTGGAGACGATCGAGCGCGAGGCCCAGCCGATCGAGCTCGGGCAGTCGGAGATCCTCGAGTGGGAGACCGACGGGATGCTGCTGGCCTGCGGCACGATGGTCGGCACCTGCCTGCGGGCCGCCGAGCGCCTGAGGGCCGAGCACGGCCTGAGGGTCGGCGTGGTCAACGCCCGGTTCGTGAAGCCCCTGGACAGGGCCACCACGCTCAAGGCGATCGAGGAGTGCGGGTTCGTCCTGACGGTCGAGGAAGGCTGCCTGGCCGGAGGGTACGGCTCGGCCGTGCTCGAGGCCGCGAACGACGCCGGCCTGCCCACCGCCCACGTGCGAAGGCTCGGCCTGCCCGACCGCTTCGTGCTCCACGCCGAGCGCGACGAGCAGCTCGCCGAGGTCGGCCTGGACATCGACGGCATCACGGCCAGCGCCCTGGAACTCGCCCGTTCCGTGGGGATGCCCGGAGTGGCCACGGGCAACGGCCACTGGGCCGGCTGAGCCCGGGCCTCGCGTCTCACCCCGCCCTGACGCAATCGGATCTCGCGAAAAAACGCCGGATGTCCCCGGTGGGCTTGCCCTCCCGGGGCACCCCGCGCGGTCGCCGGACCCTCGCGCCGAGGAGCCCAGGACCGGGCGGTCCCCGCAGCCGATCGATCGCCTGCGCAGTCGGCCCCCGGTGACGCACGAACGACATGAGACCCGTCCCCGCCCGGGCAAGGCGGCGGGCTTGCCCACCCGTGCCTTCCGCGCCATTGCGGAACACCGGGGCGAGGTGCCCGCGGGCCCCGGCCCTGCGCCGGGTCGGGAGGCAAATGGATTCTTGGCATCGGATATGCAGTGGTCTGCCGAGTAGGCAAACGGGTTCCACAAACGTCAGTGGAAGACCTTTTCACGAACTTTGGATTGTGAGGTGTTGCTATGGATCTGATTGGATCGATCATCGGTTGGGTTGTCCTGGGCCTGATCGCGGGCTTCCTCGGGCGTGCGCTGCATCCTGGCCGCGACACCATGAGCATCGGCTCCACGATCATGCTGGGTGTGGTCGGGTCGCTCCTGGGCGGCGGGCTCGCCTACCTGCTGAAGCTGGGCACGAGCCCCTACCAGCCCGGCGGCTGGATCATGGCCACGCTGGGCGCGATCGTCCTGCTGGCCTTCGGCTGGTTCAGCGGTCGCCGGGGCGTGACCGCCTGATCGGCGGGGCGTTCGCGTAGACCATTTTGACGGGGCCGGGCGTGACTCTCCACTCGCCCGGCCCTTCGTCCTTTCCCGACCTTAGATCCTTGCGAGGGGACTGCGATGGCCCGAGGGTTCACCAAGATCGCACCGCCGAGCCCGCCCAGGGGCCGCGAGATGGCCGAGACCCTGGAGCGGATCGCCTGGCTCATGGACCGCGCGTTCACGATCCCGGGCACGAAGATTCGCGTTGGGCTCGACGCAGTCCTGGGACTGCTGCCGATCGGCGGAGACGTGGCCGCGGGTCTGGTCCAGACGGGCGTGGTGCTGGTGGCCCTGTCCCACTACAAGGTCCCCAAAGCGGTGGCCGCGAGGATGATGGGCAACGTCCTGCTCGACGTGGGGGTAGGCGCAATCCCCCTCCTGGGCGACCTGTTCGACGTGGCGTTCAAGGCGAACACCCGCAACCTCAAGCTCCTCGAACCGTACCGGATGATCGACGTCACGCCCGCGGAGCCTCAGGCCAGGCCAGGATTGCTACCCGGCCTGCGCATCGGGATGTCGTGGCGATTCCTGCTCCCGTTCGCCATCCTCATGCTCGTGATCCTGGGGCTGCTGCTGGTGGGATTCGTGACGGTCGTGCGGTGGGCGCTGGGATACTGAAGAAGAGGCCAATCTCCAGGACGGCGAAGACACCGGGCAGGCGAAACCCCAACGGGATTAGCCTGCCCGGTGTCTTCGCGCCCCGGCGGTCCAACGGGTTTCGTCGGGCGAGGGGGAGGCGGCCCTCGGACAATGTCCCCGCGCAATTTTGGGGCGGAATCGTTAGGATCGTGCGCGAGTTCCGGCGCGCGAATGGTGAGGCCGTTCGGCCCGCGCGGGCGAGCGTTTCTTTCCTCTTCAGGAGTTCGTCTTTTCCGATGAGCACGCAGACCGGCTACGAGTTCACCGCGATCGCCGCCGTCAAGGGCCGCGAGATCCTCGACTCCCGCGGCAACCCCACCGTCGAGGTGGACGTGATCCTGGAAGACGGCACCATCGGCCGCGCCGCCGTCCCTTCGGGCGCCAGCACCGGCATCTATGAGGCGGTCGAGCTGCGCGACGACGACAAGACGAGGTATCTGGGCAAGGGCGTGACCAAGGCCGTGGCCAACGTGAACAACGCCCTGGCCGAGGTCGTCATCGGGCGCGACGCCACCGACCAGATCGGCCTGGACCTGGCCATGATCGCCGCCGACGGCACGCCCAACAAGGCGAACCTGGGCGCCAACGCGATCCTGGGCGTGAGCCTGGCCACGGCCAAGGCCGCCGCGCAGAGCGCGGGGCTCCCTCTGTATCGCTACCTCGGAGGCGCGGGCGCGCGGATCCTGCCGGTGCCCATGGCCAACATCATCAACGGCGGGAAGCACGCCGACAACAAGATCGACTTCCAGGAATTCATGGTCATGCCGATCGGAGCCAAGAGCTTCTCCGAGGGCATCCGCATGGTGGCCGAGGTCTTCCACACGCTCAAGAGCGTGCTCAAGAAGGCCGGGCACAACACGGCGGTCGGCGACGAGGGCGGGTTCGCGCCGAACCTGGGCAATGAGGAAGCGATCACGTATATCCTCGACGCCATCAGCAAGGCCGGGTACACCCCGGGCCGCGACAAGGACTTCGCCCTGGCCCTGGACTGCGCCTCGTCCGAGCTGTTCGACGAGGGGGACAAGAAGGGCTACAAGTTCTGGAAGTCCAATCCCGACAAGCTGTTCTCCACGCAGGAGATGATCGACACGTTCTCCTCGTGGGTGGACAAGTACCCGATCGTGTCGATCGAGGACCCGCTGGACCAGGACGACTGGGACGGCTACGCCGCCATGACGAAGACCCTGGGCTCGAAGGTCCAGATCGTGGGCGACGACTTCTTCGTGACCAACTCGGCCCGCCTGGCCGAGGGCATCGCCAAGGACGCCTGCAACAGCATCCTGGTGAAGGTCAACCAGATCGGCACGCTGACCGAGACGCTGGACTCGGTCTACCTGGCCCAGCGCTCGAAGTACACGGCGGTGCTCTCTCACCGATCGGGCGAGACCGAGGACGCCACGATCGCCGACATCGCCGTGGCCACGAACTGCGGCCAGATCAAGACCGGCAGCGCCTCGCGCTCCGACCGCGTGGCCAAGTACAATCAGCTCCTCCGCATCGAGGAAGAGCTGGGCGCCGGGGCCGTCTACGGGACCGGAATCTGGAAGAAGGCCTGAGCCACGGCTTAGAATCAAGGCAGAGGGCGGCGGGTCCGGTTCTTCGGCCCGTCGTCCGCCTTTCAGGCTTCCTCTCTTGGGGGACGGGTTCGATGAGCATGGCACCCGACCGATCCACGCCCGTCTACGGCGAGCCCGCCTGGGACATCGCCAGGCTGTTCCCCACGCAGGGGCACTGGAGCGAGCAGGAGTACCTGGATCTGCAGGGCAACCGCCTGGTGGAGTTCGCCGACGGCTTCATCGAGGTCCTGCCCATGCCCACGTTTAGTCACCAGTTGATCATCGCCTTCCTTTATGATGCCCTTAAAGCGTTTGTCACGGCGAATCGATCTGGTATCGCGATCTTCGCCGCGCTGCCGATGAGACTTCGAACCGGCAAGTACCGCGAGCCCGATGTCCTGTTCATGAAGGCCGAACACGCCCACCGGATGCAGGAGCAGTTCTGGGAGGGGGCCGACCTTGTGATGGAGGTCGTGAGCGAGGACCGTCGCCACGACTTCGAGACCAAACGCGCCGAGTACGCCGAGGCGGGCATCCCCGAGTACTGGATTGTGGATCCCGAAACGAGGCGGATCGTGGTTCTGGTCCTCGAAGGCGACACCTACGCCACGCTGGGCGAGTTCTCGCCCGGCCAGTTCGCCACGTCGCGGCTTTTGCCCGGGTTCTCCGTCGATGTGAGTGCGGCGCTGGCCCCGGCTCAGAAGTAGAACTGGAAGCGGAGCCAGTACATCTCGTTGGCGATCGACCGCTTGTTGGGCGAGGCGTAGAAGACCGGGCTGCCGAACTCGGAGTGCTGCCAGTCCAGGTAGATCTTCACGTAGCGATTCAGGTACCAGTTGATGCCCACGTTGGTGCCCCAGGCGCTGTTGCTCCATTTGGTCGGGTCGGCGAGCTTGCCGGTGAACACGTTCTCGTCGATGTTGAACGTGTTGTAGCGGGCCACCAGCTCGACGGCCCCGGGCGCGAACGCCCCGTGCTTGAGGCTGAACGGGCGCTTCGGCTCGACGATCGTGCGGCGCTGGACGGTCTCGCCGGTGAGGAAGTAGCCCGCCGCGACCGAGAAGCCCGAGACCGGCGACTCGACCGAGCTGGCCGCGTTCTTGCTGTCGGCGTAGCCCACGATCCCGCCGTTGTAATCCGCGAAGATCGAGAGCTGCTTGTAGAAGTAGGCCACGTTGGCCGACCAGAACATCCGCGAACCGCGCTCGATCACGCTGTCGTTGAAGGTCAAGAACGGCGGGGCGTAGCGGTTGGCGGTCCCGGCATTCGAGGCGTTGGCGGCCACGCGGAAGGATCGGGGGATGAGCGGGTCGGAGGTCGCGTCCTGGTCGCCCTGGTCGCCGTAGGCGAACGACCCGCCGAGGTTCAGGTCGCGGAGGAACGAGTCGTCGTCGTTCTGGAACGGCCGGACGTTCAGGTAGGTCATCACGTCCTTGGCGTCGTTGTAGTCGACGAACGAGTTGCGGGGGCCGTCGAACACGCCCACGGCGTAGTCCACGCGCTCGTTGAATGCCTGGCCCCAGACCATCACGCCGAGCTGCCGGTTCAGGCCCAGGTTCGAGGTGAAGAGCGAGCGTTCGGGGGCGATCAGCCACATGTTCTGGATGGCGAACTGCTCGTAGTTCATGGGGGTCATGAACCGGCCGAGCTTGACCTGGAACTTGTCGCTGGGGTGGAAGTTGACCCAGGCGTCGAGGATGTCCAGGTTGCCGAACCCGCGGTTGACCGAGACCATGTAGTCCAGGCCCTTCGTGACCCGCCCGTTGGCGAAGGCCCGCACGCGGGGGATGACGAAGCCCTGGCGGGCGAACTCCTCGCCGGTGGGGTCGAAGGCCCGGTAGTCGAGCTGGGTCTCCTGGTGGAACTGGACCTGGTACTCGCCGTCGGAGCTCTGGAGCTGGAAGCCCGGCCCGAAGTCGGCCTGGAGCGGGGTATTCTTGGACGACTTCGCGCCCGAGACCCCCTGATAATTGGGAGCGGCCGGGTTGCGCCCTGGCTCATTCTGGGCCGAGGAACCGCCCGCCGAGCCGACCGACCGTCCCGAGCCGCCCGCCGCCGTGGCACCCGCACCCGAGGCCGGGGCCGTCACCTCGGGCTTCTTGCTGCCCTCGGTGCGGAGGGACTTCACTTCCTTCATGAGCAGCTGCATCTGATCGGCGAGCTGCTGGTTCGCCTCTTCCATCTTCCGCAGGCGAGCCTCAAGCTCAACCTCGCGGGGAGACGCGGAAGGCAGCGTGGGCGAGGGCACCTTGGGGGCCTGCTGCGCCGCCGTCGGGCAGGCGGTCGCGGCGATAAGGACGAGGAGGTACGCGGGCGATGCGAGTAATCTCAACCGAGGGCTCCGCCCGAATTCAGTGCGACGCATGGGCCGCGCAATAGCAATAATCGTTAGAGTCGGCAGGGTCGGGCGCGCGACTTGAGAGATCCTGCGTCACCCCCCATTGCGCTTGACCGCGCGGCCGCTCCGGCGTACAGTCCGACGCCCCTCGCGAGCCGCATTCCGGGATGATGACTGGTCCGCCCTCGCCGCGACGGGAGCCTCGCCCCTTTCATGACCCCGCCCTCGTCCCGCACACGCCTGGCCTTGCTCGTCCTGGGGGGCGTCGCGCTCCTGCTGAGGGTCGTCGCGGCCTACGCGGTGGAGGCGGCGGCCAGGCGACGCGGGGCCCTGTGCCTGTTCGACGACACGGCCATCTACTGGAAGCTCGCCGAGGCCATCCGACTGGGCCTGCCCTACGAGGTGGACCAGTTCGGGATCCCCCACCGGGCCCTGCGCACGCCCGGATACCCGCTCTTCCTGGCCGCGTGCCAGGCCGTGTTCGGGCCCCAGGCTGCGATCGGGGCGAGGCTCGTGCAGGGTCTCCTGGGCGCGGCGTGCGTGCCGCTGGTCTACGCGCTCACGAGGGCCGTCCGGCCCGCGGTTCCGGCCTCGGTGGCGGTGGTCGCGGCCGGCCTGGCGGCGGTCGAGCCGTACTGGGCGGGGACCTCGGCGCTGCTCCTGTCCGAGGCCGTGTTCGTGCCGCTCATGCTGATCATGCTCTGGGGGATGGCCGCGACCTGGCCGGGCCGGGGGGCCCCTTTGCCGAGGAACGGGTGGCCGGTCGCGATCGCGGCGGGGCTTGCGGCGGGCTCGGCGGTCCTGGTCAAGCCGTCGTGGTTCCTCGCCCCCCTGGCCGGGTGCGCGATCGCGTGCCTTTCGCCGCGCAATGTGCGAGGCGCGGCCGGGGTGCTCCTGGGCATGGCACTGGTCCTGGCCCCGTGGGCGATCCGCAACGAGCGGGCCGTGGGCAAGCCGGTGATCACGGCCCTGTGGGGCGGGGCCAGCCTTTATGACGGCCTGAACCCCTCGGCCGACGGGTCCAGCGACATGCGGTTCCTGGCCGACCCTCGGTTCCGATCTCTGGGCGAGATCGAGCAGGACCGCGCCCTCCGCGACGTGGCCCTGGCCTTCGCCCGCGAGAATCCCCTCCGCGTGGCGAGGCTTGCGCTGGTGAAGGCCGGGCGGTTCTGGAGCCCGTGGCCCAACGCGGCCGAGTTCCGCGCCTCGTGGAGCAATCTGGCCAGCGCCGCGGTCACGCTCCCCCTGTTCGGGCTCCTGATCGCGGGGGCCTGGGTGGTCCGGCGGGATCCTCGGGCGCTGGGCCTTTTGGCAGGGCCTTTGCTGTACTTCCTGGCGTTGCATGTGGTGTTCGTGAGCTCGATCCGCTATCGCATCCCCGCGCAGGTGCCTGCGTTCGGCCTCGTGGCGATCGGCGGGATGGCCGTCGTCCGGAGGATGGGCCGCCTCGTGGCGGCGGGGCGATCGTAGTTCAGGGTCCGTGTCCGGTTGCGTCCGATCCATGCCAAGGAGGGCTTTGATGCGTCGTCGCCGCCTGCGAAGGTTCCTCCTCTGGAGCTTCCTGCTTCTGGGCTCGGTCGCCACCGGGTCGGTGTGGTTCGCCTACACGTACATCACCGACAGCGACACGCTGGCCCAGTTCATCCGCGAGGCCGCGCCCCGCTACCTGCCGAAGGCGCAGGTGAGCATGGACCGGGTCCAGATCCGGCCCCTGGTCGGCGACGTGGAGCTGCGGCAGACGTCGATCTGGCAGACGGTGGACGGCAAGACGCTGGAAACCCTGAAGATCCCCTGGCTCCAGATCCGGTCCGACTTCCGCGCCCTGTTCTGGGGCAAGGTGGCCACCCGCGAGGTGGCCGTGGCCTGGCCCCGCCTGCGCATCAAGCGCAGGGCCGACGGCACCTGGAACCTCCAGGATTTGCTGGCCAGCCCGTGGCCCGGCACTGCGCAGATCAAGCCGGTGATCACGATCAGCAAGGGCTCGGTCGAGCTCGACGAGGGCTCGGCCTTCGGCACGATCCTCCGCGAGGTGTCGCTCAAAATCGAGCCGATCTCCGACGGGTCGTTCCGGTTCGAGGGGGACGCCCGCAGCGACATGTTCGAGCGCATGGCCCTGGCCGGGACCTATCACCCGACGACCGGCCGCATGGTGCTCACCCAGGGGAGGCTCTCGGGCCTGGCGATCTCCGACACCCTGCGCAACCGGCTTCCGCAGGCCCTGCGCGAGAAGCTCGCGCAGATGGGGCTGGACCGAGGCGAGGTGGACGTGAACGTGGCCCGCCTGGTGATCGACCCCCAGGCCCCCACGCCCGTGGATTACGAGGTCGCCCTGAGCCTGCGCGAGGGGCTTTGGGACTGCCCCAAGATGCCGTTCCCGCTGTCCAAGGTCGCGGGCTCGGCCACGATCACGCCCCGGTCGATCCGGGTCCACCAGGCCGACGGGTACAACGGCAAGACCGTGGTGAGGCTGAGTTCGGCCACGTTTTCGCCGACCGACCTGGCCACCGGCCCCATGGACATGAGGGTCAAGGTGGTGAACCTGGACCTGGACGAGCGCCTCAAGAAGAAGACCCCGCCGAAGCTGTACGACCTGTGGGGCCACTTCTCGCCGCCGGGCCGCACGAATCTCGGCCAGGTCAACGCCACGATCCACGCCTTCCGACACATCCCCGGCACCGAGCTGCTCTACGAGACCGACGTGGACGTGCTGGACGTGGCCATCGAATATCACCAGTTCAAGTACCCGCTCGAACACCTGCGCGGGAAGCTGCACTACAAGGAGAAGAAGATCACCGTGGACCTGGCCACGGTCGTCGGCTCCGAGCCCCTGACCGGCGTGGGCACCATCGTGAACCCCGGCCCGGGCGCCGTGGTCGATATCCGCTTCGAGGCCGGGACCATGCCGGTGGACGAGGTTTTGCTCCGGGCCATCCCGCCCGACGCCCGCAAGGTGGTCGAGGACTTTCAGCCCAAGGGCACCGTGCGCGGGGTGGCCGTTTTGAAGCGGACCCCTCTGCCCGACGACCCCAAGGGCAAGATCGCGGTGGACGCCGAACTCGACCTGAACCCGGGCTGCTCGATCCGCTGGAAGGGGCTGCCGTACCCGGTGTCGAACCTCACCGGACGCCTCGGCCTGCACCCGGATCGCTGGGTGTTCACCGACATGCAGGGGGAGAACAACCTGGCGAGGATCTCGGCCAGCGGCGAGGTCAACCAGGTGACCAAGGGCAAGTTCGCGGTGGACCTGAAGCTCAAGGCGGAGGGGATCCCGTTCGATCGCCAGCTCCGCGAGAGCCTGCCCCCGGCCTGGGGCGAGCGCACCTGGAGCATCCTCAACCCCACGGGCTCCTCCACGGTCGATGCGCTGATCTCGGTCGGGCCGGGCAAGCCCGACGACTACAAGATCACCATCACGCCCGGGACCGACGCCTGCGTGTCGCTGAAGCTCACCCCCGCGCCCGGCACCGAGACCGCCGCGCATAGCCCGATCGTCGAGCTGCCCGACATGGAGAAGGTCACCGGCACCTTCTTCTTCGACAACGGCGTGGTGAGCATGAAGGACGTGGGGTTCCGCTTCCGCCAGGCCCCGGTGCATTTCAACTCGGGCAAGGTCACGATGAAGGACACCGGCGCCTTCACCCTGAGCGTTCAGGACCTGTGGGTCAAGGACCTGCGCCTGGAGTACGAGCTGCGCAAGATCATGCCCCCGGCCATGGCCGACTTCGCCGCCAAGCTCGACGACGGCAAGACCTTCACCGCGAGGGGCAACATGACGATCGGCTGGTCGGGCGCGGTGAACGATCCGGCGGTCTGCTCGTGGAACCAGGGGCGCGTGGTGTTCAACGACAACACGATCGCCGCCGGCCTCCCTCTGGAGCACATCCAGGGGGAGATCCACAACATCGCGGGCCGGTTCGACGGCCGGGCGCTGACCAGCGTGGGGATCCTGAACCTGGGCAGCGTGAAGATCGGCGGCCAGCACCTGACGAACGTGACCTCGCCCCTGTCGATCGACGCCGATCGCGCCCGCGTGACGAGCCTGGAGTCCGACCTCCTGGGCGGCAAGCTCAACGGGTCGATGGAGGTCACGCTCACCGCCACGCCCGAGTACAAGGCGAGCTTCCGGCTGGTCGGCGCTCAGCTCGAGGAGCTGGCCAGCACCGTGCCCGGCCGCCAGGACTACAAGGGCGAGATCAGCGGCAAGGTCGAGGTCTCGGGCCTGGGCCAGAACCTCAAGACCGTGACCGGCAAGGGCGAGGCCCACGTGACCCACGGCGACAACTGCGGGACGAAGTAGGCGAGGTAGGTCACGAACAGCTTGGGATAGATCGCCATGTCGACGAGCGAGTACATCCACGTGAGCCAGCCGTTCTGAAAGGCCCAGAAAGGACCAAAGGCACGCTGCACCCACCGGTAGTAGCCGCCCGCCAACGGCAGCATGCTCGCCAGCTCACCGATGATGAGGATCTCCGGCAGGGAGTACACCAGTGGCACGAGCACGAGAATCAACAGCGCCAGCCCGGGGCCCACCGACACAACCAGCGTCTCGGTGGTGAATGCACCACCAGACGTACAGAAGTAGAGAATGAAGACCAGCGACAGCGTCGATACCGAGCGCGTGAGTGCCATGCGCGCAAAACTCGTCGTCGAACCGAGGCGCGGCAACGAGGATTAGCTTCTCATCATGACCGCTCCCATGCGCGCCGGCGCATCTGCTCCTGCC